>NZ_JBFRMM010000020.1:0-286767 GCF_041470465.1 Vibrio sp. 10N.261.55.F4 | reverse complement strand
ACGCCATAGTCGTTTGTTATGTGCGTACTTTAACGGTGACGTACTTAGAAAGTTTGATACCTTTGCTAATCTCAGTACCGTAGGACTCATTAATGCCTGCAGCTTTAGCTAAAGCTTTACACGATACATTTAGGTTTTTGATTTGTTCAGCATACTGGATGCCAAACAAGTGAATCATTGCTACGGATTCGTTTGCAGGAGCATTCCTGTACATTTTTTCCAATACCGCTCCCAAGTCATTTAATGTCATGGCTATCACTCATCTTTATACTTGTCGTAAGTCTTGCGCTCATTTTTCTCCGCAAGCTTTAAAGCATCTTGAAATTCAGATTCAGCATATTCGTCTTTGATGCGTCCTGATCTAGCTTCCTCTCTGCGCCTAGCTCTTGGTTTGAGTATTGCTTCAACTATCGATAATAACTTCATATAACCTCCTAGCACATAACATTTTAATATTGTGCAAACACGAATCCATCCGCTTAACATATCAAAAAGGTCACTCATAACCAACTGAATGCTATGCATTTAATATAAAAGTGGGTCTAAACAATAAGTGTGAAAACGTGCAAGCACATATTGCCGACTATGTAACGCTCGGCCTCATTATTAACCACCCATAAATCTGCAGTATAATCAATAATTTAAAATAAGCCTCTCGTTAAATTCGTGCTCAATCAGAGTTAAAAACCACTCTTTTTAAAGTCATTAATTATTCAACAAGCAATAAACTGTCTGTATGTACAGATTTTGTGAGGGGAATATATGGCGAGTCAATTCATGCAGGCAATTTGCGAACATATGACGATGCGAGGCTATAGTCGCAAGACAATCAAAGCCTACTGTTACTGGATAAAATACTTCATTCATTTTCATAAGCTTAAACACCCTGAACAGATGCATGCCGCTGAAGTTGTCTCCTTTCTTTCTCATTTAGCTAATCAACAAAAAGTAGCCATCAATACTCAAAAGGTAGCTCTCAATGCTCTAGCCTATTTATACAATCAATTTATTAAGCAACCTCTAGGAGACTTAGGGTTTAGCTATGCGACTCGGTCTCGAAAAATTCCTAGCGTACTCAATCATGCGGAAGCTATCTCGGTGATCAATGAAATAGATCCTAAATATCAACTGTTTTTTCGCTTGTTGTATGGTTCAGGTTTGAGAGTATCGGAATGCCTGAGGCTTCGAGTACAAGATATAGATCTAAAACAAGGGTCTCTCACTGTTCACAATGGGAAAGGAAATAAAGACCGAGTGACAATTTTAAGTTTTTCACTCACTGAAGCTATACAAGACAAAATTTCACAAGTTGCAGTTCTGCTCGCTAAAGATAACTTGAATGGGTTTGGGCCATCTTTGCCTCACCGATTAGGTAAAAAATACCCTAGTGCCTATCGACAACTTGCTTGGATGTACCTATTCCCATCAAAATCCGTCACTCAACACTCTGAGTCGGGGATCGTATGCCGACACCACCTACATGATTCGGTACTCCGAAAAACGCTGAAGAAGGCGACTAACTCTAATAAATTGCGCCACAAGCGAATTAGTTGTCATACTTTCAGGCACAGTTTTGCTACGCAACTTCTAAAGTCAGGCTCCGATATCAGAACGGTTCAAGAGCTACTGGGGCACAGTGATGTTAAGACAACTCAGATTTACACTCACGTTATTGGGCAACACTTTAGTGGCACGACTAGCCCGCTAGACGGCTTATAACGAAACTCCCTCATCGATAGTTGAACCTTGGCTTGATGGCTTCTGTCTGACAAGGTTGTCTGCTATGGTGGCGGCAGAACTTCAGCAATTGTTTAGATAGTATTGAATATGAAAACACTAACCATACTTGATGGCGGCATGGGCCGAGAACTCAAAGAAATTGGCGCGCCATTTTCTCAACCGCTTTGGAGTGCTCAAGCGCTGATTGAAGCACCCGAATTTGTTAGCCAAGCGCATCAAAACTTTGTCGATGCAGGTGCTGAAATCCTAATCACCAATAGCTACGCGTGTGTGCCTTTTCACTTGGGTGCAGAGCTGTTCGAACAACGAGGTTTTGAACTAGCCGCACTGTCTGGTGAGCTGGCTAAAGCAGTTGCTAACAATGCTTCTCACACCGTAAAAGTGGCGGGCGCGATTCCACCGCCATTTGGCAGCTACCGACCAGACTTATTTAAGGTAGAAGAGGCGGCGCCAATCATTCAAACGCTTTACGATGCCCAGGATCCAAACATCGATCTTTGGATAGCGGAAACCATCTGCAGCCTGCAAGAGTTCGAATCCATTCATGCGGTTCTTAAGCAGTCAGATAAGCCGTGTTACTACGCATTCAGTTTGGAAGATACCAAGGGCGATTCTGCCAATATTCGTTCTGGCGAGAGCGTAACAGACGCCATCAAACTTGCCTGCCAATCAAACACGACAGGCATTATGTTTAACTGTTCAGTGCCTGAAGTGATGGATCAAGCCATTATCGATGCCAAGAAAGTGATCGATGAGCTAGGCAGTGATTTAGAAGTTGGTGTCTATGCCAACAATTTTGCGCCTATCAGCAACGAACATGAAGCGAATGATATGTTTCAGGAGATGCGTGAGCTGGATGGCCAAGGTTACTTAACTTACGCTAAACGCTGGCACGCACTGGGCGCGAATATTATCGGTGGCTGTTGTGGCATCGGGCCAAAACACATTAAAGCCCTAACCGATTGGAAACACTCAATACAGAGCTAATCCTGAGCTTCAACTAGAATAAAATAAATAGAGAACAGGTTGAGAAATCTGTTCTCTATTTGTATGTGACGTCTCTGAGTACACTGAGACAAAACAACGATTTGGAGCAACAGATGAGCGACACGCAACGCAAAATAAAATGGGGCATCGCAGGGCTAGGCAATATCGCCAATCGATTCGCAACCGCAGTCACAGAGCACTCTCTGCATGGTGAGCTTGATGCGGTTGCCGCCAGAGATCACTCACGCGCAGCCACGTTCGCCAACAAGTTTGCTTGCGACAAGGCTTATGGTTCTTATGAAGAGATGGCGAATGACCCAAGTGTTGAAGCGGTTTACATCGCTACGGTTCACCCATACCACCAGCCACTCACTGAGTTGTTTCTAAAGAATAAAAAACATGTATTGGTCGAGAAGCCGGCTTTTACCAACCTTGCTGACTGGCTTGAGATGAAAGCTCTCGCGAAGCAAAATGGCGTGATGCTGTTAGAAGCAATGAAAACCGTGGTGTTTCCCGCATATCGTGAGCTCCAATCATTCTTGGTCGATAACAACATTCAGATAGATTCAATCGAAGCCAGCTTTGGTAACCATCATGACTATGAGCCCGATTTGTTTATCTTCAATCCGGATTTGTCAGGCGGAGCAACACTCGATGTTGGGGTCTATGGGCTTTGGTTCTTTTACGATCTGTGCCGAACGCTGGGTGTAAACCCTTCAAAACCTCAGGTAGAGATGTCGTGTCTTTATGAGGGAGCGAATGTTGATACCAATGCATGCTTTACATTCTCTAGTGATATAAGCGGTAAGATATCGGCATCAACAGTGCAAAACCTTCCCCGATCAGCACACTTGAGTGGACCTGAAACCAAAATCACCATTCACGAAAAATGGTGGAATCCGGCCTTTATTGAGATTGAACATCAAGGCAAAAAGTCGACCATTAACTACCGAGTGACAGGGAATGGATTCGAGTTTGAAATCGACCATTTTTCAGATTTGGTGCTTCAAGGCAAAACTGAATCGAATATCCTGAGCTCAGAGATAACCTCTCGAGTTCTCGATACGATGGAAAACGCACTGATTGATTCTGGCTATTCACATTTAACTCAACCTCGTCGTTAGGAAAAGCAAATTGGGCAACCTTAAGCGTAAGCTTGAACTGTATGAAAAGATATTTCAGGCTTTTGGGCCTGGAGTATCACACTGTCAGGTCAACCAACTGGCCACACTGCTGCACGTGAGTGAACGTCACGTTCAGACCTTACTCAAAGCGATGACAGCACAAGGCTGGATTGAGTGGCAAGCTAGCTCAGGCCGCAGCAAGAAGGCACAACTCACGTGTCTGGTTGAACCCATTGAGGCGTGTTACCAATACGCACAAACCCAAGCTGACGCAGGCAACATAGAACAGGTGTTTAGCACCTTGAGCTTCAACGGCCGCAATGCTGGCACTGAGTTGCAAGCCTTTCTAAGCAATACCAATCCGTCGACGCAGAATATCGCGTACATCCCGTTTCACCGAGAGCTCGAGGCTCTTCACCCTCAACGAGTACTTAGACGCACCGAACGCTTCCTAGTGATGCAAGTTTGCCAACGCCTTACCACCGTTCAGCACGGCAAACTCAGCGGCGATCTGGCTTATCATTGGCAGCCTAATCAAGATGCGACACAGTGGCACTTTCAAATTCGTAATGGTGTTCAGTTTCATAACGGAAGAACACTCGAACCTCAAGACATAGCGCGCAACCTTAACTCGCTCTGCCAAAGCAAAATATGGCGTCGTTGTTATCAGCATATTGATGAGGTCTCTATCGCGGCATGCAATGTGGTTGTCGTGAAACTGAATCAACCTGATTGGCATTTACCACGCCTACTTGCCAGAACTGAAGCCTCCGTATTTGATCCCTCATCACCGACTGATAGGCTGATTGGTTCTGGCGCGTTCTCATTAGACATTTTCTCGAGCAAGATGTTGAGATTGAGCCGCAATAACGCGTATTCACAAAGCACGCCGATTCTCAATCGAGTCGAGTTGTGGGTCTATCCAGAATGGGCACAGAGCAAAGCCTGCGCTCAAAATCAGGTGTGCGTGAAACTGCCCGAAAAGACGACCACAGTGCGTTGCGATAACCATGCTTCCCAACCGGATTTCGGCTCAACCTTCTTCAAGATTCAAAGCCCGATGTTGTCGAAAACCGTTCGTGAGTTCACCGTTGAAGACACCTCTGAATGCCAAACCCTTTTCGATCAGTTGTCAGTATCCGGCGACCACAAAACCAGCGTGGAATATGGGCACTACCTAACTCACTACCTAACTACCAAAGACGTCGCGCTGTGCAGTATTATTGATGAGAACGACACCTTCACTTCGTGGTTAAGCTTTTTCACTCGCTTCCCGTTTGAGGAATTAACTTTACCTTCTGAGATGCTAGAGACAATCGAACAAGGCTTAGCCTCAATAACAAACCAGCCCAACTTTGAGTTAGCAATGAATGCACTGTTGGTGCTTCGGCATTGGTTGCATGAATCTGGAGTTGTGGTTGAGCTCAAGCAAGAGGCGTTCAACTTAGAGGTTTCTGAAAAGATACACGGCGCACAAGTGAATGGTTTCGGTTGGTGCGAACTCGACAAGCTGTGGATTAGCCATTTGTAAGCGTATTTCGTAGCTGAATGTATTTCACAACCTAGCCCAACCAAGTTGCAACCAATCATTATGTTCAGTCACAGCGTAGGTCGAATAGGCTAAGGGTTAGCTCACTAGCGATAATTCAGACTCTTTATAGATACGGTTAGCCACTTTGTATGCAGCCGGAGACATCAGTGTCTCTTTGCATCTGCGCTTAAATTGCTCGACTTCAATCGTTTGTTCTTCCAGTAAATAGCACAGCTCACTCAAGTAGTTAGCTTCAAACACAGCTTGACCAAGTGGTGTGCATTCGTATCGGCTCGACTCTTGGTAGCCAATCGCGGTCAACACTGATTCTGGCAGTTCCCAGAACTTAGCAATGGTGTAAGTCAGGCGAATGGAGTAGCTGTTCATCAGGCGCTTCAATGCTAACGAGTTAGGTGGAACAGAAGGATCAACATGCTTGAAGGCTTCTACCATCATCTGGAAAATGATCATCTTGCCTAAGTTGCGAATTAACCCAACAAAATACGCCGCTGCTTGCTCTTCTTGAGATGAAGAGTCTTTCATCAACTCCTTAGAAAACGACGCGGTTTGAACACTGTGATTCCAAATTTTCTCACCGAAGTGACGCCAGTAAATATTGTTCCCCGGCGTGAAGTTCTTCATGTAAGAATTAACCACGCCTTCAATTAGCCCTTGTGAACCCATATTGAGGAAAGCAGTTTTTAAGTCAGTAACTTGTTTTTCACTGCGTTTGTAGAAGGCGCTGTTAGCCAGTTTAATCACATCGGCAGCCATACTCGGCTCGCGCTCAATCACTCTTAACAATGCATCGACATCAAACTCGTCGCTCTGTAATTCTGCCATTAACGTGGTTACAGAGGCTGGCATCACTGGCAGTTCATTAAGCAGGGCTTTTGGAGAGCGAATCAAACGTTCGATCTGACAAGCGACAAAATCACTAAATGGGTCTGACTCCGTGCGAAGGCGAGACTCTCCAAACAAATAATCAAGGAACTCACCATCGTGAAGGCTAAGCGTCTTATCGACGATTAATGATGATGGCTGAGTGGACGACGGCGGAACAAAGATTGAAGACTGAACAGAATCAGTAGCAACGATTTGTTGTTGCTCTTGTTGGGCAGGCTCTGCAGAGGGTTTGTTTTTTGAATAAACAAAAGGTGAGAATAGTGCCTGCAATACCCTTTTAAACATCAATACGGCTCCTAGATGATTATCAAACAGTTCGGGATATATAACGGCGGTGATTATCGCACAGGCAACTCATAAACCATACAGTGATAAATGAATCATTAACCTTTCAGCTGTATAGGATCTGTTACCCAACAATTTGCTCAGCTCCTCGGTATTCACCAGGAACAAAAAGAGCGAGCAAATAAAGCTTGCTCACTCTTCCATCAATCTAAACCGTGAAGCTGACTAAAACTAGCGTTCTGCCACTTCCAACACGATCTTACCAACATGCTTTTTCTTTAAGAACTCATCTTGCGCTTTATGGATATCGGCTAGCGGATAAGACTCTGCAACGATGGCGCCAATCTGCTGTTTCTCGATACGATTAACCAAGTTTTGGAATACTTGCGGTTCTAAAACCGTGCAACCAAAAAAGCTGAGGTCTTTGAGATACAAAGTTCGCACATCAAGCTCAACCATTGCACCACCAATCGCACCAGACACAGCATAACGGCCATGTGGTTTCAGCACTTCAAGAAACTCTGGCCACTTGTCACCAGCAACTAAATCGATCACCACATTCACGCTGCTTTCGCCTAGCGCGTTAACCAAATCTGAATCACGGGCAATCACTTCATCAGCGCCAAGTTCAAGTAACTGTTGGTTCTTGCTTGGGCTAGTGATGGCAATAACATACGCGCCGCGAGCTTTTGCTAGCTGAATAGCCGCAGAGCCCACACCGCCCGATGCACCTGAGATAAGCACGCGATCAGGTTCAGCCACATTGGCACGAGTTAGCATGTTCTCTGCTGTTGAGTAAGAACATGGGAAAGACGCTAGCTCAACATCCGACATGGTGCTGTTCACCGCGTAAGCGTGCTTAGCTGCTACTTTGGTGTATTCAGCGAAACCACCATCGCATTCAGATCCGAAATACCATGGCTGTGGCAGATCTCGTCCATAAACCTCGGTCAAACAAGGCTCAATCAGAACACGCTCACCAATACGGTCAACTGAGACTTCATTGCCGACTTCCACGATAAAACCACACACGTCAGCACCTTGGATACGAGGGAACTTTAGCGCTTCACCCGACCAACTGGCATCGTCTGAATCATCACTTTTTGCATACCAACCGATTCGCGTGTTGATGTCAGTATTATTAACGCCTGCAGCCATGACTTTGATCAGCACTTCATTAGGTTCGATTTGAGGAACCGCGATATCTCCGCGGTAGCCAAGCATTTCTGCCCCGCCGTGCCCCAACATCTCTACGCCTTTCATTGTTTTCGGTAGTTCGAATTTCATCGTGTTTCCTCGAGTAATTTTGTCACCATATTCTGTGCCGATGCCACTGCTTCTTCGCCTAAGACTGGCCACGCGCTTGATACGCCTTCATGAAGTAAAAACAGCGGTGTCGCGAGATCCTCTCGCAGGCTCTGCTTGCCTATTAGCAAACGAACTTGTTCTTTATGCTGTGTAACCGCTTGGCTGATAAGCTCATTATCGGGAAACGCGGCCATCGCATTCATCGACATACACCCATGTGGCGCATACTCTTCTAACCATTGTTGGAGCTTGTTGAAGATATGAGTAACCGATGCGAGCCCCTTTTCAGGCGACGTTTCCAACAAGAAATCTAAGTAGCGTTGGTGTCGATATTCCAAGGCACCAACGATCATCGCTTCTTTTGAAGGGAAATGTTTATACAAGGTTCTTAGGCTTACATCGCACGCCGTTTTCAGCTGTGCAACGCTCGGCTCAGCAAAACCTTGCTGGCTAAATGCCACCTCTAAGCTTGCTGCAATCTGTTCTCTCAACATAGTGCTCTCTCAATACCCGACAAAGGGTAGAATGATTGTTCTACCCACAGAGTAGAACGATCACTCTACCCCTGTCAATATCCAAATTTACAAACCAAGAAATGATAAATTCCGCGCCAAACAGGACACGGAATTTATCAATACAGATGAGAGACTTAGCGTTTAAGCTGGAGTCGACTGCGTATCGTCACCAGAACAGATAACGCGCCACAAAGTACCAACACTACACCTAGATCTTGGAGCATTCCCGCTAAAGCGAGCCCTGAGCCGATCAAGGTGTAATACATCAAACCAAACAGTGCGCCTGCACTTCCTGCTTGAGATTGGTAACGTACCAACGCTCGGCTCAATACATTGGGAATCGCAATGCCAAACGCCATAACCACCAACATCATTGGAAGCAAGAACCAGATCGTGTGTTGTGAAAAATACACACCCACCGCACCTAATGTTTGAAGCCCTGCTGCGATACCAATCAGAGACATTGAAGACACTTGTCTCTTCAACAATGTCTTGTTCACCAAGCTTCCCAACAGAGTCCCGAACCCAAGCACAATGCCGCTGTAGCCAAACTGCTCAACGCTAAATCCAAGTTGAATGAAGGCAAATGAACCCAATTGATAATAGGAAAACAGTGCAATATTGAACGACGCAACCAGCAACGCAGACATCCATATATTGCTATCTTTGATCATGTGAATACTGAGTGACTTTAACTGCAATGGCTGCTTAGATTGTTGCGTTTCAGGCAATGACCATAGGCTATGTGCCAACAACGCTAACACCATAATAAACAAGGCAATAAACACATATTGATGCCCGCCCGCTTGGCTTAGTTGACCGCCAAGAAGCAGCCCGATGATTGGACTAATCGACAGCCCCATCCCCATGTAACCAAACACCTTGGCCAGTTCCGCGCCGCTAAAGGCATCGCGCAACATGGTTTGTGTCACCACCGAGCCCACCGCAAGCCCGAAAGCACCCATGGCTCTGGCTATCATCAACCACGTAAAGCTGTCGGTTTGCATAGCAATAAGTGCTGAACAGGCGAATAACCCCATGCCCAGTAACATGGTTGGTCGACGCCCCCATTTGTCTGCCAATATGCCCCATACCACAACACCGAGCGCAAACGCTGAGAAGTAGATCGAGAGGGTTTGCGCCGCTTGTGCGTAACTCACATCAAAGGATTTCGATATTGAATCCAGAGTCGGGCTATAGATGGTTTCTGCGATTTGAGGGAACATCAGCAATAGCACCATTTGCCATAAAGAAGGTTTTGTTTTCATCATTTTTCCAAGACCAGTGAACTTGACGAGGAGTCTAGGGGAAACTAACCTTGGCTCGTTAACAACATTAAAACCAAAAACAACAAGATTAGGACAAATGGCATTAATCAGCGAAACGATTGAGTTTGATGCAGACAGCTTACCTGCGCCCGTAATAGGGATTGCGGCAGAGCTAGGTCAGCATGATTCAGGAATACATCACCACGTAAAAGGACAGTTGCTGTATGCTCCGCAGGGTTGCATCACCTTGACCTTAGAAAACGCCATTTGCATTTTGCCGCCGACTAAAGCCGTGTGGATCCCGCCTTATACCAAACATCGCGCGCAGATGACCAATGTGGTTGCTTATCGGTCGCTCTATTTTGATAGCAGTATTTACACCTGCCCAGAAGCGATTGAAATTGTGGAAGTGAATGAGCTTTTAAAAGCCCTGATCAATAAGATGGCTTTCTGGGATTGGGATGTTGCCCGCGAGCAAACCACCAATACCGCCAACCTATTCTGGGAAGAGTTTTACAGTGCTAACCAACACTCGTTTATCTTGCCACTACCGACAGATCGCCGCTTTAAAAGCTTTTGCAAACAAGTCCGAACCGCTTCCTTTCTTGCCCCAGCCCTCTCGACATTAGCGAACTCGGTTGGCGCAAGCACCAAAACGATTACTCGATTATTCAAAGCCGAAACAGGCATGACTTACCAAGAGTGGCGACAGCAATGGCGCTTGTTTAAAGCGATTGAACTGCTCTCAGAAAACCGACAAGTCGTTGATGTGGCTCATCTGCTAGAGTTCTCATCCAACAGTGCGTTTATCGCTTTTTTCAAACAGCAAACTGGACAAACCCCGTTGGCCTTTACCAAGTTAGGGGCGTGATTGTTGTTATCCAAACTCTGAAGTTTTACTGAGCTCAGATACAAAAAACCAGAACATGAGTTCTGGTTTTTAATGCCGATTCAACTAATCAATCAACATCAACGAATCGAGAATCCCTTTGCCACTGTGGATTCCACCTTCATTTTCGCTGGCAGGTTTACTGCGGATCAAGTAACCCGCGTAGCCGTCTAGCTCTGTTACTGGTTCACCTTTGAAGTAAACGGTGAACAAACCCACTTCGCTGACTAAGTCTGTCACGAGCGTTTGGTGAGTGTCACGCACTGCAATGGTCGGCACGTCACGTTCATGCGGGTACAAGCGCTGCATCAATGCCCACGCGTCGTACTCTTCTGGTTTAAGCAGGCTCAGTTGTTCGCTGATGTCGTCACCAAAGACACAATGGCCTCCGCCCTCGCCTTGGTTTTTTAGCACCCATTCTTGCTTGTTGGCTTGCGTGTTAAACCATCCAATCGACTCACTAGTTATTGGCTTCATATCGGCCAAGACACTCTTGACCAGTTCGGTTTCTTCTAGCGTTAAGCCCCAGCGGGCGTATTCTGTTGCTGGCATCATGGTCAGCAGCATTTGCATGGTTTTACTGGTCGCTAGTTGCTGGCTGATGGTCGCGTTCATTGCGACATGGTGTTGCTCCATAAACAAGCGAGTCTGACTTAGCGTGTGGCAACAAACTGATTCATTGAGCTCTGGAGCCCAGTAATCTGAATACTGGTAGCCAGCTCTTAGGTACACCACATCGACAGCGCCGACATCTTTCAATAGCAGGCGTTGATTATCGCCCGATGAAAGCTGACAGCTCAATTGTTCAAAGGTGCGACGAACCGTGCATAATTGCCCACTCACAAGCATCTTCAATGACTTGTTGCGGAATCGATGGCATTGGATTCATTTAGATATCTCATTCTTGGCGGGCATTTGGCACCCGTAATAAGACAATGCTCATTCGAAAAAGACGAAATAAATTTAAAAAACTTATTTCGCCGTTTTGATCATCGTAGCTCGCGGTTTACAGCTGAGGTTCTTGGGTCTTATTGACTATGAGGTCGCGAAGCCATTTGTGGCTTGGTTCAGAATCAAAGTAACGGTGCCAAAGCAAAAACAAACCACCGGGAACCAACTCAATAGGAATCGGCTTCATCACCAGTTCGCCACTCTCAATATAGTCACGAACCGAGTTGTACGGATAACACATCAGCAAATCGCTTTGTTTGCACAGCTTTACTGCGCTGGTGATGTCCGACACGTTGGCGGCTTTGTTAATTTGAAGCTGTTTGGCTTGCAAGATTTCCAGTAGCAACCAGTCGCCAACGCCACCGGTCACCAACTGAATATGACGGTATTTAAGGAAGGCTTGCAGATTCCACTCTTCTTGAAGTACTGGGTGATCATTTCGCATCAAGCACACAGAGTAATCTTGCAGCAACTCGACGTGGTTTAGCTCGGCAGGGATATTTTGAATGTGGGTGCTAGCCCTTTCATCGAGCTCAAAAATTCCAATCCCGAAATCGACCTCACGCTTTAGTAAGCGCTTAAAGGTTTCGCTGCTCCAAGTAGTGCTGTTTACCGTAATGTTCGGCGCATCTGCTAGCGCGTTAGGCATAAATTTAGGGTAAATCGCGGTATAAGCGGTTTCAACAAGATCGATATTAAAAGTGCGCTCGCTGTCTTTCGGCTCAAAAATGTCCGGCACGGTTAGCTGTTCAACTTGCAAAAGGATCTGATGAATCTTAGGCGCTAAAGAAGTAGCTTTCGGGGTTGGAAACAGACCTTTGGATTCTCGCTCAAATAGCGGATCATCAAACAAAGCTCTCAGCTTAGTGAGCTGTTTACTTACCGCAGACTGGCTCAAAAAGAGTCGCTCTGCTGTTTTACTCACACTTCGCTCTTCAATAAGAACGTGTAGGCAAAGCAGCAAATTCATGTCGCATTTAAGTAAGCTTTTAACATCTACCATGATATTCCCTAAATTCAGGTTAATGATGATTAATTGTCACTTTAAATCATATCATGGTCTTGGTAAATTTAGCGCATGTGAGTTAACACGCTCAAATAATAATAGAATTAAGGAATACTCATGGATTTTCTAGCACTACCAAAGATTGATTTACACTGCCACCTAGACGGAAGTGTTCGCCCAGATACGATTATTGACCTAGCAAAACAGTACAATATCGAACTACCTGAAGATCGCGACGCGGTTGTTCAATCTCTAACGGTGCCAGAAGATTGCAAAAACCTAGATGAGTATCTGGCTTGTTTCAGCCTGCCGCTACAAGTGATGCAGACTGAAGAAGCAATTGAGCGTATCTCTTTTGAGCTTTACGAAGACGCTGCACTAGAAAACGTTAAGTACCTAGAAGTTCGTTTTGCACCGATTCTTCACGTAAACAAGGGCTTGTCTCTTGATGCGATCATCGCAAGTGCGGTGAAAGGCATGAAACGTGCAGAAGAGAAGTACGACATCAAAGGCAACTACATCATGTCTGTACTGCGTATGTTCCCGAAAGATTCGATCAGAGATGTTATCGACGCTGGTAAACCATACCTTGGTAAAGGTGTAGTTGCGTTTGATATCGCAGGTGGTGAAAAGCCGGGCTTCTGTGTTGAGTTCCCTGAATACACGCAATACGCGATCGAGCAAGGTTACCGTGTGACGGTTCATGCTGGTGAGCAATGGCATGGTCAGAACGTTTACGATGCAGTAACACTGCTTGACGCTGAACGTATCGGCCACGGTGTTCACATCCAAGGTAACGAAGACGCATACAACATCGTTAAAGAGAAGCAAGTTGCGCTTGAAACTTGCCCAACAAGTAACGTTCAAACTAAGTGTATTCACAAATTCAGCGACCACCCAATTGCTGAATTCAAGAAAGACGGCATCGTTGTGACTATCAACACAGACAACCGTACTGTGTCGAACACAACCATGACTAACGAAGTGAAGCGTGTATGTGAAACGTTCGGTCTAACTAAAGAAGACTACGCAGAGATCTACAAATACTCTGTAGAGAGCGCTTTCGCTTCAGATGAAGTGAAGCAGCACCTAATGGGTTTCGTTGAGCAAATCTAATTTGTAGAGCTTGCCTTTGTTAAGTTACGCCTAAGTTAAGTTAAGTTTGGCTAAGTTAAGCAAGGCTCACATAGAGCACAAAACAGGAAGAGAAAGGCTTAGGCTTTTCTCTTTTTTTATGTCCAGTTATCCGTATTCTAGTACCCATGTTGACTAGTGAGGTGCAAGCGATGAAAACGAAAACAGAACTCGAAAAAATGCTGTCCGGCGAGATTTTTGATGGCGCAGACCATGAGATAGACCACATGCGCACTCACGCCAGCAAGGCGCTATCAGACTTGAATCAATGTTCAGACGATACTCAGCTACCAAGTCTTCAGGCTAATCTGTTTGGTAAAGTAGGAAGCAGCGTTGTCCGTCCCCCTTTTCATTGTGAGTTTGGCAAAACCATCGAAATTGGTGACGACACCTTTATCAACATGAACGTGGTGATGCTTGATGGCGCGAATATCAAAATTGGCAACAATGTATTGGTGGGGCCAAGTGCCCAATTTTACACAGCCTCTCACTCACTGGATCACCTCAGTCGTCGTAAGTGGGAGACTTTCTGTCTACCTATTACAGTCGAAGATGATGTTTGGATTGGCGGAAACTCGGTCATCAACCAAGGCGTTACGATTGGCGCACGCTCTGTTATCGCAGCGAACTCAGTGGTTAACAGTGATGTACCACCAGACTGCTTATACGGTGGCACGCCAGCCAAGCTGATTCGGCATTTGAATGCCGAACAAACTCGCGATTAAACAAGAAAGCGCGTATCCAAATCTAAAAAAGAGCGATGTTTCAATAGCATGGCTCTTAATCTAATTATCAGCGTTGTTTTATCGCACGCTTGTTCACCGCGAATTTGAAGCACGACAGCCGCAACTAAAACCAGCGCTGATATAGTCAAAAACAAGAATGCAACGATAGACTTAGGTGGGTATCTTTTCATTTTCTACACCCTCAAATTTAACTCACTCGCCAAGGTGTCAATCTAATAAATTAACGCCAAGCGCCTGCAAGCTGTTTTCACACTGAACGGCATCGGTAAACTGGATAGCAGCCATACCCACAGATCTCGCACCTTCAACGTTATAAGGCATATCATCAATGAAGACGGTTTCTGAAGCTTTAAGCCCATAATTAGATAACAGCACTTGGTAGATTTCAGGTTGTGGCTTAAGCAAACCAAGTTCAGCAGATACTGCCGCACCATCAAACAACGCCCAAAATTGATAAGTATTTTTTAAGTATTCAACAATCTCGACCACGTTGTCGGTAAGTGCATACACACCATACCCAGCACGCTTTACGCGCTCGATAAGGTCGACAGAACCATGCAATAAGATCTGCGTTTTCTTAACGTAATAAAACAGGCGGTCGCACTCTAATGAAGATAAATCGAGCTCTTGTTGGTAGCGAAGTTTGGCTTCATTTTCGGTTAAGAACCCTTTGTTCAAATCCGACCAAATCGCACTTTGGAAAATCGAAAGCGCTCGGGCTTCAGGGTCGGCAATGTTCCCAAACGTTAGTTGAGTAATTTCCAGCGGCGACCAACGCACAATCACATTACCCACATCAAATACGACATTTTGATTTGATTCGAACTCATACCCTACTCCTGAATTAGTCACTTAAAATAGCAACAACACAGACATTAAATGCCGCACGTTAAAGTTCATAATCTTGTTTTACAAAATGAGGACTAGAATCACAAGATGTAATCAAGTCAGCGCAAAAGGTGGTCACTAGTACCCCTAACTAACCCTATTTATCATCACCCACTTAACCTTCTATGTTACAATTATGAGTCATTCAGAGCGTACTGAATCCCTGATTTAGTTCACTATTCTTTAGTCACAGTGAATACACTTTAAAGTTATTGATCTATGAAAAAGTACGAGTTAGTTGTCCAAGATATTGTGAGCAAGATCTGTCAAAACAGTATCAATCATAAGCTTCCCGCGGAAAGAGAACTCTCTGAAATATATGGATTATCTCGTTTCACGATTCGTAAAGCACTAGCCAAGCTAGAGGCTATTGGCATGGTGAAATCTAAGGTGGGGTCTGGTTACTTCGTCAACGCTTCTCTCATTGGTACAGCACTGGTGTACAACTCCATTACTGAAAACAGTTTTGAAGAGATCTCTTATAAAAAGCTCCAGCTAAATAAAGCGCTACCCGATAACCACGAACAGCAGATTTTTTCTTTAGACGACAATGACTACATTTGGAAAATTAGACGTCTTCGATTGATTAACAATAAAGTAGTCCAGATTGAAGAAGCCAAGATCCCTGTCAGTGTCTTCCCAGAGATGAATGCCGAGATCATTGAAAGCTCAATCCAGAAACATGCGCTAGCGAAAGGCCTTCAGATCGATAGCTACTTAACGACCTACCAAGCGATCAATGTTTCTAAAGAAGATGCAGAGCTACTTGGCTGCAAAAAAAATGCAGCAGCGATGAATATCACCAACCGAGGTTTCTTGGCATCGGGTGAACTGTTCATCGTCAGCGATATTATCGATATCAATTACCAATGCACCTACCACACGCCTTTTAACAGTGAGAGCATGAGCTTCCGAGATAAGAAGTAATAATTTATTTAGGTTCCCACCATTTTAGTTAATTTAAATAACTAACCCAGTTAAGTATTTACAATCAAAAACCTATAAGTTAATAACTGTACTCAAATATTTATTAGTTATAATCTTGCTATATAAAAATAACTTATAGACCTTTGATCAATTTAATTGAGTAATTAATACTAGTCAAAAAAATGGCCGCTTTAAGCGGCCATTTTAATTAACTCGATAAGTTATGGAGTGTGAATCGCGCCATCAGGAAGGCGACTTTGAGTCCACTCGTGGGGGCGATACATAACAGGGAACTCGGCTGCAACCTCTCGGTCGATTTCAACACCAATACCTGCGATTTCAGAAGCGTATAAGTAGCCATTAATTGGCTCTGCAGCGTTCGGGAATACCTTGTGTGTATTCTCGTTGTACTCGACATGTTCTTGAATGGCAGCATTGTGTAAATGCACATTCAAATGCGTGTTTACCGCTGCGCCAATTGGCGTCATATCTGGCGGGCAATGCCATGCAATACGAACACCGAAGTTCTGACATAGATGGCCGAGTTTCAGAGCTGGGGTAATACCACCAATCTGTGAAACATGGCAACGAATGAAATCAATGCGGCGGTTAGCAATCAATGATTTCCACTCTTCAGGGTTATTAAATAACTCCCCTAAACCTAATGAAACTGAGCTCTGGCTGCGAATATTATCCAACCATTCCGTTTGATTTGGCGGCAGAATATCTTCAATGAAATACGGCTTATATTGCTCGACTTCCTTCGCAAATTGTATCGCTTGGTTCGGGAATAGGCGCTCATGAACATCATGAAGAATATGGAATTGGTTACCATATTTCTCTCTCAGCGACTTAAACATCGTTAGAGTATTGTCCATGTACTG
Source organism: Vibrio sp. 10N.261.55.F4 (assembly GCF_041470465.1). Lineage (NCBI taxonomy): Bacteria > Pseudomonadati > Pseudomonadota > Gammaproteobacteria > Vibrionales > Vibrionaceae > Vibrio > Vibrio sp. 10N.261.55.F4. The sequence goes on along the minus strand of NZ_JBFRMM010000020.1, from coordinate 269,678 downwards.
ATCTTGGTCGTAGTACGAACCTTCAGTCGGGTTTTGAGTGGTATGCAAATCCGTTGGAACGCCGCCATAGAAACCAAGCTGACAACGAATGTGCTTGTAGCCTTTGTCTAGGAAAGATTCCACCAGCTCATAAATCCCTTCCATCGTGTCGCTCGTCGCGTGTGTGTATACAGGAATAGCATCACGAGACTTACCACCAAATAACTGGTGTAACGGCATACCCGCCAATTTGGCTTTAATATCCCACAGTGCCATATCAACACCGGAAATTGCATTATTGATAACAGGGCCATTTCGCCAATAAGCGTTGACCATCATCATTTGCCATAAGTCTTCAATATTATTGGCGTTTTTACCAATAAGAATAGGTTTTAAATATTCATCGACCATTGTTTTTACAGCAAGCGGTCTTTGTTGGAATGTCGCACAACCAAACCCTGTCACGCCTTCATTCGTTTCAACTACCACGGTAATGAGGTTGTGTCTGTCTGGTTTAGTAATAATACAATGGATATCAGATATAATAGTTTCTTTCACAATTAAATAACCTAAACTTAAGTCAACTCCTATTATCTAACCGCTTTAAAAACCACATTTCAAGCGCTAATTTTGCGTAAAAATAATTGGTACGTTAAGTGATTTTTTTTGATAACCAAAACATACCAATTGGCCAAAAACGGTGAAAAAATAATTTTTCGGATTTTAAGTGTGATTGAGATCTCTTTCTACTGCGTTGGATTTAAATTGATTGTCGTTATGATTGCTCGAGTTAAATATATTCCAATAACAGGTGTAGTATGCAAATGGTAGAAAAAAGTGATGCCGTTATTAATAACTCGAAGTCATCATCGAAGAAGAAAAATTTCAAAGAAAATATACAGTTATTAATCACTGCACTTGGTGGTGAAGACAATATCGTGAGTATCACGCACTGTATGACAAGGCTGAGATTCAAATTAGCAGACGAGTCGCTGGTAGACGAAGAAGCAATCAAGCAGATCGCAGATGTGAAAGGTGTGGTACTTCAACAAGGCCAAACTCAAGTCATCATCGGTGTTGAGGTCGAGAAGTGGTTCAACGCGCTATCAAACACTCAACAAGCTGACGCTAATCCGGCTGATGAACTAGAGAAAGGCAAGCTGTTCCAAGGCGTGATGCGTATTGTCGCAGGCATCTTTGGTCCGGTTGTACCCGCAATCGCTGGCGCGGGTATGTTGATGGGCCTGTTGTCTGGTCTTATTGCAACCAATGTTATCTCTGAAACCTCAGACACAGTTTATTTCTTCCGCTCGATCTCTGTTGCTGTGTTCTTCTTCTTACCTATGCTGGTTTCTTTCTCTGCCGCTAAGGTATTCAAAGTAAACGAATACATTGCGCTTGCTGTCTCTTCAGCAATGCTAGCGCCTCTGCTTGTTGATAAAGCAACAATGCTAAAAGACGCAGGCGCTGCTCCGGAGCTGACCGTTCTTGGCGTGGTTCCTATTGAGCTGCTCAACTACGGCGGCGCGATTGTTCCTGCGATTCTAGCAATCTGGTTATTGTCTAAAGTGACTCCGTTAGTTGACCGCCTAGTTCCTTCTTCTGCGAAGCCTGTATTTACACCACTGCTTGCCTTTACGGTAACTTCGACCATCACGCTATCATTTGTTGGCCCTGCTGGTATCTGGCTAAGTAATGGCGCAGGTTGGGTGATGAGCTCACTACTGGAAATCTCTCCGACGTTAACAGGCTTTGTGTTTGGTCTAACTCGCCCGATCACCATCGTATTTGGTATCCACCACAGCATGACGCCAATCAGCCTGAACAACTTTGCACTGTATGGTAAGGATCTACTTATGCCAATCATGTGTTTGGGTAACATGGCAATTGCTGGCGCGACAATGGCTATCTGGCACAAGCAACGTAAAACGGTTTCTAAAGAGCAATCTTCAATTACGATGGGCTCAAGTGTTACCGCTATCTTAGGCATCACGGAACCGGCTCTATTTGGTGTACTCACGAAATACACCAAAGCGATGATGACCGCGAGCTTGGCTGCAGGCGTGTTCGGTGCTATCTCGGTAACAATCGATACGCACTTAACAAGCTACATTCTTTCTTCTGTATTCAGCTTGCCAGCTTACCTTGCAGGCGGTACGCAAAACTTCATTCAAGCACTGATGGGCGTGGTGGGTGTATTTGCACTGTCTTTCGTCCTAACGATGTTGTTCGTAAAACTAGACAACAAGTAATCGGCTAGTCTCACTCCCGTAAGATTAGAATCGAAAAAGCATGACCATATCTCATTATGGTCATGCTTTCCTCAATACGAACAAACCCAACCTTTCCTTTCTAAGGCTATATTATGACCCACATCGCAATCATCGGTGAGTGCATGATTGAACTGAATGGGGCTCCATTTGGCGACATGCATCAAAGCTATGGTGGAGACACATTAAACGCGGCAATCTACTTGAACCGCAGCGCTGCGGTTAGCAACCCCATGAACTGCAATAACACTGCGAATCCAGCGATGCGAACTAGCTATGTCTCGGCGCTTGGCTCTGACGCTATCAGCCAAGAGATGCTTAACCGATGGCAAGATGAAGGACTATCAACCGAATTCGTGCTTATTGACGAGCAGCGTTCACCCGGGCTCTATCTCATTCAACTCGACGATGTTGGTGAGCGCACCTTCCTATACTGGCGCAACGATTCGGCGGCTCGCTACATGGTACAGCACCCCGATTTCGATAAGATAGCCAACCAACTTCACGATGTTGATATGGTGTTTCTGAGTGGCATTTCCCTCGCGATACTGCCACTCAGCGATCAGCTAAAGTTGCTCACTATCATTGAAGGCCTGCGTGAACGTGGCGTTACCATCGCCTTTGATAGTAACTACCGACCAAAACTATGGGAATCAGAAAGCGCGACCAAAGAGTGCTATCGACTGGGTTATCAAACCACTGATATCGCCTTGGTTACCTTTGATGATGAACAGCAACTATGGGGCGACCAAACACCTCAAGACACCATCGACCGACTACACAGGCTTGGCGTGCAGACCATCATTGTAAAACTCGGTGCTGAAGGCTGTTTGGTCAGTGAAACTCCAGCCCAAACACCAAGCCTAATTGAAACCACGCCAGTAGAAACCGTAGTTGATAGCACTTCAGCAGGCGATTCATTCAATGGCGGATTCTTGTCTTGCTATCTATCTGGCGGCTCTGTTCAGCAAGCCTGCCGCAAAGGCAATGCACTGGCGAGACTGGTCATTCAACATCACGGCGCAATCATCCCAAAACCCATCACCGACACTCTTTCAAACTGATATTAAGAAGTAAACCCATGTCTACAATTAACGAACAGCTAAAAGCACTTAAAGTTATCCCTGTTATCGCCATTGATAACGCAGAGGATATTATCCCTCTAGGCAAAGTATTGGCTGAGAATGGGCTTCCCGCCGCTGAAATTACGTTCCGTTCAGACGCCGCTGTTAAAGCTATCCGACTGCTTCGCCAAGCACAGCCTGACATGCTGATCGGCGCGGGCACCATCTTGAACCATAAGCAAGCACTCGCAGCAAAAGAAGCGGGCGCAACGTTTGTGGTATCACCGGGCTTTAACCCGAACACAGTTAAAGCATGCCAAGAGATCGGCATCGATATCATTCCAGGTGTGAACAATCCAAGCACCGTTGAAGCGGCATTAGAGATGGGCCTAACAACCTTGAAGTTCTTCCCAGCAGAAGCATCTGGCGGCATCAGCATGGTGAAATCGCTCGTTGGCCCATACGGCGATATTCGACTAATGCCTACAGGCGGCATTACGCCATCAAACATCGATAACTACTTAGCAGTGCCTCAAGTATTAGCCTGCGGTGGTACATGGATGGTCGACAAGAAGCTGGTTGAAAACGGTAAGTGGGACGAGATCGCGCGCCTAACACGCGAGGTTGTTGAGCAGGTGAATCGTTAAGCTAAACAAACCAAGTCAGCCAAATCGTTCACCAATTTGAGAACGCATTGCATACAAATAGAGCGAGAGGTTAACCTCTCGCTCTATTTTCTTCAATTTACTGTGACAATTGTTGCTCTACAAGCGTCTTCCAAAACCCAACACCGTGTTCCAAAATATTATCGTTAAAATCATAGTGCGGGTTATGAAGAGCAGTGCCTCCACACTCACCAACACCATTTCCAACTAACACATAACACCCTTTTACTTCGCGTAACATGAACGAGAAATCCTCACTGATGGTGAAGCGTTCACAAGCTCCATTCACATTATCTTCACCGACAACCGCCTGTGCTGCTTTTACCGCATGAGCAGTCTCTTCCGGAGTATTAATCGTTGATAGAAAGCTGTTGTTGAAGTGGTATTGGTAATCAACATCTGCTGACATGCACTGGCCAGCGACGACACGCTCAATCGCTTTCTCAATCTTGTGCAATGCTTGATCGGTGAAGCTGCGAGTATCACCAGAAATAGTCACTTGCGAAGGAATCACATTGACAGTACCGTTAGTAACAAAGTTAGTCACCGAGATAACAGCCGTCTCATCAATGGCGCTCAAATGACGCGAAACGATGGTTTGCAGTGCAGTGACCACTTGAGCACCAACCACAATCGGATCGGTTCCCATGTGTGGCATCGCCGCGTGGCCGCCCGTCGCTTTGATCACAATTTCAAAACTGCTTTCACTTGCCATGAGCGAGCTTGGACGAGTCACAAATTTACCTTCAGGGATACCCGGTAAGTTATGCATAGCGTAAATTGCATCCATATTCCAACGAGTGAACAGGCCATCAGCGATCATCGCTTTCGCTCCTGTACCTCGCTCTTCATCTGGTTGAAAAATGAAGTATACAGTGCCATCGAAATGCTTCTTGGTTGCCAACTCTTGCGCCGCACCCAGTAGCATCGCGGTATGGCCATCATGTCCACAAGCGTGCATCGCTCCTTCATGCTTTGAAGCGTGACAAAAAGTGTTCTTTTCATGAATACGCAGGGCATCCATGTCCGCACGTAGACCAATCGAGCGATCGCTTGTGCCATTTTTCAGAATTCCAAGCACACCTGTCCCGCCAATACCGCGGTGAACTTCAATGCCGAACTCTTCGAGCTTGTTCGCTACGAATTCAGATGTGATGAACTCTTCAGTACCAAATTCTGGGTACTGATGTAAATGGCGGCGCCATTCTGTAACGTTGGCAATGTTAGTCATGGAAACTCCAATAAATACTTAAAATTAATTTGTTAAAACTGTTTTAGATGTCATCTCGCGGGACTTGTTAGATGCCGCAAACAGCGTCATTGCTACAATAATCAAGCCCACAGCCAGCGCCCTAAAAAGTGTGATGGGTTCTCCAAACACCAAAACAGCGATGAAAAATGCAGACATAGGAATGAGATTTAAAGCCATACTGCTGCCTTCAACACCAACACGCTCTATGCCGTATATGTATGCGATGTAGCCCAGTCCTGATACAAAGCCACCCAACACAATAATGCAGAGTAACGACCAAGAAGGGCGAATTACCAGTAACAGACTTGGTACATCAATGCCTGAAACCAGTAGATAAATGAAAAATCCAACCGCCGCAAAACCAAATTGATAATGCATGGTGCAAGTTGCACCGTATTTTTCTGCAAGCTGAGCTCGCAAATGAGTCACCGATGCAAAGCTCAGCACACTCAATAGACAAATCAGGTGCCCGATATTTACCCCTCTATCTTGAGAAGTAAACGGAGGAGCGAGCACTAACATGGTGACGCCAACCAAAGCAATTCCGCTAGAGACGATTTGCATGCGAGTAAATCGAGCGCCGTAAAAAAGCTGACCTATCGCTAAGATAGCGATGGGAACAAGTCCCTGAATGACGCCATTTTCTGACAGTGAAATATAGTCCAACGAGAGAAACGAAAGAAAGCTAAACAAACCTTGGCCAACAACACCGCACACCAACAACTTGAATAGTTCGCTCCGATTAGCCCAACTAAACGCCAACTTCGGTTTGCTTTGAGTTTTCTTGTGGAGCATTGCTGAGAAAATCAGGACTAAAGATAAGACAAAGAATGCCATCATGTAGCGTAACCACACCAACAATCGCGCATCAATGGTTTGTAATGGCAAGGTAGCTAATGCGCCCTCAGAACCCCATAACAACCCTACGCCAATCGCCGCCATCCAACCTTTAGTCACAGATTTCATCATTTAGCTCGCTTCCGGTGTTGCTTTTTTATTGCTAGGCAATCTTTCCGTAGTCTGCTCTTCTTGTTTCGTTTCGAACTTAGTGAATACGTAAAGTGCTACAACAATCAGTGACACGATAATGGTTTTTCCCAGAGCCATCTGTTCGCCTAGTGTTAGTACCGCCACCAAATAACCAACCAAAGGCATTAGGTTAAGAGCCATTGTCGCTTTCTCTACACCAATACGTTTGAAGGAATAAAGTTGAATCAAGTAGCTACCACCAGAGATACCTGTACCTAAGAAAATAAGCAGAGCAATCAACAATGGGCTAGAGAATATGATGTAGATCTGAGATAAGTCTAACCCCATGGTGATCACAACAATAATGCCCATGACAGCAACTGAAATATATTGGTACAGCATAGAAACGACTGAGCCATATTTATCCGCCAGGCTCGCTCGTAAGTGAGCAGTCCACGCTAGCGCCAGCATTGAACACGTCACGTAAACATAGCCTAGTAGTGGTGTACCACCTTCAATGGAGTTTGTTGGACCAACACTCATCGCATAGATACATACCGCAGAGGCAATAAAAGCACCCCACTGAATCTTGTTCATGCGGAAGTTCATAAACATCATGCCAAAGAAAACCGTCGCGAACGGCTGCATGCCTTGAATAACACCGTTTTCAGTCGCACCAATGTGAGACAGAGAAAGGAAGTTAAACAGTGAAAACACCCCTTGTCCAACGATGCCACAAAGCGCAATGCGACCAATATCTTTGGTATCGATCTTCAATGAAGAACCTAAGTCAGCGCTCAAGCTTTTGCTACGTGATGTAAAAAAGAAAATGATGGAAAGGCCAATTACCGCGGTAACGTAGCGGAAAAATACCAATGTCATCGGGTCAACCGCTATAGAAAGTGGCTTTGATACAACCCCAGTTACGCCCCAGATACAGGCAACAGCAATGGCAGCAGTCCATCCTAAAAATGTGTCTCTGTTTGTTGTGTTCATCTGTCTATCTTCCATAATTTTTGATAACGGCGGTGCAGAACAACGCCTGAATATTCATGATTTACATGTAGAAACTAGTGGTTAATTCGCTTCCGTCGCCGTTTTCAGCTGAGGCACTTTTTTCTTCGCCTTGCCAAACTTCATGAACATCATCATCGAACCAATAACTACGGCTATCGCTAGTAGTCGCATTGGCGTCACCGCTTCACCGAGAGCAAACACAGCCAGGACGAAAGAAGACAGAGGCATCAAGTTAAGTGCCATACCCGTTCCGTCTACGCCAACTCGTGCCATTGCATAGATGTAGATTAGGTAGCTGATACCTGAAATACCCACACCCAGAATTGCAATACAAGCCATACGAAGTGGAGAACTGAAAATACCGAGAGCTGAAGAGAAATCGGCGCCGACAACCAGTAGGTAAAGACCGAAGCCAATTGCCGCAAAAACAAACTGGTGATACATCGTCGCTACTGAACCATATTTCTCAGCAAGCTTGGCACGAGCGTAAGCCATCGTAGAGAAGCTCGCGGCACTACCCAGACAGATCAAGTGACCAATGTTAAACCCGCTGCCTTCAACAGAAGGGTCCATGACCAAAATAGCGACACCAACGAAGGCGCCAACAGCTGCCAAGATTTGTAGTGGTGTAAAACGCTCGCCGTGGCGAAGGAAACCGACACACAAAATGATGATTGGGATAAGGCCTTGGATCACGCCGTTTTCTGAAGCGGTAATGTAATCAAGAGATAGGAACGATAGAAAACTGAAAGCACCTTGACCAATAATGCCGCAACATGCCGCCCAGAAGATGTCGTGTCGGTTTGTCCAATTAAGTTTAAAATCGACTTTTTTCTGTGGTTTACCCATCGCATTGCTGACTTGGATAATCACAAACAGAGTAATGAAAGCGACGGTATAGCGAACCCATACCAAGACTTGTGCGTCCATTACTTCTAAAATAGGTGTCCCTACGATCCACGGAATACCCCAAAGCATGCCAATGAAAATGGCAGCTAACCAACCTTTAGTTGTATTACTCATCTTAAAATTCCTTTATTCATTGGTTGCTATTGATTTAGCAATTGTCCGTAACCTGGACATTGAGCTTTGTTGCCGACTAAGTGCATGCAGTGCCAGAACATCGCAGAGTTGCTGCACACGACTGGGATACCAAATCGATCTTCAATCTCTTGAATGTGGTCAAGAACACGAAGGTTGGTGCAAGACATAAACACCACATCGGCACCAGAGCCCGGCAACATTTTGCTCAACGCTTCCATCATCGATTCCTTTGAAACCGTCGTGATGTCAGTGTCTTTCTCAATGCCAAGTGAACCTAAAACAGGGACTTCAAAGCCAGCGGCAGTCAGTTGTTGATAAAGAGGGAAATTCACTTCTGTTGGGTAGGGGGAAAACACGGCAACTTTCTTTGCACCCAAGTGCTTAAATGCGGCTTGAGCAGCTGTCCATGGGTTGGTTGCGGGAATATCACCGCGATTTTGTGTAAGAAGGTTAGCGACTTTTTCTTCACCGATAATGATAGAAGCTGAAGTGCAACCAAACGCCATGACATCCATGGGTAAACCCGTCGCTATTAGATCGGATGCTTCACTGATACCAACCGCAATTTGGTCGAGCGCTTCTGGAGTCATTTCGCTGCTGTAATAAACACGGGAGCTAAACACTCCTGCTTGTGTGCCCAGTAATTTTGCCCAGTCCATCTCTAAAGAGTGGTCAGTACTTAGTTGCACTAAACCGATATGAACTCGACCAATCCTTGGAGCCTGAACGTGCTGTAATGGGATTTCAAATTGTCGAAACTGTTCTATTGTTTGCATGAGAAACTCGTATTTTTATAGTTTTTATGTGCTGACTCCAGAATCCAGAGTCAGCTTTTGTAGGGTGTTAAATTTGTACGGTGCTAAATTTTTAGCTAAATAATGATCAGTTCTGGTTCAGCTCGTTCGCTCAACCATTCAGCGCCGTCTTCAGTAATCACGATGTTCTCTTCGTGAACCATCGACTTACCCGGTGCGTAAACCATGCCCGGTTCTAGCGTCATCACCATGCCAGGCTTAAGTACTGTGTTGTCGGTAGCGGTGTTAGACGGACGCTCTGTCAGTTCCATACCTAATCCATGACCTAGACGACCAACGTCGTTACCCAATGCACCATTAGCTTCTAGTACTCCCCACATCGCGTTGTAGATGTCAGTCGTGGTTGCGCCCGGTTTCGCTGCCTCGAAGCCTTTCGTGGTCGCTTCGTAAGTAGCGCGGTATGCCGCTTTGGTTTGCTCACTCGCATGACCAAATGCCCAGTTACGGTCGAAATCAGAGAAGTAACCATCGCGTACAGCACCCGTATCGATGATCAACACATCTCCCGGTTCAATAATGCGATCGGTAGGACCCATGATGATGCTGTCATAACCATCAGGTCCTGAGCCTGCGATGATGTAAGGACATTCATCTGCACCTTCTAACAACATATCGATACGGAACTGTTTACAGATTTCACGCTCGGTCATGCCGGCTTTTGCATACCCAGGAATTTTGCTAAAGCCCACATTGGTAATACGACAGATTTCGCGAGTTTTTTCTATTTCAGCTTGTGATTTAATCTGACGAAGCTCATGCATCGCTAATGACACATCAACAAAATCTTTCTTAACCATGGTGGTTAATTTGAGGTAGTTATTTACTGGCATACGCAAGTGAGACTCAATCCCTAATGTCGCGCCAACTCTGCCGTGACGACAAGGTAAAGAGTTCAACGTGCTTGCAACCAAGCTAATGCCGTCATCTTCTGGCCTTGGTGAAGGCCAAGTAATGATGTTCTCAACCCATGTTCCTGCCATACCGCTAGCACCAATCTCAGGAACAATAGCAATAGGTTTACCTTCTGCTGGGATAACAACGAACCATGGTCTAGTTGGGCTGTGCCAAAACTGAGTGTGAAAACCAGTAAAATAGCGAACGTTTGGTTCCGTAGTAAAAATCATCGCGTCTAGCTTCATCTCATGCATAACTTTTTGAGCGCGTGATGTTCTGTTTTCAAACTCAGCTTGTTCAAAGCCTCGGTTTAGGTAGTTAGTCATTGGGGCCTCTAATTATTATTGTTGGGTCAGCAATTACGAACCGACCCTATAGTTCAATTTTGTTTACGTTACGATGAGCATCTTACTGACATTTCAGTTAAATAATGTGACCACAATCTCACAGTTAACTATAGTGACCCAAACGCATCTAAAACCAGAATTTTTGTTGATTTTGATCAATTTTAGGTACTTATTTGTAACTTTAGGCTTGTGCAAGGAGCGAGTGTATAGTTTTATAGTTACAGAAAGTTAATTGGCAACTTGAAATCCATCGAGTAACCAAAGATAATGAAAGGCAATTAAAGTTAACAACAGTGGTCTAAAATGAACGCATCAGCATATAAATCGTTTAACGTAGAATTCACCGACAATGACAGAGAGCATCTCGCACTGAACTTTCGCTTAGCCGAAACTATTGCCGACTTTATTGGTCCGCATTGTGAGGTAGTGATTCACTCATTCGAGAGCTTTGAAAAATCAGTGGTGAAGATCGTGAACGGTCATCACACAGGTCGAGAAGTAGGGTCACCTATCACCGATCTAGGGCTGAAAATGCTGAGTGTGTTTGAGAGCACTGGTGAGGTCACGCCAAAGAGTTACTTCACCACCAGCAAAGATGGGTCACTGCTTAAATCTACGACCTGTGTGCTAGCTGGAGAAAATGGCAAACCGATTGGACTATTCTGTATCAACATGAATTTGTCTCACCCGTTTCCTGAGATCATAAAAACTTTAATGCCGGACATTGCTCATGCCCCTGTGGGTGTGCATGAGAACTTTGGAGCTTCAACAACAGAAGTGATTGAGCAAGCACTTGAGCACGCTATTTTTGAAGTCGACAACGATGAGTCAGTCAACTTGAAAGGTCGAAACAAAGCCATTACCAAGCTATTGCTTGAGAATGGTATTTTCGAATTGAAAGAGGCGACAGCATTCGTATCTGAACGTCTTGGTATAACTCGCCACGCTATCTATAAATATATCCGCGAGTTTAGAGCTTAAAAATCCTATAAAGAGAAATGAAATGAAAACAAAAATCCATACAGATCTAGCACCTGCAGCAATCGGCCCATACTCTCAAGGCATGGCATTCAAAGACCTTATTTTCACTTCTGGTCAGCTGCCTCTTGATGCAAAAACAATGGCGTTTGTTGAAGGTGGCATTAAAGAGCAAGCTCGTATGTCACTAGAAAATTTGAAAGCTGTACTAGAGCAAAGCGGTGGTTCACTGGACACTGTTATTAAGACCACATGTTTCCTATCTGATATGGAAAACTTCGTTGCATTTAACGAGGTGTACACGGAAGTATTTGGTACAGAGAACGCGCCAGCACGCTCTTGTGTTGAAGCCGCTCGTTTGCCAAAAGACGCACTAGTCGAAGTTGAAGCGATCGCTTACATCAAGTAATCACGTATTGCTTTTAGTGACTGCGTATAGCAAAAAATAACTATGTAATGTTATTAACGACAAAGTAAGGTCATTGAACATCGCTTGATGGCCTTTAATTCCTCTGCCTGTATCTAAGTGTGCCCTATGTTAAAACTATCAAAAAATTCATTTTACACTGGACAAGTTTGCGAGCTATTCACTGCATCTCAAGCGCAACAAGCGCGTGAGTTTCACCGTCAGATCGAAGGTTACCAACCAACGCCACTTGTCTCTCTTCCTAATCTTGCTAATCACCTTGGTGTTAAAGCGATCCTAGTAAAAGACGAATCTAAGCGTTTTGGGTTGAATGCATTTAAAGTGCTAGGTGGCTCTTACGCTCTAGGTCGTCAACTGGCAAAACATCTTGGTATCGACATCTCTGAGATCAACCTTAAAACCGTTGCTTCAAAACTGGATAAGCCACTTGTATTTACGACAGCAACAGCGGGTAACCATGGCACTGGTGTCGCGTGGGCGGCTCGTGAAATGGGCCAAAAAGCTGTGGTTTATATGCCAAAAGGCTCGTCTCAAGCCAGTGTTAACCGCATTCAAGGTTTAGGTGCAGAATGCATCGTGACGGAAGTTAACTACGACGACACGGTACGCATGGCAAACCAAACCGCTCAAGATAACGGTTGGATGCTAGTACAAGACACAGCATGGGATGGCTATGAAGAGATCCCAACATGGATCTCTCAAGGTTACATGACCATGGCAGACGAAGCCGTCGAGCAAGTTCAAGAGCAAGAGTTTAGCGCTCCAACTCACGTATTCTTACAAGCTGGTGTAGGTGCAATGGCAGGCGGCATATTAGGCTACCTTGCAGACAAGCTAGGCGCAGATACATTTGAAACCATCATTGCAGAGCCAGCAGCCGCAGATTGTATTTTCCGCTCAGGCGAGAAAGGCGAAATGGTCAACGTAACCGGTGAGTTGAACTCAATCATGGCGGGCCTTGCGTGTGGAGAACCAAACCCAGTGACATGGCCAGTATTGCGTGATTGTAGTAACTACTTTATCTCGGTTGATGACAGTATTTCAGCAAACGGGATGCGTGTTCTAGGTAACCCACTACAAGGTGACAGCCAAATCATCAGCGGTGAGTCAGGTGCGATTACACTAGGTCTTCTTTACCAACTTTGTCGAGAGGGCGCAGACCAAGCAACGCGTGACACTCTAGGCTTAAATGAAGACGCAACCATCATGCTCTTCAGCACGGAAGGCGACACCAACCAAACACGTTACCGCGACATCGTTTGGAATGGATTGCACCACTCTAGCTAATTGCTGACGGTAATAAACTCCACAACACTAACGACAAAGCCACAGCGAACGCTGTGGCTTTTCTTTTGCCAGTTGCTCTTTAATCGCTCTCTCAAAGCACCATTTTTCTAACTCGCACCTTGATTGAGTAACCAATAGCTCACCGGGTTATCCGGACACTGATATGGCCCACACTCCACAAACGTAGCAATAGCATTCAAGGCCACCACCGCGATTGCCAGAAGACACACAATCCGCCCGAAATTACCCATCTTGTATGGTTCATGAGATTCGGTCTTATTGGTCAGCATCAAAATAACCGACACAGCAAGAATCGTCGCCACAAATAGTACAAATGCCCATGTGTAATAGTGCATTCCCAAAATAGGACTGCCGTAGCCTGGAGTTCCGGGAATTACGTGCAAAGAGACTTGTCTTAGCGATGTGGCCACACCATACAAAGCGCCAATCAGAATGACGCCATAGTGACGAGATTGAGGCCCATAAACCACATTCAGCATGAAGCCAAACGCCACCATCACAAAACCAATGCGCTGCAACAAACACAAAGGACAAGGAAGTTCATTTAACACGAACTGCAGAACAAAGCCGATCAATAAAACGGCTGTCATGCCTAACAGGCCAAGCGTATTCAAGAGAGTTAACTGATTTCGATTCATGTTAGCTCCTTACAATAAGATCGAGAGTGGATCAGTCGCATGATGATTGAACCAATACAAACCAAGGATCACTGAGCTAGCGAAAAAGCCATACGCAGCGGTCTTTGTACCAAAAAAAGCACATATCATCGCTACAAGTAATAACAAAAACAGTAAAGACATCATAAGGGGCATCCCCTCCTTATTTATCGAGTTCAGTCATATTGAACATCATAAAACACCCGCACCTACTTCCTTAGTCATTCACCTTAGGTGAACCAATGGATTACGGATTTAAAATCATCAACTTAATAGTTGTTAGTAACCTCCAAACTGTCAAGTTAGAAGCTACATGCTGATATCTATTCGAGCTAACCTCCCGATTTACACCGAACCCCAATACCGTGCTTTGCTACACTGACATAGCGTGAGATGCTTAATTTGGCTGATATTAAATCGCTCCCATTGTGACTAGGAAGCTTGATGAAAAAACACCGTACTCGACTACTATTGGCCCTTCCCTTCACATGCCTTGTGTCTTCAAACACCAGCTTGGCAAGCTATACCATTGTGCTACCAAGCCAACATGAGAATGGGTTCAATTTACATGGCTCCCCCTTATCAGCCAGAGAGGTGATCGATTGGGAGGTCAACAATAGTGACTTAGTGTTTGGGGCTTACGCCGATAAAAATGATAACGAAAGCGTCAGCGCGATTGGTTATATGTACAACCAAAAATTGGATCTGAATTCAGGAGAATTAGAAAACGAAATTAGAAACGCCGCAGAGCGAAATGGCATTGATTACGAAGATTTTTTCCTACACTTTTCAGAAGACACGATTCTGGCAGAGCCTGATACGAGTCACGGCGCCAATACCACTTTAAATCGCAAACCTATGATTATCGGCTATACCGCTGATGAAAAGCACGCGGGCTTTGCTCTTTATCAACCACCACCTTGGGATGCTGATGTGTTTGAATATTTCGACAAAGGTGGCGCTCTCTACGTTTATCACTCTGAAAAATTCAATCACTTAGCATTCGAATTTTCACACTTTGCACAGGGCGGAGAGTTTCAGATTGAGTATCCATCATCGATAAACATTGAGGGCAAAGTCACGGCATGGTCTAACGTCGTTGTAACGGAAGATAACACGAACAACATGACCCGAAACCAAGCCGTAAACTGGCGAGTCCCATCTAACTGGGTAAGAGCAAATACTCACGATGGAAGTGGTCAGAGTTATGGTGGGGGTCAGTATTTTGGTTCTACGTTTATTCGAGATGGCGGGCGTTTATACGTTGTTAGGGTGCGCTGGCAAGGGAACCCAAATGATATCCGCCCTCGCTTAAATCAAGTTCAATTGAAGGACTATTTCCCGAGAATCGTACTCAAAGATCTGCAGACTTCAAAGACAGATTCACAACCACCAAACGAAACCAAGCATTGGCGCAAGATCCGTGGTTTTGACCAATCAGCCGATCTCGACCAAGACAACTATTTATCACCTGTTGAATATAAAAATAGGAACAACAAATTGGCTACGGCTCGATTTCGTTGGGAGTCTCGCGTCATTCCTTTCGGCCGAATGTGGAACCAAAACTCATCATGGTCATTGGCCAACCTTGCTAACCCAGACCTACTGATGTTGATGCGAAACTACTATTCCAAACATTGGGGGCAACAGGGGCTCAATGGCGCCTACAACGACGATACCAACAAACTCCTTGGCAGCAATCAATTTGAGGTTCATTCAGGAGGAACCATTCAAGAGCTTGGTCTTGTCGTAGGGTCTAATGAAGCGGATAAGCAATACAAAACGCAATTCGCAGCCTTTCTCAAACGGTTATCAGCTAACGACGACACTCTTTCAATTGGCCTTAATATTGGAACGGCCAACCTTTATGGCCGAAACGGGCAATCACACTTAATTGACTCAGGAAACCTGTACTTTAGGGAGCACTACTTATTCCCCTCTACAGGCTTTAGTGGTTATGCCGGGTTGTCTAAGTTTTGGGATAACTCAGCGTTAGCTAACACTGATTCAAACGTTATATTCCAAGCCACTACTCGCTATGGGCGCGTTCAATACCTAGGTAACAGCCAAGATAACTGGCAACAAGATCAGTATTCAACCCTCGCTATTTATTACCTCAGTTACCAGCCACAACATAGTTATTTTAACCAATGGAATAGCAGTTATGTGTATGGCAGCGGCAATACTACCGAAGAGAATTTTTGGAAGAGTGGCGTGCCGAAAAACATGGCTTACCGACCGACACAACTGCTCAAGATCGACCTAGGCTTTCCAGCCAACCGGATTCCGAATAAATTAGAGCCCATTCCGTTGATGCTTTCGACCACACACTCAACACCCAGTGACTACACTATTGTCGGCGATTCAACCAAGCATCAAGTTGTGCATGCTGATCTGCCAAACGGCAAGGTTCAGCTGTTACCAACCTATACCTATTTTCTTTATCGATCGGAAACAAACATCGTAGAGAGAGGCCCACAAGAGATGGTGCTCGCGAGAGAGTTTGAGCATGGGCGCGTACTTTATCGAACCGATTTCTATGGTAAAAATCGTGACTTCTATTCGGCACCGAAACTCAGTATTCCATTAAACAAGCCAATGAGGCCCGTCGATACAAATGGCAACATTGGAGACTATGTGAAAGAAGTGACGCTGAGTGGTTATCAAGGCTTACTTCTGCTCTACTGACCTTTATGAGCATTCAACCTTGGATGTCTTAACTGTTCAAAAAATACATTCACACAGACAAGTAATGGGACCCCTACTAGCATTCCCATAGAGCCCCATAGCCAACCCCAAAATACAAGCCATACAAATAAAATCAGCGGATTGAGACTAAACCTTTTCCCCAGTAATGTAGGAGTAACCAATTGGCTTTCTATCAAATTAATCGCCAGGAAGATCGCAGCGACCGTCAATGCGTAGCTAAACGACTCAAACTGTATAAAAGAGACTAAAGCAAAGCACGTAACTGAAACCATCGGGCCAAGATAGGGGATAAAATTCATTAAGCCTGCAAAAGCGCCCCAAAGGAAAGGGTCTTGCAATCCCATCATATAAAAAGCAAAGCCAACAGTGAGTCCTAAGCAAACATTAATGATGGTGATGGCGCCTATGTAACGAGACAAATCCTTTTGAACAACTTTAACCAATTCAACAGCCCTACGCTTATCTGAAAAGCATTCAAAAAGAGATAAGCTTTGAGAATAAATTTTTCGACCGTAATTCATCATGAAATACGCCATAAGAAACGCAACCAACAACTGAGTAACAATGGTTGGTGTTGTCGTAAGCACTGATTCTATAATGGAAAAAGCCGTGTTATTGGTAAGCCCATCATTGGTAACAGTACTACTCATGGAGAACCCGGTGGCGTCAGTTAAGCGACTGTTTTGAGTAACCTCACTCACTTCATTAGATACATTCTCAACCAACATTGGTAATTTTGACCACCATTGCTGAGCGGGCTCACTCAACATATTCAAACTAATCACAACAAAGCCAATAAAACCAATAATTACAGCCATTACGTTAATGACTCGAGGGATACCGAAGCGAGTAAGGTAGTTAACTAGAGGGCTACATAGCAAAGAAATAAAAGCACCAAAGATGATTGGCAACAAAAATGGCTTGGCGATATGTAATGTAAAAATAGACATCATGAGAACAGCAAGGAGCATAAAACTAGTTTGCAACACACTTCGTTGTCTAAGAATACTGTATTTTTTTGATGTCATTTTATTCCTATGAATAGGAGGTTTTGTTTTTTGAGGCTTCGTCAATTTGAATCAGGCACTCGATACCGTCAGCCAACACTAACTTGAATTAAAAATGATGGTTACTTAAGTAAATTAAGTATTAGCGATAGCTGTTTATAACCAAAAACAGACGATTTAAAACGATGAGTTCGATTCAAAATTACAACACCAAGGCCTGTGATGCCAAGAGCATACAAGGGGTACTTGTGAACAAACTCTTTTCCTTTGTGACGAATAAGTCCCATACAAAGTGCAACTTGACGAGCTCTACTTCTCCCCTCAAGTCTTTTCATTTGAATCTGTCTTTGTCGATTCTTGAGTGCTGACATGTAACCCCTCCTTCAATTGCTCTTTCGTACATCCAAAACCTATAAATTGCTTTAAGTAACTAGAACGAAGTACCAAGCATATTAGAATCAAACCGAGTGTGAATATAAACGCGCCGTAACCCGCTAACAGATTCAAAGTGAAGTAGTAGATCACTACTCCAGCACCGACGGCGATACTAAAAAGAAACAGCGGTAACAACGCAACAAAGAGGAGCTGAAACACAAGACGCTTTTTAAATGCATCAACACTATTGCGAAACTCCAATAAGAAAAGCTCTAAGGTCGATTGAGACCATTGCTGGGTATGTGTCTGTAATATAGCTAAGTCTTTCCACAATCCATTTAACTCAGAAGCAGAACGTTTAAGATCATCCACCTTACGATCGCTCGATTTATCATTGGCAGAGTTTACTGGATCATTTTGACTATTTACCTGCATAACGGTGCTCTCTCAATTGCGATGTTGATATATGGCTATTTGATTAACTTCGAGACAGCCCAACCAGCGAGAAACGCACAGCCAACACTCAATAATGGACGCTCTTTAATGATGTTTTCCGCTTTCTCAGACGTGTTCTTCACACTTTCAGAGCTGGCCTCGAGAGTTTCATGGACCGCCTCTTTCACATTTTCGATAACTTCTACTGCGGCCTCTTCAGCTTTTTCATAAGTTTCTTCAATTTGTTGTTTGGCTTCTGAATTTTTAGCGTTTGACTTTGGCATAAGTTTTCTCCTTATTTGATTATCATAAGCCAGAGAATAATATTAATCTCTAGCTACTTTAATAATCAATGCTAGCATCGTGCCAACTTTCACAAGTACCAGAATAATTGAAGATAAGCTCCCATATCATTAATAAATGGCATTAATCAATGTAATAATTTCACTAGAAAACATCTATTAATGTATTTTTTACAAAAACAAAGTAAAACCTTAGACGAAACAAGCTGAATATAGGGTTATTAATTGGCATAAAAAATGCAATAAACCAAATACAGCTTAGAACCAAATGAGGATTCATGAGAAACCAAAGTATATTATCTATTGTTAACCTGATAAAAAGTGGAAATATTATTTACGAAAAAGCGATATCCAACATAAGAAGTGAAAAGATAGCAAAAAATCTTTTTGATATCTACACGGTAAAGAAATGTGCAGAGTTAAAGTTACAATCTTTAACTTACTACTCAAAAATACATCAAGAACAGATACCCGCTAGTTATACGATAAATGCCAGAGAGCGCTGTATTGAAGCGGAAGATACAAAAGGTAAAAACAATCAAGAGCTCTATTTAAAGCACCTAGAAGGTGTCGAGACAAAGATCATTTCCGACATTGAATCACTGCTAGAAACTAACCCTGATTTAGAAGGGAGAAGAAGATTAAAAGTGGTAAAAAATGAAATGGAATCATGTCGAGACCAAATACACAACATGCGTCAGAATTAGTTATTAGCGAATGATGGTTGGAAATCAGAATCAAAGAAAAGGCTTATTTTAATTATTATAAATCAACTGAAATTATAAATACTACTGAGATAAAAAGGAGTAATGATATGTTGTTTAAAAAGGACAATGATCCCCTTGAGGTAATTCACTATAAAGGCATAGAAAAAATACTATGTACATTGAAAGATCACTACTTCTCATGTGTTGACCTAATTGAACAGAAAGCACATGGGAACATTGCAAGAGCTGCAAATCGATTTATAAAAGTTGAACGTTCATTAATAAACGAAGTAAACACCAAGTTCTGCATTAACAATGAAGTTAATGACAATGACATATTGAGTCAGCCCCCTGCGTTAATTGTTAGTTATAACGATATGTACCAGAGTAATTTAAGCCTAATTTCTTACCTCAAAAACACTATTAGAAAGTTTAACAATCAACATATGTCTGCTTTTTTCTCCTATTGGGTTGCGGCGTTGCAAGTTGAAAATGATGAGATAGCAAAGCATTTGTAACAGATATAACCCATCTAAAATAGATACGATTAATTAACTTGAGAAGAGAATCAAAGCCTACAACACAATCATTAAACAGTGGGAATAATCTAGGTTTAATTCTGATCTAATTCTGACATCACTCAAAATAAAAAGCGTCGAGGCATATTGCCTTGACGCTTTTTTACGAGAGGGACCGCTATGTTATTCTAGGAAGCGTCATCGACAGCCCCAGTCATCATTCTAGACAGACTTTTACCACCTTTGGGATCAAAATCAAGTGTTCTAATCGGAAACGGTATTGTCATTCCAGCCTCTGATAATGACTCTTTAACCGCTATAATACCGTCGTGCTTTGCGTCCATATAACCAAAACCTCCTGGGTACTCAATCCAAAACCAAACCAATAAGTTAACGCTACTATCAGAAAAGCTTGAAGCGTAAACCGTCGTATCTTCTTTCCGACTAACATAAGACTTTTGGTTTATCGCTTTGGTTATCACCTCAGCGGCTCTTTTGGGACAGTCTGCGTAGGAAATCCCCACAGGGATCTCGACCCTTCTTCGTCCTTTTCGACTGTAGTTCGTCAAAATATTTCGGAAAACCATCTTATTGGGAATCATGACGTGTTGACCAGAGAACGTTTCAACCAGTGTATTTCGTAAGTTTATTTTGACTATGGTACCCATGACATCGTTGGAACCAACAACATCGCCAATTTTAAAAGGTTTACGAATACTCATTGTAATACCTGAAATGAGGTTCTCAGTCATATCTTGAAAAGCAAAACCGATAGCTAAACCTAGAATACCGGCACCGGCAAGCAACGATGTAACCGTACCTTGGAGCCCAACAAAATCTAACGCGACAAAAAATCCAATAGTAACAATGGTAACCTTAACAATAGAAGCCAGTAAGTTAATGACTTCTTGAGAGTCGACAACTCTATTGCTCAATCTTTTAAACAACTTGCCGCTTATGTTGGCAACAAAGATAAAAATAAGAAACGTAACAAAAGCAACAATCAGGTTAGGGATAAGTTTAATTGCTTCAACTAACCAATGCTCTAACTTACCCTCTATCAGATGCTGAAACTTCTCTAAGTTAAAAGAGAGATTCATTTCCATGGTGTCTCCTTCTTATTCAATATGCGGATTATTCAATACATTCATGGAATACAAACCGTTAAGGCTTGCTTATCAATACTTATCTCCAGTGAATCAGCCAAATACGTCTCTCCATCAATCACGTATGAAATAGGTCGGTCAGAATCAATTTTAACGAGCTGTGCCGAAGCATAAGTAAAGTAACTAGCTTGTTCTTTCGCTCCGAGACTCGATAACAACAGATCAGATAGAGCGATAGCTCGTTTACTAAGTGAATTTGTGTTTTCCAAATAGGTAATATGCAGCTTCCCATCATCCGGCCTAGGAGGCTGTCCCCCTTGAGCAAGCACAGTACTAAAAGGGGAAGAGTTCGCCACGACCAAACTTTGTAGTTTCATACTTTGTGATGGTTGGTCATCGATTGAAATTTGAAAGTGTTGATTATCGTCGGTGATTACTGCATTGAAGAACCCAGTCAAATACGCGAATTGCCCTTTTTCATTTTTTTGTTCTCGATGTGCGTAATCGATCATCTGTTCTTCAAACCCAATACCAAGAAGCAGTAATATTGGTTGTTGATTACAGAACGCCAGATCGATTCTTTTTGAGTTGCCAGATAAAATAGCCTCACACGCTTTTTCAACAGGCGATATTTTCGAGGTCAATCCATAAAGCATATGACATAGAGCGTTCGCGGTACCCAAAGGTATAATCCCGAGTTGTGTATCAGTCTTCCTAACTTGCCTTGCGACTTCACTAACCGTCCCATCGCCACCTGCAACGAGAATATGCGCAGTATTCCGGTCTTTGGCCTGCTTAGCTAATATTTCTGCTGATACTTCTTGGCTAGTAAGAAAAATATCTAAACTGTACTTTCTCGTAAGTTCACGAATAACCTGTTGTTCATTCGCCAACCATTTACCACCACCTGCAACAGGGTTGGCAATAAGGCAAGCTTTATGGCCAAGAGTGAGCAAACCTTTATCACTGATTGCTTGAAGTGTTTTCAGTTGTAGATGGTTCAATTGGGCTGTACTTCGCACGTCGTTAATACTTTTCAAGACCTGCTCTACAGTAAGTGACGGATTTTTTGCTAAAAGATAGGCAGCTACGACAAAGACAGAACGTCCTCGACCGAGAGCACAATGCACAACAACCGATCTAGATTGATTGATTTGGGTATCGATCCAATTTATAGCATGTTTAAGCTTATGCATTTTAGGGACTTTATGATCAAGAACCGGGGTGTTTAAATAGCGAAATTGATCACCGGTCATTGCACTTTCTAAACCAGAAAACTCAGCTGTAACATCTACAATACAATGGATGTTTTGAGATTCTAAGAACGATAAATCTGAAGGGAACAAACGACGAGATACATATAAACCTTTTCCAACCTTCTGTATTGGTTCAACTTTATCTCTTTTAATTGCCCATGCATTGTACAGTCGAACACCTAAGAAGAATGGAATGAAGATCCATCTAATCCACCACACTATTTTCCCATCGCTAGTCTTCCTAAATATTGACGGCATATCGAAGATGTAGGCAACACTAACGATGAACATCGACAAACTACACCAGGCAAAAACACCACGGATTATTAGCTGTGGTATAAGAGCAGAAGCAAAAAAACAAGCTATAGCAAGAAGCATATAATATTTAATAATAAACATGTTACGCCTTAATTTATCCGTGAATTTAAATATATTTATCCGTAAATTTATCTATCTCTAAATTAAATAAAAGAAGGGCTCAAGAATGAGCCCTTAGCTTGATAACAAAGCAGTTTTATACTTATTTAAAGAATTTGATTACTTCGTGATTCAAGCAACCTCTTTTTCATATTTACGAGCTAATGTTTCTTTTTGTTCAGTATCTAAGACTCGACCTGCGGTTTGAAAAAAACGCTGCTCTTCTTCTTCTAAATGATGTTCAACCTTATCTTTTAATGTTTTCATTAAAACAAGCCAAGCTGGTGAAGACATCTCTGTATCATCGAGTTGAGCGAGTATTTTGTCGATTCCATGATGTTCAGCGATTCCATGTCTAGTCATGTCAATGGATTGATCACTCTCGATCAAAGGTGCATAAAAATGGCGCTCTTCTGCAATCGCATGCTTGGTTAACTCATCCTTAAGGTTAACATAGAGTTCTTGCCTAGCTTGTGTGTCTCCCGAAGTTTGGAGTAACGCATCCATCAAAAGTCGTTGCTTTTCATGACTGTCTTTGAGCACATCAAATATATTTTTCATGTCTAATTCCTACTTCATTGGTTTATTTTTATGAGGATTTTGGCATCTCATTGCACTCTAGATGACAGTTCTAGCAATCTTCATCTTTCGCATCTAAATGCTCTTTAATATTTTCACAGCTATCTTCTATTGCGTTTTGAGTATCCTCTACAGCCTCATCTACATTTTCCCCGGCTTGTTCCATCGGACCTTCATCACTACATGCCGCAAGTGCAAATGTAATACCCACAATAGTTAAAAAACGGTAAGCGTTCGATTTGATGTTCATATAAACTCCTAATGTTTGTTTTTATTCAGCAACATAATTACCACTGAAACCAGTAGTGATATTGCAAATATATAAAATATGATCTTTGCTACTGTCGCAGCAGCCCCAGCGATACCACTAAATCCCAATAGGGCGGCAATAATTGCGACAATAAAAAATATTAGCGACCAGCGAATCATCGTTATTCCCCAATTTTTAATAAATTACCAATTGTAGAGAGGTTAAATAATATTTAATTTATCCACCACTCTCTCTACATTCGGGGTATTATTTGCTATAGATAAAGCTAAGTCGTGTTCACTGCTTGATGAAACTGAACCTTTCAAGATAACCACACTGTTTTCGGTTTCAACTTGAATATCGCTACCACTAACATTGGTATTCATTAATAAACGAGTGATTACCAGTGTCTTTATGTGAGCATCAGTCAAAGCTTGTACGGCTGCGGGTGTTTTTTCTTTGTCTTCATCAATCACTGTAAGTTCGTTTTTTACAGACTTAACGTCATCTAGGCTTAGCACTAACTCTTCTGCCAAATCTTTCTCTGTTTCATTTTTAACCGAGCCAGTTAAAGTAACCACTCGATTTTTAACGTAGGTGTTGATGTCAAATGAGTTTAAATTAGTATTCAGTAATAAAGTCGTTTCTGCTTTTCCATCAATCCACGCATCGAAAGTTTCTTTTTCCCACATGCTATTAGCAAAAACAGTTGATGAAGAAGTTGCAATCAAAGTAGCTAATAATATTTTACTTGCAGTATTTCTCATTAATTATCTCCTCTAGTTAACTGACACTTGTACAATTGCAACCAGCATGCCAACTTTTTAACTGACTGAAAATAAAGGATTTACACTTTAATTTTGAAAATTTACCATTGGTAAAATAATCGGAGGTGTATTAATTACACGAGTATTTTGTAAAAATTATCATCAATGGAGATCCTAGAATAATTAATATCAATACTGTTAATTAGCCACTTCTACTATCAGTAATATTGTAACTACATTTAAAAGGTGGCGTATAGTAAATGATAGATTCGTATTTGAAGGACATTATGTTATTATCAAGGTCGTTTTCTGTCGTACAAAAAGAGAGTTAAATCATGTCATTACCGACACTTTTTATAGAGTTAAAAGATGAATTATTGCGGTCTAAAATAAACTCTCTAGATGAATTATCAAGCTTTGAAATAATTCAAAGTACTATGGATGTTCATTGGATTGACAAGCTACAACAACTGCAACCAGATACTGCTATTGTTGAAGTCTCTCGATTTACTAACGATGATTTTAAGTCCTTATCGAGTGCAACAGGGTTGGACGAAATGGACTTGATTATTATCAGTACAGGTACGCCAAACAAAAATTTAGACATGATGATGAACCATGGCGCAATCTTCCATTATAGAAAGCCCGTCGACATGCAAATATTGGAAGATACCCTTGCAGACTTCAGTCAATACTTCCTCCAGAAGCAGGAAGAAGGGCGTAAAGTGTCCACCAGCGATTTAGACCAGTTCGGTATGTTAGTCGGTTCTTCTAAGCCCATGCATAAGCTGTATCGAACTTTAAGAAGAGTCGCGAAGACTGACACCAATGTTTTGATTGTCGGCGAAAGTGGGGCAGGTAAAGAATTAGTCGCACAAACGATTCACCTTGCCAGTGATCGTAAAAACCAACCTTTTATTGCGATCAACTGCGGTGCTATCAGCCCTGAGTTAGTTGATAGTGAATTATTTGGTCATGAAAAAGGCGCTTTTACAGGGGCGAATCGCACACACCAAGGGGTGTTTAGGCAAGCAGAAGGTGGCACATTGTTTCTCGACGAAATCACCGAAATGCCACTTGAACACCAGGTCAAATTACTACGAGTTTTAGAAACAGGTGAATATCGCCCTGTAGGCAGTAATGCAACGAGTATCGCTAATACTCGAGTCATTGCAGCGACAAACCGAGATCCACAAGTCGCTATTGAAGAACAGTTTTTGAGAGAGGATCTCTATTTCAGGTTGGCTCACTTCCCCATACATGTCCCTCCATTGCGTGAAAGAGGCGACGACATCGTCGGCTTAGCAAAACATTTTATTGCTCATCGCAACGCAAATGAAACCACTGCGAAGACCATTTTCACATCAGCGCTTCAAAAAATATCAGCCCATGCATGGCCAGGGAATGTCAGGGAATTAAAACACTGTATTGAAAGAGCTTTTATATTGGCAGATGAGACGATTAAAGATGAACACCTAATTTTTGATACTCCTCCTTTAGAAACAGGGACTACCGTTGAGGATATGGTTCCGGCGGGTGTTTCTCTTGAGAAGATTGAGAAAGCGGCGATTATCAATACGCTCGAAGAAAATGAAGGCAACAAAAAGGAAACAGCACAAGACTTGGGAATCAGCATCAAAACGCTTTATAACAAGCTCGATAAGTATCAAGAGTAGTAATACTCATATCTGATGTTGCTGTGTGATCAAAATAGATACAGGCGATCGTTAATTTGCAGTTGATGTTTTGCTTTTCCATGAAAATTTAACAGTGGAGGGTGAGCCCTCCACTGTTAAATTTTATGCTGCATTCACCGATGTCTCGGTTCTTTTATCTTGGTCAAAGAATTCTTCATGCAACGCGCAAATCGCTTGTTGATACTTGTCATCACTCACAACAAATTGCACATTTACGTTTCTCATAGACGAATGTAATGCAATAGGCGTAACACTATGGTTCATCAAAGCCAATACACCATTAGCGAGCGTTTTATTGGTATCAATTTGAGAACCGATCGCTGAGATTATAGCGACCATTCGACCTGAAATAGATGCCTGAGGGTAACGTTTCTCAGCCTTATAAGACACCTTGTTTAAACTCTCGGTGCTACCACCTAGATAATAGGTAATAGAATTGGCGTTCATCTCTTTACCAATAAGGTTCACTCTAGCATCTGCGATAATCTCCATTAACTCATAACTAACATTGTCCGCCTTACCGACCATTCCCTGGTCAAAAACATGTAACGCATATACCTTCTGTTTTCCGGCAATGATCTCAATGTGATTCGTGTCTGGTCGGTAATCAGAAGAAATCAGTGTTCCCTCATGTTCTGGCTCGAAGGTGTTTTTGATTTGCAGTTCTATGCCACTTTCTCGTAACCCAGCAGCCGCATTAGAGTGAATAGCTTCCATACCAAGGTTAGCCAGTTGATCGGCAACATCATAATTAGTTGCCCCAATCGGTTTAACCGAACCTACACCAACGACTTTTGGGTCAGCCGAACTAAAGTGATACTCCTTATGGATGATCGCCAATGATGCCTCAGTAATAGTAGCGATACGACTAAACGTCATCTCACTGTAACCACGATCATAAGTATGCATCAAACCTTCTTTGCAATACGCATAACCAGTTACTATGGGAAGCTCCTCAGTAACATCAATGTCAGAGAAAGCCTCTCTAATCGTATCGTCCAAACTTTGAGGGGTTTTGTTGTCCCAACCAGAAAGGTCAACAAAGGTCGAATTTATACCAATGTTTTTTAATTTAAGAGCCGTGTTGTATGCACTATGTGACTCTCCAATTGAAGAAAGAAACTCTCTAATCTGTGGTAAATAATGTCTCAGTGAAAACTGTCCGTATTGACACGTTTCAAGAATGTTAGTGATACAGTTTTTAGCTTCTGAAATACGAGACCGGATGAACTTATCAGCTCTCATACGATTCATTGGATCCGCAAAAATATGCTCATTGGTCAATAGCATGCGGCGTTCAATATAAGATAGAGCATCCTTCCACGAATCGTCACGCATCGCTATCAATTGATAGATACCAGGCTTACCTGTTTTTTTACATTCCAACAATGCATCCGTCATACCGCTGTATGCGGACACAACAAAGATTCGGTTATACGGATTTTGAGGGCGGAGAATAATATTGTCGAGCACAGCATCAAATGCTGTCATTGATGTACCGCCGATTTTTTCTACGGTAAATGTCATAAAAGACCTTTTGTTCTTGAAGAGATTAAAGACGAAATAATAGGGAGCGGGGTGAGATATCACCCCTGAAGATATGGGTTAATCAACGAGTGGATAAACGCCGTTTTCATCGTGTACTTCAGCGCCAGTAATTGGTGGGTTAAACACACAAGCCATTGTCATTTCTTTGTTTTTATATGCGCGTAAATAATGCTCATCATTCTTATCTAGGATGTACAACGTACCGGGTTTGATTGAGTAAGTTTTACCACCAACGACTTCAATCTCCCCTTCACCACTCATACAAAACACAGACTCCAAGTGGTTTTGGTAATGGATATGTGTTTCTGTCGCTTCGTAAATTGTTGTGATATGAAAAGAAAATCCCATATTGTCATCTTTCAATAACATGCGAGTGCTTTCCCAGTTATCCGATACAATACGTCTTTCACTATTACGACATTCATCAAGTGTTCTAACAATCATTTTACTCTCCCTATTACGATGCTTTCTTGAAATGCTTGGTTGCTACCACTTCAACTGAGTCTTCGAAAATAGTTAAACCTTGCATCAATTCCGATTCTGAAATGGTTAATGGACAAAAGAACTTCAAGATTTCATCGTTTGGACCTGCGGTCTCAATTACCATGCCCTTGTCAAAACACACTTTTGCAATCTCATCAGCTGTGTTCCCATCTTTACATTCAATGCCAATCATCATTCCGCGTCCCTTGCGTTGAACAAATAGCTCAGGGAAACGCTTGAGATTGCGTTGAATGACATCATCGACCATGCTTGAGCTACGTTGAATATGATTTTCAAAATCATCATTTGACCAATACATTTCTAACGCTTTCGCAGCAGTAATGAACGCATGGTTGTTACCACGGAAGGTGCCGTTGTGTTCTCCCGGCTCCCACTTGTCTAGTTCAGGTTTTAATAAAACCACAGCCATCGGTAAGCCATAACCACTTATCGACTTAGATAGCGTAACGATATCTGGTTTTATACCTGAAGGTTCAAAGCTAAAAAACGTTCCTGTTCGACCACAACCGGCTTGAATATCATCCACAATAAGTAGGATATCGTGGGCTTTACAGATTTTGCTTAACTTCTGTAGCCACTCATTTGAAGCGACATTTAACCCACCTTCACCCTGAACCGTTTCCAATAAAACGGCAGCAGGTTTATCCATACCAGCGGAATTATCGGTTAACATCTTTTCAAATAATTTTAAACCATCGATTCCAGCGTAACCTTCAAATGGCAAACGCGTAACGTTGTTGAGATTTGAGCCCGCACCTTGCCTGTGGTGTTGGTTGCCTGTAGCAGCCAATGCACCCGCCGTACAACCATGAAAACCATTGGTAAATGCAACAATACTGCTTCGACTTTTTACTTTTTTCGCCAACTTAATCGCTGCCTCAACCGCATTTGTTCCTGTCGGGCCGGTAAATTGAACTTTGTAATCTAATGCTCGAGGTTCCAAAATAAAGCGACTAAGAGCTTCTAGGAATTCAGCTTTGGCTTCTGAATGCATATCCAAGCCATGTGTAATTCCATCCATTTCAATATACTCAAGTAAAGCTTGCTTAAGTATTGGATTGTTATGACCGTAATTGAGAGATCCTGCTCCAGCAAGAAAATCGAGGTAACGATCACCTTGTTTTGTTTCAAGCCAGCAGCCTTTTGATTTAGCAAAAGTGACTGGAAAACTATTCGAGTATGAACGTACGTTAGATTCCTGCTTTTTAAAAATATCCATGATAAGGCCGTTATTTGATTCCTATAAGTTAATGATTATTTAAGGGGTATTCGATACAAATACTCAGTATCGTGCAGCCCTTTAAAATGAACATTTTCATCTAAGAAAGTGGTCACTTTTCCAGTGCTACTATTTTTTGCGTCTAGCTTTTTAAAGAGTGCCCAAGACGCTTGATTTGACTTAGTAATGGTTGTTTCAATAGCTTCTATACTCTTCAGCCACTCTCGACGAAGTAAGCTGTTCAACATCTTGTAAGCTAAAGAGTGACCTCTAAATCGAGGGGCAACTGCAACTTGCCAAATAAAGAGAACATTAGGCTCACTCGGTTTTTGATAACTCGAGATAAAGCCCGCAAGCTCACCTTTGTTCTCAACCAAAATACAAGTTTTACTAAAGTGAGTGGATTGCAAAAAATTGCAATATGACGAGTTGGTGTCTAGTGGCGGACATTCTGAAATCAGTCGATAAATGTCGTTGCCATCTGAAGCTTTGGGCTCGCGAAAACTCCATTCTTCACTCGTTTTTTCTATCACTTCTGGACACAACACCCAAGGCGCTGATGTAATCATACCGAGAAATTCCTTTGAACTCTAATTAAATTCCTTTTTATTATGAGCATTTACCCCCTACTAAGATCAACATCTTAACTTTAAAAAAACAAAAATTAGTGATCTGTATCACATTTAATAGCGGTCAGCATGAATTAAATAATACTTTGAGTTCTAATGTATTTGATCGGTGGAGATCTTAAGAAAATGTCTTTAACCGAATAAGCGTCAAAAGAAGGTTAGAGTCATTAGTAAATTATGTGCTCAGATTGCCAATCAAGCGGCATAAATCACCAACACTCTCAGTGTTGAACATTCTATCGAGTAGATAACAACGCTTCGAATGGCAGTGACTCGCTATCCACTATTAAAATATCGGCCTCAAAAACAAAAAAACCTAGCGAGAGCTCGCTAGGTTTCTTATCTAACATATCGATGAATAATGAACTCAGAGGAAACGAGTCCAGAAATATCAGCTTGGAAAAGGTTTACTTCAAGGGATCATTGTCAGGCAATGCTTTATGTATCCATAGCGCCAGACGCTTTTTAATGTTTGCCCCATCAAGCTTACTTTCTGGTAACGGCGTGATCTGATTTACTTCAACAAGAAACAAGTACACCGCTTTGACCTTTATTGGTTGAGATGAATGTGGCAAATCAAAACCTTGCAATTTAGCCATTTTAAAACCGACCTCAACTGCTTTTTTCACTAGTTTATCTTCATTAATGATCTTCGCGGTTTTCGACATATCATCTCCATCATCTTTATCGAACGAGTACTGAGTACTGAGTATATCAAACCGAACAACTCACAAGATTACCTCGCTCTCAATTTGAGGAGTCGCTTTGATAAATAACATAAAGCGAATAACAGGCTCTAGAATAACTCTAATTCGATTGATAGTTACGATATCAATGGCTATACGCAACCGATCTCTTAATAAAACACTCAATAAGTGAGATCTTAAGTCAAGAAACAAAAAGTTGAATAATATTTGACTTAGCATTCCAAAGAATACGGAATATTATGATGTTCATTTTGAAAGTTAAAATTCAATAAAAGATCAATAAACTGCTGTTATTTAACTGGTTTAATACTAATTCGACTTAGATCATATTTACAACCAATTGTAACCAATTGTTATTTACAAAATACTCACTAAGAAAATAGAATAAAACCACTAATTTTATACTGGTGTTGAAAATGCGTTACCTCTGGGCTTCATTCTGTCATAAAAATCCAATTCCGGGTCGAATTGTTCATATCCTTGTTATGTTGATAGCGCTAGCTTCTATCACCATTCCATTGATTTCAAAAGACGCCACAACCATCTTAACTTCACTGTGTGCTGCTCTAGTCTGTTTCGTCGTTTTTGTCTTCTTTGCGCTCGCCGACAAAATGCGCTCAGGCATGCATTAATCAACCAATCAGTTCTCTATCACCAAGCATTCTCTTTTTAAAAATTCATTATAAAATGCTGGTTACCAAATACGGAAAAGCCCAAAGTTATTAGCTTTGGGCTTTTCTTCTATAGCGAATTCTTACATATTCCAAATAGCCTGTAGTTAGAAATTACAGCTATCAATCAGGCATCACCACAATACCCATGCTTTCAAGCAGTTGTTCTTGTTGCCAAGCGACAATTTTAATCCCCGATGTGTCTACCTTGCGAGGATCTAACCCTTCTAGTTCTGCATTACACAAATTCGCCCCTTGCATACTGAATTGCCCCCATACATCTTCCGAGAACACACCTCGGCTGAGATCAGACTCTTTCAATGACGCGCCGCCAAGGTAAGTGCCTATCCAACGGTTCTCAAACAGTTCGCACTTCTCTAAACAAGCCTGTTCAAAATTAGCGTAAGACAGGTTGCAACCCGTGATGTATGCCGAGCAAAAATACATGCGATTGCTCACCTGATTGGCAAAGTTAGCGCGAGTAAAGTTCGCCCCTTTCAGGTCGCATTCACGTAGCTCAATCCCATAGCAATTCGCATTACTAAAATTCGCCATCGCCAACTGGCAATTCTGGAAGCTTGCATCTCGTAAGTCGGCAACATCAAAGTGGCATCCCTCAATATCGCCTTGTTCAATAAACTTACAGTTAATAAACGTTGCGTCACGTAAGTTCGAACGTCTGAAATCACAACGGATAAACGTACAGGCTGTAAATGTAAGCTCTGATAAGTCTTGCTGAGCAAAATTGTGGTGATGATAAGTGCTGTTATTGGTGTCCATTTAGCCCCCTAAAGAAATTAATCTAAGACTATCATTGCGATCTCAAGAAAACACCAAATTAAAAACCAACAAAAACAGCAACTTAAAACACCCCAATTTAGCCATTTTAAGGCACCAAACAAGCCCTATAAGGTTGTTATTTTCGTTTTATAGCATGCGCTTATCTTGAAAAAAGTTTTATCGCTTAGAAGTGTAAGCAAGAGAAAAATCAATTTGACGAAACGAGTCAATTATTGACCGCGTCCTAACGCGCTAGACTGGACGGTTGGTATGTTGCTCGTTACACTATTCCTCATTCTCAGCATAAAGAGTAAGAACAATGAAAGACATGCGACAAGCTATGCTCGATGCAGGATTTAGCCTTATTAATGAACACGGGTTTGCTGGTGTTGGCCTGATGAAGATCATCAACCAAGCGGAAGGCACGAAGGGTTCTTTTTACCACTACTTTAAATCCAAAGAGCACTTTGGTGAGATCCTTCTTACTAACTACTTTGATGAGCATCTCGCTAAGCTGGATGACTTTTTAAGTGATGAATCGCTTTCTCGTCGTGACCGCGTTAAAGCCTATTTCGAGTTTTGGTGTGCGTCGAAACTGACTGAAGACTTCAATATCCAATGTCTTGTCGTAAAACTGGCGGGAGAAGTATCTGGGTCTGCAAACCCGTTGCAATCGACCATGGCAGAAGGCGCAGAAAAGATAATCCTGCGTATGGCAAAGCTGTTTGAAGAAGGCAATGAGGCCGGTGATTTCACTATCGCAGAGCCCGAATCGCTATCTCGAACGCTTTATGGTTTATGGCTTGGCTCAACGCTCATGGCCGCCATGCAGCGTAACCGTTCGATTCTAAACAATGCCATGGAAGAGACTCTTCTCGCCATGAGCCCAGCCCAAGAATCGGCTGACTAGATACCCGTTACCAAATACCAAATACCAAGAGGCTCGCACAATTTAGCGAGCCTTCTATCTAACTTAAATCTTGATTGAATCCATTCACGCCTACTCCATTACCCCAGACGAGACGCAATATTATTGGCTTTGAATAAGTCCTTAATAACAGGGTCGATATGCTTGAAGAAGCTCAGCCAACCTTCACAGAGATAATTTAACCCCGCCTCACCATCTCGGCTTGTGATGATACGGTTTTTGGGGCATTCGCCATGACATGCAAATTTAAACTCACAGGCTTGGCATTGTTTCGGCAGAGACTTCTGTTTGGCGAACCCAAAACGCTGCTGCTTTGGCGAGAAGGCTAAAGTTGAAAGTGCTTGTTCCTGAATATTACCCAGCTGAAATTCAGGAAAGACATAATGGTCACATGAATACACATCGCCATTGGGCTCAACCGCTAACCCTTTTCCGCAAATCTCACTCAATGTACACATAGTGCTTTCTTTCCCCATCTACACACCAAAGAAGTTTTCAAAATAAGGCACGAGCACCTGACCAAAATCATGTTGGTACCATTCATCAAAAATCGTAGAGAGAAACTCTCCCCATTGTGCTGATTCAACACTCCACGGCTCTAGATCGCCTGAAACAGGAATGATCGCCTTCTGGTTGGTGAGCCATTTGTTGTTAGTATGAGCAGCACGCTTATCGACCACAGGAATAAACTGCAATTGCTTCGAACCCACTTCATCACGCAGAAAGCGATAGACCTCTAATGGATATTTTCCTGTCACATCATTCACGCAGCTTAGGGTCGCGAACTCGACGTTATGCAGCTTCAAGTAGCGAATGCCACGCATTGTTTGAGAAAAAGTGCCTTTGCCTGCACGGTTGGTCCGGTAGTGATTGTGTAAGTGCTCTGGGCCGTCAATGCTCACACCAATGATAAAGTCATTCTTTTTGAAGAACTCACACCACGTATCATTCAGTAACGTGCCGTTGGTTTGAAGGTCATTGCTAATCTTGCTGTAGCTAGGACAATATTTTTTCTGCAGCTCGACGACTTTTTGAAAGTACTCAATCCCCAACAAGGTAGGCTCTCCACCGTGCCAAGAAAAGATAATTTCAGGCGTATTCTGCCCTTCTATGTACTGCTTGATATAACGATCTAACAGAACTTCATCCATCGTATATTGAGAGCCTTTTGGGTATTCAAGCAGCTGCTGTTTTTCTAAGTAATAACAGTAGGTGCAACTGATATTACACACCGCCCCAATCGGTTTTGCTAGCGCTTGAAGCTTGCTGTGTGCTTTGCCATTGAACTGCGGAACTGAACTCAAATTTGATAGCGATAATGTCGTCATGAAAAGTGCCTCGATGTAAAGTTATTGTATTAGCCAAAACAATTCGTAATTCCTTTACACGGTGTTCATCGGCCAACCAAGCTTAATGGCATTAGGTTGGCCGAGTGTTTTTTTCCTCTATTTCACGTTTTCAAACGGGTTCCACGTTTCGTCAACTGGGACGATATTTTGCGCTTTTTCGTATTCTTGATATTCAGCGACCATTTCAAGGAACAGATCTGGCATTTCATTTATCAAGTCATGTTGCTCTGCAGGATCTTTCTTGGTGTTGTATAGGTGCCACTCACTGTCACCGCCCATTCCCGTAGAAATTCGGATGATCTTGTAATCACCTTTAAGCAAAATCCCGCTACCAAACAATTCAAATGGAATCGCATTGTTGGCACTGTGCACGTCTGCCGTTTCCCCTTTGAAGTAAGGCAACAAGCTCACACCACTCATCGGCGCCACTTCTCGACCTTGATATTCGGTTCCTGGATGATCGACCTCTGCAATCTCAAGAATCGTGGCTGCAATGTCCTTCACTTGGGATAAGTCGTCTGTCTGAGTTCCCGGTTGCAACGCATCTTCACCGGCTAAAAGCGCTTTGGCTGGCTTAACGATAAATGGCACACGGAGACCGCCCTCTGCTGTGTAAGCTTTGTACCAAGATACGCCACCGGTTGAAGCGCTTGCCCACTCAGGGCCAAGTGACACACTGGAGTTCGCCTTACCCAAATTTTCAGTCGAATTATCGAAATGATGAGCAGTCCACGTTCGGATCAAATCACTGATATTTTCACCGGTAATATCCGCCGCTTCTGGGCCGTTATCCGCTAGATACATGATGTAGGTATTATCGTATTCCCCGATTTCTTTCAGATAATCGACTATCTGACCGACTTGTTGGTCCTGCATCTCCATCATGCCCATTGCGACAGCCATTTTCTTGCCGTACCACTTTTGTTCTTTCTCAGAGAGCGAGTCCCAACCATGTTCAACGTAGTAATCGACTTTATCTTGATAGGCAGACTCAGGCGCTTGCAGTGGCAGGTGAATACCGGTGAATGGGACGTAAGCGAAGAAAGGCTTGCCGTCGTCTTTTTTGCTGTCGATCATCTTGATGATCTCGTTGGTGTAAACTTGGTCTGAGTATTCGCCTTTGTATTTATCCTCAACCACTTCACCGTTGCGGTAAGTTGGCTCAACTTCAACACCGGGAATATCGCCTTTTTGCAGCGCATCCGCTGTCGCAGCGTTTTTGGCTCGGAACATCATATCTCGGTTAAAGTGATTCGAACCGCCCGCTAAAATACCATAACTCTCACCAAAACCTCGATCATCAGGTAGGAAGCCATCCTCGTGCCCCAAATGCCATTTACCAGAGAGGTAAGTGTTATAGCCGCTCTCTTCAAGCAACGTGGCGACCGTAACACCTTTCTTAGTGAGGTAACCTTCATAACCCTGCTTACCAATAGCGCCCGGATAGACGGCATAATCAAAGGTGCCTAGCCCAACCTCGTGACTGTTTGCTCCGGTTAGCATCATAGAGCGCGTTACCGATGAGGTTGGTGACGCGTGAAAGTTAGTAAACTTAACCCCCTCTTCAGCCAGCGCCATTAGGTTTGGGGTATCCGCTTCTGAGCCATAAGGCTGTGTATCAGCAAAGCCCACATCATCGCCAACAATAACAACAATATTCGGTTTTTCTGATTCAGCCGCAAGAGCAGCACTGCTTGCCGCAGCCATTGCAGTGAAGACTAACGATTTCTTGAATGTCTGCATAAGACGTTCTCCAATTTCTGTGATTAACTTGTTTCAGTAATTAACTTTTCTGCGAGTAACTTTTTCTGTGAGTAACCTGAGTTAAGATTTGAATTAATGCGCGGCTTGCGACATCCAATGTAATAAGTCGAGCGCAGGGTCATACTCTTGAGCTCCAGCCATAGAACCACTCATAATCGTTGATACACACGTTATATAAGAAGATGCCCACAAACATCGACTTCTCAAATGCGCTGTAAATCATGGTTGAGGTACGCAGCGATTTGTACTTCGCCGAGAACATCAACAACACACCAATACAGCCAACCATCACACCCCAGTGTTGATAAGTACCGAGCAAGTACTCTTTGTTTTCCATCATGGTATCGTTGTATGAGAACAGCGTCTGCATACTCCAATCAGGTGCGAGGAAAGTGGAAAAAGCCGTCGCCGTTAAGAAACCGGTAACCATCAAATACGATTTGATCATACGTTCAAAAAAACGTTCCAACATAAAAGTAACCTCTTAAAATAATTTCGTGAAAATAACTTTTTGGAAAATAGACAGTGTCATACCAACAATGATTTACTGGCCAAGCATGCCCATCACTGCTGTTTTTAATTCGTTGTCTTCTTTTGAAAACAGATGCTTAACTCGATGATCTAAACCCGTTTCCAAGACTGTTTTGGCGTGGGAGAAAGTAAGGAAACCTTCTTTGCCGTGATAGTTGCCCTGACCTGATTCACCAATGCCACCAAACGGCGCGTCATCAACCGCTAAATGAAAAACACAGTCATTGATACACATGCCACCGGAGTGAACTTGGTGCTTAACCTGAGCCTGTAAGCTCAAATCAAAGCTCATTAGGTAGAGTGCTAACGGCCTTGGTTTGCTATTGATGACTTGAAACGCCTCTTCGACATTGCGATACGTAATCAAGGGTAATAATGGGCCGAAAATCTCTTCGTTCATCATCTTGGATGACAGGCTTGGTTCAACGATCAAATGTGTCACCAAGCGATGAGTATCTAGGTACATCGCTTCGTCATGGCAAGCCACGATTCGTGTCCCTGCTTGCTGTTCTTCATTCAACAAGCCGACAATACGATCGCATTGACGAGGATTGATTAGGGACGTCAAACTCTCGGAATAGACCCCTTCATCGAACAGCAATTGGTACTGTTTTTTATACTCTTGAATGAAAGATTCAACTTTCCCTTCGGGTAGCAATACATAGTCAGGAGCCACACACACCTGCCCGTTATTGAGGCTCTTACCATAAATGATTCGCTCAACCGCGATATCAATTGGCGACCCACTTGGGTTGACCCCGTAAACAGAAGATGATCAAACGGCAACGCCGAAAATGCGGCTGCGATTTCTACCTCACCTTCAACCAAGCACACCTCATCGGATTGAAAGACTTCCGCCAATAGCGCTCTTAATACTTGGTTCGTCGCTGGGGTAAATTCACTCATCTTGATCATGGCGCGATTGCCCGCTGCCAACGCCGAAATAAGCGGGCCGACGGATAACATGATCGGGAAGTTCCACGGAGCAATAATCCCGACAACACCTTTGGGTTGATAAACCACTTCAACACGAGAGGTTGAAAGCAAAGGGCCGGAATGACGAATCGAAGAAGTCGACCAATGAGGTAAACACTCAATGCTGTGATCAATATTTCCGATACAAGGTAATATGTCGGCCATCAAAGTGTCTTGTCGACTGCGGTGACCATAGTCCTCACTCACGGCTACACACAAACGATCTGTGTAATCGATTAGCGCAGATTTAAGTGCGAGCAGATGCTCAATTCTCTCCGATATCGCTGGCATCGGTTTCTGTGCAAAAGCTCCCTGCATGCTGTTCAACGTCATGGTCATTTGTGTTGGCGTCAATTCGTGTTTCATACATCACCTTGTGGTTAAGATGAGCACACAATAATACACAACAGACCGGTCGGTCTAGTGTTTTATTGTCAGAGAATCGTCAATGGAGTTTTGATGACAATCCAATGAGGCGGCTACAAACGGGGCAAAAAGTCAGGGGAATTTAAAATAAGAAGGCGTAACTAACACGCAGGGCAAATAGAGATTTTAAATGGCAGGATCAAAAATGGCCGCTTAGTGCGACCATTTGACAATTATTTAAGTTGTTGTTCTAAATAAACAATTTATAAATAAGGTTAGCTCTTGGCTACGTTTGCAATGCCTTCAAGTTGAAGTACTGGAGCGGCGTCGATGTCTTCTGCGTTCATCATTGATGATACTCGCTGCATTGAAGAAAGCAGTAAGCTTTGCTCCCACGGCTCTAGGTTTTGGAATTTTTTAACGAAGTTATCTTGCAGCGGTGGTGGCGCATTGTTTAGCAACTCTTGACCTTTTTCAGTCAGGTTTGCGTGTACTTTGCGGCGATCTGACGAGCTGCGAACACGTTGTACATAGCCGTTCAGTTCCAAGCGATCGATGATCGTGGTTGTGGTGGCTTGGCTTACATTGGTGTGATTAGACAATTCTTTGATCGTCACATTACCCATTTCTTGGATTGCTCTCATTAAGATTAATTGAGGGCCAGTCAAACCATACTCTTTACTCAGCTTTTTCGAGTGTAAATCGATAGCGCGAATAATTTGGCGAATAGCGACCAGGATTTCGTCATGTTTGTCCAAGATGCAGACCTTTGTACTAATATACTGTGAATGGTTTTACAGCGTCGAAGCGATGAAATGTCTCGAGTGATTACGTCACGCGCGCTCGAATTACACTGTAAATTGATAAATTACTTCATTGATTTTTCCGCATTGTACTGATGTTCATACTATTCTCAATCTTTTCTATACCACTAAACTTGCGTGGTACGGCACTTTTGCTTAATGAAGGGGGAATGAAAGCTTCAATGAAGACAAAAATAATGAACCAGAGAATATAAACTCAAAGAATAATATATTTTAATAATCATAGAGGTAGAGAGATTTAACCCTCTCCACCTAATAAAAAACCAGCCCTAATCGCCAAGCTGGAAAATGAAATTTTACGCAGCGGTATTCATCTGAAAGTTACCAGTAAGCGCATTATAAAATTCACTGTTATCCAAAATACCGACCAGTTTATTGTCTTCCACCAGCAAAATCGGGT
This sequence comes from Vibrio sp. 10N.261.55.F4, assembly GCF_041470465.1. Lineage (NCBI taxonomy): Bacteria > Pseudomonadati > Pseudomonadota > Gammaproteobacteria > Vibrionales > Vibrionaceae > Vibrio > Vibrio sp. 10N.261.55.F4. The sequence continues at coordinate 230,673 of NZ_JBFRMM010000020.1, read as the reverse complement.
GATTACTTAGCTGTTTCAGTTTAATCGCATCGCGCATGCCAATCTCTGGACTTGCCACTACAACACTCGACGCGCTGATTGCCGTTAAATCGTCGGATTCGCTCCACTCAACAAGCGCCAAAGTAGATTCACCTTTCACTGATAAAGCACCTTCACTCTGTTCAATCCAGAGATCTTTAGAATCGCAGATCTTCCAGCTTTCATTCTCTTGCGTCAGTGAATCAAGAGGCTGCATTAAAGAGCGACCTTTTAGCACATTCAATGGATTAGTGTGAGCAACGAAGTCTTTTACGTATTCGGTTTTTGGCGTCAGTACGATCTCTTCAGGCTTACCGTGTTGAATCAGTTTGCCTGACTCCATGATCGCAATGTTATTACCAATCTTCAGTGCTTCATCTAGGTCATGACTCACGAACAAAATCGTTTTGTTAAGCTTGTTTTGCAATAAAATTAGCTCATCTTGCAACTGCGCACGAATCAGCGGATCAAGCGCTGAAAACGGTTCATCCATAAGAAGAATGTCGGTATCCATCGCAAAGGCACGCGCTAGACCAACACGTTGCTGCATACCGCCAGAAAGCTCATGCGGATACTTGGTTTCCCACTCTGCCAAACCCACCATTTCAAGTTGTTCACGCGCTTTAGCACGACGAACATCTTTGGCTACGCCTTGCATTTCTAGACCAAACGCCACGTTATCTAACACGTTTAACCAAGGCATTAGGGCAAATTTTTGGAACACCATAGAAACGCGGTGAGTACGAAGATGACGCAAGGTCGCTTCGTCGCACTGTTCACCTAAATCAACCTGCTTGTCTCCATCTTTGATCGCCAATGAGCCACGGCTGATCTCATTCAGGCCGTTAACTGCGCGAAGCAAAGATGATTTACCAGAACCAGACAACCCCATCAGCACACAAATCTCGCCTTCTTCAACGGTCAGCGACACATTATCTACGCCAACCACTTGGCCAGTCTCATCAATGATCTCTTGGCGAGTTTTACCTTGGTCGAGTAGCTCAAGCGCTTGTTTCGATTTATTACCAAACACAACATCGAGATTCTTAATGGTAATCGCGTCCATTGTCTTTTTTCCCTGAGAGTTAGACATGATTAAGCTTCCTTCTGGTTTGGTGTTTTGCACAAGCGATCAAGAATGATAGCGACTAATACAATCGCCAACCCGGCTTCAAAACCTTGTGAGATGTTCACTGTGTTCAATGCACGAACAACAGGTTTACCAAGTCCGTCAGCTCCGACAAGGGCGGCGATAACCACCATCGAAAGCGACAACATAATACATTGAGTTACACCCGCCATGATGCTTGGTAGAGCCGCCGGTAATTCGACCTTCATCAGCAATTTCATGCGGCTTGCACCAAACGCTTTACCCGCTTCAATCAACTCTTCAGGCACTTTGGTTACACCTAAGTAGGTCAAACGAATTGGCGCGGCAATGGCAAATATGATGGTCGAGATTAAGCCAGGAACGATGCCCAAGCCGAATAAAACCAAAGTCGGAATCAGATACACAAACGTTGGAACCGTCTGCATTAAATCAAGAATGGGTCTAAGCACCGTATACAACCAAGGGCGATGCGCGGCCATAATGCCAACTGGTACGCCAATTAATACGGAAATCGTTGTCGCTGCAAACACGAGGACAAAGGTTTCCAGCATTTCTTGCCAGTAGCCAAGGTTTAAAATAGTCAGCAAAGCTGCAACCACGAAAATCACAAGCGAGGGTTTACGGTGTAAATACCATGCAATCGCCGCGGTCATCACGATTGGTAAAGCCGGTGGCATCCACTTAAATACATCGACTAAAAACATAATGACGGTTTCTAGAAAAATCGAAATAGCGTCAAAGAGTCCTGCTGCATTGATTGTTAGCCAATCAACACCCGCTTCCATCCATTGACCAACAGGGATTTTGTTTTCCGTAATAAAATTCACAATATTGCCTTTTATTATGGGTGGGCTACTTCAAACCAATAGACAATTGGCAAGCCCACCTTTTTTATTTATAGAGCTTTGATAAATAGAACGATAGGTAGGTAAAACTAAGCTTTAACTTGTTTTAGGTATTCAGTAACCGCTTGAGTCGCTGATTCACCTTTATGCGTTTTTACGTTGTCTAACCAAGCTTCAACTTGTTGAGGGTTATTGTTCAACCATTGTTGAGCCGCTTTTTCTGGCTTCACTTTTTGGTTAAGAATCTCTTCCATCAACTGGTTTTCCATCTCTAGTGTGAACTCTAGGTTTTGCAGAAGTTGACCGACGTTTGCACATTCAGACAGGTAGTTTGAACGAACATTGGTGTAAACATTCGCGCCGCCGTAGTTAGGGCCGAAGAAGTCGTCACCACCTGATAGGTATTCCATCTCAACATTGCTGTTCATTGGGTGCGGCGCCCAACCTAGATAAACGATCCACTGGCTACGACGAGCAGCGCGAGATACTTGCGACACCATGCCCGCTTCGCTTGATTCCACTAGGCTGAAATCTTTCAAGCCAAACGCGTCTGAATCAATCATTGATTGTATTAGGCGGTTACCGTCGTTACCCGGTTCGATGCCGTAGATGCGGTCTTTAAATTTGTCGGCATGTTTTGCTAGGTCTGCGAAGCTTTTTACGCCAGAGTCATACACGTATTTTGGCACAGCTAGCGTGTATTTTGCGCCTTCAAGGTTGGCACGCACGGTCTCAACCGTGCCCGCTTCACGGTACTTAGCAATATCGCCTTCCATGGTTGGCATCCAGTTACCTAGGAATACATCAATATCGCCGTTCGCCATTGAAGAGTAAGTCACCGGTACTGAAAGTAGGTCGGTTTTGGTTTTGTAACCAAGGCCTTTTAATAGTTCAGAAGTAACGGCGGTTGTTGCGGTAATGTCAGTCCAGCCTACATCAGCGAAGCGAACGTTTTCACATTGCTGTGGTTCAATAGAAGCGTTAGCACCAAATGCAAATGAACTGATGGCTAGTGCTGTTAACGTTTTCGTGGTCATGTTCTGAATATTTAGAGTCGTCATAATGGTTCCTTTTTATCTTTCCTTTTTCTGCTCGATATCAACACCGATAGAGAGCAGTTCTTCTGACTTTTGACTAATTTTTGTTGTTACTTTTTGCTTTTTCTATTTTTGAACTACTTTCTATTTTTTAAACTAATAACAGAGGCTTACGCTTCTCTTACTGGTTTATTTATTCTTTGCTTCTCTTGCCACTCAGGTGCAATCCACACTGGAACGTCCTGCGCTTTGAGCATTGGCTTACCCAAAATCAAATCGGAAGCACGCTCGGCAACCATAATGGTCGGGGCGTTCAAATTACCGTTTGGAATGATTGGGAAAACCGATGAGTCGACAACACGTAAATTATCGACACCGCGAACGCGACACTCTTCATCAAGCACTGCCATTGGATCATCATCTGAACCCATTTTGCAGCCACAAGAAGGGTGATATGCACTTTCAACGTTCTGCTTAACCCATTCATCAATTGCTTCATCGGAAGTAATATTTAGACCCGGCTGAATCTCTTTTCCTCGATACACATCCATCGCAGGTTGAGACAAAATCTCACGCGTCAGACGAATACAATCGCGCCAATCTTGGCGATCTTGTTCAGTCGAGATGTAGTTGAAAATGATCTCTGGCTTGGCATGCGGATCAGCAGAAGTGATCGCAACCGTACCGCGACTCTCTGGCTTGTTAGGCCCAACGTGTACTTGGAAACCGTGACCATCAAAGGCCGCTTGTCCGTCGTAACGCATCGCTGCTGGCAGGAAGTGATATTGAATGTTTGGCCACTTCAATCCTTTGCGAGAACGAATGAACGCGCACGATTCAAAGTGGTTAGTGGCACCAAGGCCTTTACGAGTCAAAATCCATTCTGCACCAATCATGCCTTTGCTGACTAAACCAAGCTTGCTGTTGAGCGTGATGGGTTCGTTGCAGTGATATTGGAAGTACACTTCTAGGTGATCTTGAAGGTTTTCACCTACGCCATTCAGCTCGTGTTTAAGCTCAACGCCTGCCTTTTCAAGCACGGCTTTCGGGCCGATACCAGAAAGCTGCAGCAGTTGAACAGAACCGATAGAACCCGCAGAAGAGATCACTTCTTTGTTCGCCACAGCCACCTGGGTATTGCCTGACTTTTCAAACTCGACACCGACGGCTTCCAAGCCCGATTGACCTTTTGATGACTGGTCTTTTACGTCGAGTGCTTCAAGTAAGAAACGACGCGCCACAATGCCTTTCTTTAAGGTTAGGTTTGAACGCTTCAATGCTCGACGTAGATAAGCGTTAGAGGTTGAGGCTCTAACACCCTTGTCTACCGTCATATGCATAGTGCCGAAGCCTTCTTGCTGGTAGCCGTTGTAGTCGTTGGTTTCTGGGTAACCGGCGTCTTTACCTGCATCGATAAACGCTTGGTAAAGCGGGTTGAGTTCCATATCGTTACCGTTACAAGTGCCGACAGGGCCATTGTCGCCACGGTATTCATCACCGCCTTTATTCCATGATTCAGCGCGGCGGAAATAAGGCAAGCATGCTTGGTAGTTCCAACCCGCTGCGCCCTCTTCTTCCCATTGGTCAAAATCACACGCGTGGCCACGTACATAAACCATGCCGTTGATCGATGAACTGCCGCCTAACACCTTGCCACGTGGGCAGTGCAGTTCGCGTCCATCAAGGCCCGGTTCTTTCTCTGTTTCAAATTGCCAAGCGTACTTTTCAGTATTCATTGGGTAAGAAAGCGCGGTTGGCATTTGGATAAAAATACTCTTGTCCGTACCACCAGCTTCCAGTAATAAAACGCTATGTTCACCGCTTTCCGTTAGCCTATCCGCTAACACACAGCCGGCCGAACCCGCGCCGACGATAATATAATCGTAGCGTTGTTCCATGTTTTGATTTCCCTGAGATAAGTCAGTGGGGCTAGCTCTGTTAAGCTAACCCATAAAATTGAGTGTTACGCGTTAGGCATAAGGGCTGGCGTAGTCGCCAAGTTCAATAAGAATGCTCTTAGTCTGCGTATAGTGAAGTAGGGTTTCTGGTCCATTTTCACGGCCAATACCTGAAAGCTTGTAACCACCAACAGGCATTTCTGCAGGAGAGTCCCCCCACGTATTAACCCAACAAATACCCGCCTGCATTTGGTGAATAACACGGTGCGCACGAGAAAGGTTTTGCGTGAACACACCAGCCGCAAGGCCGTATTTGGTGTCGTTTGCACGGCGAATCACATCGTCTTCGTCCGAAAACTTCAACACTGACATCACAGGGCCGAAGATCTCTTGTTGAACGTGAGGCATGTTGTCTTCGCAATCCACAAACACGGTTGGGATAACAAAATTACCGTTTTCGAGGCCGTTGTCTGTCACTTGATAGCCGCCCGTCAGCAGGGTTGCGCCCGACTGTTTAGCTAGCTCAATGGCTTCAAGGACTTTTGAAAGGTGTTCTTTAGAAATCAACGCGCCGATCTGAGTCTCCATGTCCATTGGGTTACCAATGATGAGCTTTTCAGTGCGTGTTTTAAGTTGGTCGATGAAATCGTTGTAGATATTTTCATGAACGTAAACGCGAGTACCGTTAGTACACACTTCGCCTTGGGTGTAGAAGTTAGCCACCATCGAAGCTGAAACTGCATCATCCAATTTCGCATCATCAAACACGATCATCGGTGACTTGCCGCCAAGTTCCATGGTGACTGATTTCAGCGTCTTAGCGCTGTCTGCCATTACCGCTTTACCGGTACCGGTTTCGCCCGTGAACGATACTTTCGCGATATCTGGGTGCGCCGTTAGCATCTGACCAACACGGTAATCGCCCTGAACCACGTTGAACACGCCATCAGGAAGACCAGCTTCGGTAAATATCTCAGCAAGCTTGAGCGCCGTTAGCGGCGTTTCTTCTGAAGGCTTGAAAATCATCGCGTTACCCGCAGCTAATGCCGGAGCCGATTTCCACATCGCGATTTGGATAGGGTAGTTCCACGCACCAATGCCCGCACAGATGCCTAGCGGTTCGCGGCGTGTGTAGAAAAATTGAGATTCACTCAGCGGCTGTTGGTCGCCTTGTAGCGTTGGAGCCAAGCCAGCAAAGTATTCAATAACATCAGCGCCAGACGCCACGTCCACTTCAATTGCTTCTTGCAGCGGCTTGCCCGTATCAACAACCTCAAGGTTTGCAAGGTCATCATTTCGAGCTCTAAGTATTTCCACTGCCTTCAACAGAATGCGGCTGCGTTCCACAGCGGTCATTGCAGACCATACCGCAAACCCGCGTTTCGCAGATTCAATAGCACTGTCGACATCTGCTGAAGATGCTTGGCCTAAGGTCGCGATAGGTTCACCGTTGGCAGGGTTAATGCTATCAAAGGTTTCACCAGAGGTTGCTTTAACCGCTGCGCCATCGATGTATAACGAGTTCATTTCCATTTGAGATTCTGACTTAATTATTGTTATTAGACTCTACTGGTCTAGTTTGAATTTTGGGTGTAAGTATTGGTCGTTCTAGTGCTGTTCTAGTTCTAACACTGCGTTCTATTTGGTACTGCACGAGTAGAACGTCAGTTGTTTATCTAGATAATCATTGATGATGGCACGCGCCTTTTGAGCATCGATACCATCTGGGTTTAGTGTGCCTCTCAGCCACAAACCATCAATCAGAGACGCAATCCCGTGAGCAACGAGATCCGCTTGTTCATGATTCAAAATACCTTTCAACTCAAGACGTAAGTGTGAAATCAAACGTTTTTCATTCACACGTTGCAGTCTTTTCAGCTGCTCGTCATGCATTGAATATGACCAAAATGCCAACCACGCCTTCGCGACCTTATTTTCTGCTTGGTAACCTTCGAAGTTACCATCGATGATCGCGTTGATTCTCTGTTGGTGAGCATCAACAGGAAGCGCTTTTAGTGAAGTCGTGATGGTATTAGATAGTTGGCGAAGGATTTCACGCATGGTCTCTTCGAGCAGCCCATGCTTTCCACCAAAATAGTGATTAATAATGCCAGTGGAGACTCCCGCTTCTTTGCTGATCAACGCAATACTCGCGGCATGCAAACCCACTCGATCAATCACCGTCATGGTGGCTTGAACAAGCTGTGGTTTACGTATATCAGGCATCCCAACCTTCGGCATTTCTCAGTCCTTTTATTTTATATTGAACGTTCAGTTAAATATAAAATGACAGAAATTTAGTTAGGGTTCAAATGATTATTTAAAGCAAGCTCGTAACAATACAGCATTCAAAACAACAAAAATCATTATAAAACAATAAATTAAATATCATTTAGAGCACTAATGAAAACAATTAAAGATTTGAGGTGTGATAGTTATTGGTCAAATGTTTTTGCTTAGAAAGTTCAAGAATCAATCAGTGAGAGTCCTTGTAGAAACTTTTTGGGGAGGGAGTGGAAAGGAAGTATCAAGGAATTTTCATACTGAAATTTAAGACAAGGAAATCCACAATCAACACAGGTAACGAATCAAAAAATGAACAAAAAAGGTTGGCGACAACAGCGTCATCACCAACCTTCTCAGTCGTTTCTAATGTTATTGCAAGCCTAAGCTACTCAATGCGTGTGATGAAACCGTATTTATCTGACTCAGCCCTAGTCACCCAGTGTTCGCCAGAAGCCGGAGCAGAATCCAACGTGAAGATATAGAAGTCGATTCCTTTGTCTCCCATTACCTTTTTAAAGTAGGTCGCTTGCTTGCGATGGCTTTCGTTCGTGTATGGGAAGTCTTTGGCTGTTTTATCATCCTCAGCCCAACTGTGCACACCAACCTGCTTATTAAGCTCAATGGCTTTAGTGGTATCTGCTCGTTGCAAAACTCGTGGGTTACCCGCAGCGAAAAGATCCGTGCCGCCAGAGAACACCGACCCCGTAGGCGTTACGATCGTCGTCATGTTGTTACTGTGGATCATGCGACCGGTGTACATATTGATATCATCGTCGGCACTTCCACCAATATGGTTGGTAAACTTCAACGTCATCTCACTGCCTTGATACAATTTCACGATATCAAAAAGCTGAGAATAGGTTGATGCGCCTAGAGTGGAAGTAATGCGATCAACAGCGCCAGTCTCGTTGAGCACATCACGGTAAAAAGCGTTGAAAGCAAACGAGGTGGTTATCGTTACCTTGTTCCCACTTTTAGTGTTACTCAGAATGGTAGACCCAAGGCTAGTCACGTATTGAACCAGTTCATTGTGATACTCAAGCTCGACGGGCTTATGAGTATTCGTCGTCGTGTTAATTAACGTGGTGTCATTGCCGATTGAGCGTTGAGCCGCACCACAATCAAACACGTCCAAACCCTTGCTCTCTGTGTAGATACCGCAGCTATCAAATCCTGCATCAGGGAGGTACAGATCCACACTTTGACCTAAACTATCCGCAAGCCTAACCACTTTTTGCTTATCACTAATATCTTCCGCAAACAGAACGATTTCATACTGCACACCGTTGTAATCAAGTTTTATGGATTCTTGGACCTCTTGTCGCTCTTTATACAACTCACCCAGTTTCGCTGATGAAAATACGTAATCAGCTTGAGGTTTTACTTGCGCTTTGTTGGCAGCTTTACCTGAGTTAGAGCTTGAGTTACAACCCGCTAGCAGAATCAAAGGTAACGCCAGTAATGCATTTCTATAGTCGTTCATACAGTTATTCCCAAAATGTTTGATGAGAAAATTCTATTGTTTAGCGCTGAATTTATCTGTCGTGGAAATGTATGAGAATGTCGAGCCTATTTGAACGATGTTTTTTATTTTCCTATAAATGCCAATTCATCATTGAACTAACTTATAAAGTGTTTAATCATTCGCTTTAGGTATTTGGCGAAGCATCTGAACTTATATGCAATAGCGTATAATCGTAATGGTTCATCACGACGAAGACTCGCTCACCTAATCTCAATAAGTGAAACGCACGACAAGGCTGATAATGGAATGACAAAACCTAAAATGATCATCGTGGAAGACGATTTGAAACTTCAGAAAATGTTGCAGGACTACTTCGTCGCGCAAGATTTTGATGTCACGGTGTTGGACGATGGCAGTGATGCCGCACACACCATCCTCACGGAGCAACCTGACATCGTACTGCTGGATTTGATGCTTCCTGTAACTGATGGACTTACAATCTGCCGACAGACGCGTACGCACTATAAAGGTAAAATCTTGATGCTCACTGCTAGCGATGACGACTTTGACCACGTCGCTGGTTTAGAGACAGGGGCTGATGACTATGTCACCAAGCCAATCAAACCAAGAGTTCTGCTGGCCAGAGTTCGTTCGCTATTACGCCGCCAAGACACCAATACCGCTTCAGTCGATGACTCAGACACCCTTCAGTTCGATCAACTCGTTCTGAAAAACACTTATAAGAAGTGTGAACTTTATGGTGCGGTTTTATCACTCACTGACAGCGAGTTTGACCTACTTTGGTTATTGGCAAGCAACCCAGACACGCCGTTATCTCGTGACTACTTGACGCAAACATTGCGCGGGATTGAGTACGACGGAATAGACCGGACGATTGACAACAAGGTTGTACGTCTAAGGAAGATTTTGGGCGACGACCACACACCAGCAGAGAAAATTCAGACCATTCGCGGGAAGGGTTACTTATTTGTTTCGACCGCCTGGCGTTAACCTCGCTCAATACGAGCGTAATAAAAGAGAGCGATTATGCGACGTATCTTTTTGGAGTCCTTAATAGGGCTGTTAGTTTGCTTTATGGCCGGCCTTGTCGCCTACGAGATTAGCGTCTATCAGCTCAATACCGACTACGAATACGTACTGGAAGATTACGAAGCGGCTGCCCACCAGCAATTGATCGAGAACATCGCTAAAAATCAAGGCCTTGAAGCGGCTCATCAAGCGATAAACCAGTTTGTAGAAACCACACGAAATAAATTGGTTACATTCAGCCCAGACGATGAAATACCCAGCCCCGTTTCAGAGTTCTTCAGCACGAATCCGAATACCTTTGTTTTTCACGATGATGAACGGGACCTATGGTTTCGCTTAGCAAGCAGTGACAATACCTATCACTACCTCCCCAACAGTGAAGCGTTCGTTAGGCAAAAAATAGAGTTGGAGGATGACCTCATTTGGTTGTTCTTTTTAGCGAGCTTTATCTTATATGGGTTATGTCATCTATTTATTATCTTCCGCCGAGTTAAAAAGCTTGAGGCTGCCACTCTGCGTTTTGCGGAGGGCGATCTCTCGACACGAGCCGAGACTTCAAGTGGTATTGCGATTGGTTCACTGAACAAATCCTTCAACCTAATGGCCGACCGAATTCATCGCTTGGTAGAAAGTAATCGCTCACTCACTAATGCTGTCGCTCATGAACTGCGCACGCCAATATTCCGTATTCAGTGGCAAGCTGAAATGTTGAAAGACACCCAGCTAAACGCAGAGCAAGAAAGCACGATTGAGAGTATTGTCGAAGACACGGAAGAGATGGAAAAGATGGTCGATGAACTATTGTATTACGCCAAACTCGATAGCACTGACCTAGAAAACTTAAAAAAGCCATTAGAGATTCGAGACTTTCTCGACCACGCAATGGCGCGTTGGAACAAAGACACTCAGCTCAACATCGACCTATCGCTACCAGAGCAACCTAGCTCAATAATGGCGGATGAAACGCTATTTAACCGAGCACTAGATAACCTAGTGCGTAACGCAATGAAATTCGCACGCTCACAAGTGTCGATTGCAGCGACCGTGCATCAAGATCAGCTACAGATTGCGGTACACGATGACGGTGATGGTGTGGCTCAAGAACATCAAGCTCGCCTGTTCGAACCCTTTTACGTTGGCGACAAAGCGCGTAACAAAGCCAAGAGCGGCCATGGTTTAGGGCTGTCTATCGTCGAGAAGATCTGTGCTCAACACGGCGCTACCGTGGAGGTAGGTCAGAGCCAAGCCTTAAAGGGTGCGGTATTCACCATTACCATTCAGCTGTGTAATGATTCAGCTGACAAACCCATACAGTAACTACAAAACACCTCTGGAATAATGTTCAACATCGGTCGGGAGATGCTGTCTCCCATGAACTTATTGAATCTTGATAATCACGACACTGCTTTTGTGGCTTGCCATCTCGGTTCCAATCATTCTTAAGGTATTTTTATGAAAAAGTTATTAGTTGTTTTAGGCATTGTTTCTCTAGCGGGTTGTTCTGGTATCAGCCACAACGAAGAAGTGTACACAGCGCACGCAGAGAGCTTCAACATTGTCGGTTTCCAAGTGCCAGGTAACACTCAAGACCGCGCAATGGAATTAGTACCTGAAGGTGCAACGGTTGATACGATTCGCTCAACAAACTCTGATACGAGCTCTGTTCTGGGTATCATCAACCGTATTATCGGTATCGACTACGTACAAGTTGGCGGTAAAAAGCAGTAATTCGCTTTAGTGACGTTAGCCACGTACCATAATTAAGTGTCGCAGTTGCCTACCTATATTCAGTAGCCTGCACAAACTAAGTTAATCTAAGCCAGTGACCCGTCGCTGGCTTTTTTCATCCAGCAGATTTTGTGCTCTGTGCCAAACAAGTGCCCGATTCCCCTTCCCTCTTTTAACTAACAATTCGAAAAATAAGCCGAAAAGTCTTCGATTTCTTATCAAAATTGCCCCTAAATTCGCTAAATGGCCTTCTGTTTAAAGTGACACTTTCAAATCGTTGATCCTTCTATCAACCCAGAATCCGTTAATTGAGGCACAGATCAATTTACTCGAAAATCTTAATTTCCAAGAGAAATAAACACTTAATAAAAGTGTCATGATTTTATAAATAAACATATAGGTGCGTTCAAAAATAAACAGAAATGATAACTATCTGTAAATACGAGAAATATAAGTTTCATGAATAAAAGAGATCATTGCCATGCTACTAATTAATCAGATCGAATGATGTAAATTCGCTGTGATTAATTTGTTACGTTTTCTTGAATTTTACATGGAAAGAGAAAACAACAATGAAAATAAGAAAACGTTTAGTTGCCGTTGCTATAGCCAGTGCTATGTCTTTGTCAGTGCATGCAAGTGAATCCGTTCAAATCGATCAACCGATCAACTTTACTAGCTTCTCTGGGTTAAACGCTCAGTTAGGAGTCAGTAACGCCTCTAGCTTCAAGATGGTGAAAGAAGTAAACCTGAAAAAGCGTGGTATCTATAAAGTTAAGATCCAGCAGAACATCTGGGGAACACCGGTATGGGGACATTACCTAAATGCCACCCAAAGTGTCCAAGGTGGCGCACTTAAGTCCGTTCAAGGTCGCTACCTTAAAACAACGACCCTAGAGCGATCTTTTGTTAAGCCATCAATCAACAGCGCTCAAGCGGTTGAACTCGCAAGTAAAGATCTAAAGACTCAAGGCTTAACCAGCAAATCTCTAGACAACGTTCAACATCAGCTATTTATCTATCAAGGCTCTGTGAAGCAAGGCATCGGACAGCAAAGCGTAGATAAAACACGACTAGTGTACGTTGTCTCTTACCTAGTAGAAGGCAGCGAACAGCCGACTCGACCATTCACCATGCTAGACGCGCACACCGGCGAAGTTATCGACCGTTGGGAAGGTATTGCTCACGCACAGATCGGTACAGGCCCCGGTGGCAACGAAAAAACAGGCATGTACGAATACGGCACCGACTACCACTACCTTGATGTTCAAGAAGTGGGCACAGAGTGTGTAATGGAGTCTGAAAATGTCGTTACCGTTGACCTTAATGGCGCGACCGACGGCGACACCACTTACAGCTATGAATGTCCTCGTAACGAATATAAAGCCGTGAACGGCGCATTCTCACCACTCAACGATGCCCATTACTTTGGCAACATCGTGTTCGATATGTATAAAAACTGGTTCGACACAGCGCCACTCTCCTTCAAGCTCATGATGCGTGTTCACTACGGTGAAAACTACGAGAATGCATTTTGGGACGGCAGAGCCATGACCTTTGGTGATGGGGAGAGCTTCTTTTACCCGCTTGTTAGCCTAGATGTATCAGCCCATGAAGTGAGCCACGGTTTCACTGAGCAAAACTCAGGTTTGATCTACGCAAACCAATCGGGCGGTATGAACGAAGCCTTCTCTGACATGGCCGGTGAAGCCGCAGAATACTATATGAAAGGCACCAACGACTGGATGGTCGGACGCAATATCTTTAAAGGCGAAGGTGCGCTGCGTTACATGGACGATCCATCACGCGATGGCTCTTCAATCAACAACGCATCCGAGTACTACGATGGCTTAAACGTGCACTACAGCTCTGGCGTGTTCAACAAGGCGTTCTACCATCTTGCAACCACACAAGGTTGGGACACCAAAAAAGCGTTCGAACTGTTCGTGCTAGCCAACCAGATCTATTGGTCTGAAAACAGTGACTTTTGGCAGGGCGCCTGTGGCGTGAAAAACTCAGCAACCGACCTTAGCTACAGTGCCGATGATGTTGTTTCTGCGTTTAACTTAGTGGGTGTATCACCGTGTGGCGAACCACCACTTCCACCAGAACCGGAATATCAACGCCTTGAAAACGGTGTTGAAGCCGCAGTTGCTGGTGAAACAGGCTCAAAAACTTACTTCGATATCGAAGTACCAGAAGGCCAAGACAAGCTAACGATTGATCTTGCTGTGTCTACTGGTGATCCGGATATGTATGTCGGTCTAGATTATGCGCCAAGCTCTCAAGAGAATATCTGTAAGAGTGAAAGCGTAACCGATGAAGTATGTGTAATTGAAAACCCAACAGCTGGTCGCTACACGGTGAACATTCTGGGTTACTCAGATTACGCAGGTGCAAATCTGAAAGCATCGTACGGATCAGGCAATGCTAACGTACCGCCAGTTTCTTCTTTCGAACACACGGTCGTAGGCAAAGAAGTAGAGCTGCGCAGCACAAGTTCGGACAGCGATGGTCAGATCGTTTCTTACCAATGGAACCTAGGCGATGGCAACACACAAACAGGTGAAGTGACTCGCTATACCTACGCTGAAGCTGGCGACTACGTGGTTACTCTAACCGTGACAGACGATGCAGGCGTTGCAACATCAACAAGCAAGTCGATTACGATTGAAGGGGACTCAGCGGAAGGCTTCCCATTAAAACTGAAGTTTGGTAACAAAAAGCCGAATGGCAAAGCTCGCGTTAAGCTGGCATGGGATTACGACACCAATGACTACTTCGTGATTAAGCGTAATGGCAAGAATGTTGGTGCTACAGACTTTAACTCATACGTCGACAAGTTCCGTCACAACGGCACAGTAGATGTTGAGTACCAAGTGTGTACCTCAAGCGATATCTGTTCAGAAACCAAGCACTACCGTTTCATTAAAACACAGTAATCAATAGCAAATTCAGGGCTCCGAAAGGGGCCCTTTTCGCGGTTAACTGTTCAGCAAATGAAACATCTACACAAATACATCCACGTATTACACAAAAATCACCCCCATCAACATAACAATACTCACCATAAAAAGGACGACAAATGGCTATTCAAAAAAGCATGCTAGCTTTGGCTGTACTCGGAGGTTCTTTAGCCTTAATCAACAGTACTTCGGCTTACGCATCACTAGGCATCACACCACCAGCGAACGAAGAAGTTTGGATCACCACCGATGCTGACGCACAGCATATAATGACTCAGCATGGCGCAACGGTTTATCCAAGCGTGACTGGAAACAAGCATTCCATCGTCGCGAAAATCAACCAGAAAGAGCTGGCGAAACTATCCAGCCACATGCACGAAGAAACTCACCGTTGTGGTGGCTACATGGTGCACGAAGACAAAGCAAGTGCTCTCAAAGCGGCGGCTATGCCATTGACAATGAGCAGCTTCGAAAAGCCAGTTATCAGCCATCAAGATACGGTGAACGACCTACTCGCTCAGGTCGAGCCGAACAACATGGTCACGACCATCGAAAATCTAACCAACTTCACCAACCGTTTTTATACTACTTCTACTGGTGTCGCGGCTTCAGATTGGCTTTTAGAACGTTGGGAGACGGAAATTAAAGATGTGCCTTATGCGTCTGCACGCCAGATCACGCATGCCGAATATCCGCAAAAATCCGTTGAAGTGACACTGCTTGGCGCTAAATATCCTGAAGAGATCGTCGTTGTTGGTGGGCACCTTGATTCAACGTTTGGTTCTTGGACAAGCGAAGGCACCATCTCACCAGGAGCCGATGATGATGCGTCTGGCATTGCAACGGTAACAGAGTCGCTTCGCCTGATGATCGCCAGTGGTATTCAGCCAGACAAGACCATTAAATTTTATGGTTATGCAGCCGAAGAAGTGGGATTGAGAGGCTCACAAGATGTCGCCAACGCTTTAAGAGATGAGCAAGCCAACGTTGTATCGGTATTGCAATTAGACATGACCAACTACAACGGTTCAGCGCACGATATCACCTTCATCACAGACTACACCGACAACAACCTTACCGCCTACTTAAGCGAGCTGATCGACACTTACGCGAGCGACATCAGTTACGGTTTCGATGATTGTGGCTATGCCTGTTCTGACCACGCCTCTTGGCACAATGTTGGCTACCCAGCTGCCATGCCATTCGAAAGCATGTTCAATGATTACAACCCAAGTATTCACACTGAGCACGACACGCTTGAGAACTCCGATCCTACGGCGACACACGCGACCAAGTTCGCCAAACTAGCCATTGCTTACCTTGTCGAAACCAGCCTTGATTCACCCGTTGCAGGCCCTAAAGAGCTGCAAAATGGCGTGCCTGTTAAAGGACTTACTGCAGGATATGGTGAAGAGCAGTTCTTCACATTTACGACTCAAAGTGCAGGTCAGTTAACGGTAACATTAACCGGCCCTCGAAGTGGCGATGCCGACTTATATGTGAAACACAACGGCACCGTATCGAAAGCGAACTACGACTGCCGCCCATACCAGAACAGCAGCAACGAACAGTGTGTATTGAACAAGCCAGCGGGTGAATTCAGCATCATGGTGCGCGGTTACCGTAACTTTAGTGATGTCACCATCGTCGCTAACTTCGTTCCTGATTGGCTTTAAGGTTGGTTAATTGACTAACAATTAAACCTAGCAAACACGGCTAAAACTAAAAATCCGCAAGCCCACGATCATAAATAGATTGGAGCTTGCGGATTTTTTATTGTCTTCGGAGAGCATCTCAACTTAATAACCTTTAGTTATCATCAAGCCGTCTTTTTCATTACCTTGCCACAGATGTACTCGCCAATCGGCATTGCAGAGGTCGCAGCCGGTGATGGCGCGTTACATACATGTAAGCTTCTTGGGCTTTCGGCAAACAGGAAATCATGGACCAAGGTGCCATCCTTCAGTACCGCTTGAGCACGAATCCCAGCAGGATAAGGCTTAAAATCATCAACCGTAATACTCGGGCAGTATTTGTTCACTAGCTTTAGATATCCCGGTTTCCACCACGAGTTCTTAAACTCGACCAAACCCGTTTTCAAGTGATTCGCAGTCACTTTCCAAAAACCCACAAAGCTCAGCATCTGCCAAGTGTCCTTGAAGCTAAAGTTAAGCTTGCCATAACCTTCTCGCTTCCAGCCTTGAACTGCATTTGGCCCTACTGTTACGGAGCCATCAATCATGCGTGTTAAATGCACGCCCAAGAAAGGCAGTTCTGGGTCAGGGATCGGATAGATAAGATGATTCACCACTTGGTTGTGCTTAGCGTCTAACTGATAATACTCACCGCGATAAGGCACGATTTGGAAGTCGGTTTCGATGTCTAACATCTTGGTCATTCTATCGGCCATCAAGCCAGAACACGTGATCAAGAATCGACTGTTCAGTTGAAGAGTCTGACCATCTACTTTGCACGTTAACTGCACTTCATCTTCTTGCTCATCGGCCATGATCACTTCCGTACCAAGGCTAAGCTTACCACCCGCCTCAACAAACTCTTGAGCCATCACTTCGGTGACTTTTTTGTAGTCGACGATACTGGTGGTTTTGACATAAATCGCACTCAAACCCGTGATATTTGGCTCGGCAAGTTTGAGCTGAGCTTGGTCCAACAAATCGACATCAATGTCATTATCATGACAACGTTGATAGAGCGCGTTCATGCGCTCCACTTCCTGCTCATTGGTCGCGACCAACAGCTTGCCACAGTTTTCGACAGGGATATCGTGTTGGCTGCAAAAGGCGATGGTGCGCTCTACGCCGCGTTTACAAAAATCCGCCTTTAAACTGCCCGGAGCGTAGTAAACACCAGCATGAATCACCCCGCTATTATGGCCAGTTTGGTGCTGCGCGAAACCACGTTCCTTCTCGACTAAAAGGATACTTTTATCAGGGTGAGCTTGCTGTAATTGCCAAGCCGTCGACACGCCAACAATGCCGCCACCAACGATAATATAGTCGTATATTGAGTTCATAATATTCCTACATTCAATCCTTTAATTATAGGGAAGACGCGACAGTGTTAGATCCGGTTTGAGGTAACTTTTTTTCCTCACTTTCTGATTCCTTTTTCACTTGATTTGCATCGTATTTACGACCGCTGTAGATGAAGATACCAACAAAAATGGCAACACATACCAAACGGATCACGACTGAAACATCAGGCCATACTAGAGCTATACCTACCGCAACCAACGCTACTCGAGTAATAATATTAACTTCGCTCTCTAGATAGCCTTCAATCGCCGCGATAAACGCGTAAGTACCAATAACAGCAAAGCCACCCGTGACTAACACGGAGATCACATCCCAACTTACCAAGTTAGTGTAGGCAATCAACAATGGTACTAAATACAAGCCTTTGGCTATCTTCCATGCCATTAATCCCGTTCTCATCGGGGGTGTTTTAGCAATGGTTGCAGCCGCAAATGCAGTTAAACAAACAGGCGGAGTCACGTTGCTGTCTTGCGATAGCCAGAAAATGATCAAGTGGGCAGAAAGCAGTGCAAGGCTGATCGCTTCTAAGCCAAGGCTCTGTTCAAGCAGAGTTTCCACAAAATCAGCAGGGACTAACGCAATCATCTCTTTGGCTGTTTCAAGTGCCATTGGCGCGTTCAGCAAATCAAGCTTATCTGGCGCAGCCAACATGAAGATAGCTTTCGCCTGTTCCGGTAACTGTCCCGAAACCAACAGGTCGAGCAACTGACTTTCAGCAATCAGTTTATACAAAGCTGGTGCAGACAGAGTACCCAACACGATATAAGCCGCGGTTACTGGTAACCCCATGCCCAGAATCAAAGACGCCAGTGCAATTAAGGCGATCATCACCAACAAATCGCCGTTCGCCCAGCTATTGATCATCAACGAGAAGGTGTTACCAATACCAGTCGTGCTGATCACGTTGATCACCAGACCAATGCCCACTAGCAACACAGCCGTGGTCGCCATGTTTTTTGCGCCTTGAGAAAGCGCTTCGATGATCGCCTTTGGACCCATTTTGTGATTTTTAGAGAACCATGAAGCCACCACGACAGACAGAATCGAGATGCCCGCAGCGTAAGTCGGCGTAAAGCCCTTCACCAACAGAGTCACTAACACCGCTAATGGGATCAGGTTGTGCCAACCCGACAGCAATACTTTCAATAGAGGTTCACAGCCAGAAGTCACCTTTTGCACACCACTGCGTTTTGCTTCGATGCGCACGAAGAATGCCACAGACAAAAAGTAGATAAGCGCAGGAACGAAGGAAACCGCAATAATATCGACATAAGGAATTTGCGTGTAAGAGGCCATGATGAACGCGCCCGCACCCATCACAGGTGGCATCAGCTGCCCGCCAGTAGATGCAGCCGCTTCAACACCTGCCGCGAAGCGCGAAGGGAAACCTGCCTTTTGCATCAAGGGAATACTGATCACGCCCGTCGATACTGTGTTTGCTACGCTCGACCCGGAGACAGAGCCCATCAAGCCGGAGCCAATAACGGCAATGAAACCAGGGCCACCAATCACTTTGCCCGCCGCGGCACGGGATACATCAATAATGTAGTCGCCGACACCAGATCGAACTAAAAATGCGCCAAATAAGATGAACATGAACACGAAGGTCCAACTGATTCTTGAGATCGAACCAAACATCCCTTCTGATGAATAAAAGCTTCGATAAAGTAACGTCTCAAGGCTTAAACCCGGAAAATGAAAAATACCGCTGGTCCATTGTCCCCAAAGCACTACATAACTTAAACACACTAAGATAAGCACTGGAATGAACCAGCCCATAGTGCGTCTAATCAGCTCAATGACGATGGCAATCGCCAAGATAGAGAAAAACCAATCACTGGCGATAAATTTTACGCCTCGGTCATACAACGCATCTTCTGCAAAGGGGATGTAGATAAGACAAGCCAGAGCCGCCAAGGCAATTCCGATATCGACCGCCAGAGCTATCTTGCTCTTTTTCAGTGAGATATGAGCGGGATACCAAAGCGCGCAAATGATTGCGAAACCAGCGAAATGCGTCGCCGAAATCCAAAGCTCTGGCAAGGTAGATAAGGTATTAAACCAAATATGTAGGAGGGAGAGTATCACTCCCATTGTCGTTATTGCTTTGCCTACCCAAGGGAAATCTGTTCGGGTAGGCAATTCGAATTTTTTCAGTTCCTGCTGCAGCGAATCGCTCATAGAAAACTCCTGCTCTCCACAGCCAAACGCGCAGAGAAAATCCATAAAGTAAGGTGGTGCGTTTTCACTTCAAATAATCGAACGAGCCGGAGACGGTCAAATCAAACAAAGTAGCCGAAACAGATGAAAACGCACCAAGCAATTAATTAACGCGAATATTCAGTTCACGCCAAATAGCGAGTTAAAGATAAATGGCTAATCGAAGACAAAGGGTTAGTCGACGATCAACTCAGAAGGGATTTCTATACCCACTTCTTTATAGTAACGAGCAGCACCTGGGTGAAGCGGAACAGGAAGGCCTGCGATCCCTTTCTCAAGTGCCATTGCTTTGGTTGCTTTGTGGATACCTTGTAGGAAAGGTAGGTTTTCATAGATAGCTTTGGTCAGTTGATACACATCTTCTTCAGAAATGTCTTCACGAACCGCTAGGAAGTTAGGTTGGGCAATCGTAGTAATTGGTTTATCGACACCTGGATAAGTGTTTGCTGGGATCTCATACTTGGTCCAAATATTGTAATCACCATTCGCTTGTTTGATTTGTGCATCGGTAAACGACAAGATTTGAATATCTTCACCCAAGGCAGCAAAGGCTTGTGTTACCGCACCAACAGGCACACCAGCAGGCGTATTCATGCCATCAATTGTGCCATTTTGTAATGCGCTCGCACTGCCACCATAACCCATAAAGGCGAGTTTAAATTGTTCTGGGTCCACGGATAAGCCTTGCATGATTTGACGACCTGAGTTTTCAGTCCCAGAGTTCTTCTTACCGATAGAGAATTTCTTACCGTTTAGGTTCTCTAGATCGCTTACCGTACCTGTTTTTGCTAGATCTGAACGCACAATAAAGTGTTCTACGTTTTGCCATAACATGGAAACTGAACGCAGTTGAGTTTGTCTGCCAGATTTCTCATATGGCCCTAAACCCTGCCAAGCCCAAGCACCATACAAACCTTGTAGAATAGCGAACTGAGCTTCGTTCTCGTTCAACAACTTTACGTTCTCACCCGAGCCCGCAGAGCTGATAGCCGCTAAAGAAAAGTGCTGCTTAGGCGCAAGCTTAACTTTACTCAATGTCGCTAAGGCCACACCTACCGGATAGTAAGTACCACCCGTTGAGGCCGTCGCTAAAATATAGCTGCGATCTTCTTCAGCTGACGCATGACTGATAAGGCCAAGAGAAGCCATTGCTATCGCTAAAGTTTTAACTAGCTTGTTGTATTTCATTGTTACTCTCCATGTAGGGTTATTCACGTTATATTTTTGTTAACAACAATCACTAGATAGCAAGCACAATGCCAGTTTTTAACCATTTGTTTTAATTTACTTTTATTTTAAAACCTATTTAAAATAAGCCGTTTTTTGCTTATTCCCCTGTTATTAAGTAAGCCATTTTTTGCTTATCGGCTACCGGAATTAACACCTGTAGATCGGGAAGCAAGTCACACCATGTTGCAGTTGTGTGATCAATGTATGTAAATTGATAAATATGCAATGAGCCATTTATTGCTCATTAAAAATCAACAAGCACTGCGATGAAGCCGCTCTCTAAGGGTCAACATAGTCACTTCGATTTAACCCATAACGCACCATCTTTTGGTTCAATGTTCGACGAGGTAAATCCAAATCTTGCATAACATCATTGATGCGTCCCTGATAACGAACTAGCGCATCATGAATCACTTTCCGTTCAAAGCTCTGCACTTGAACCGCCAACGGGATGCCTGCCGTTGTGGACTCTGTGACAGAATTGGGACGACACGCCAAAATATCACCAACGGTCAGGCTTTCATCCAGCGCAAAACGAATCGCAACATTACGCAGTTCACGCACATTGCCCGGCCACCCATACGAGAGCAGTGCATAGCGATCAGCCTCACTGGCTATACGTGTTTCGGAATTGGCTTCTTGGGTGAAGTGTTCAAACAAAAGTAAGGCATCTTCTTCACGCTCACTGAGTGGAGGCAAATGCAGCTGGGCAACATTCAAACGATAGAATAGATCTTGGCGAAAGTCGGGGTGATTCAGTAGATCGCTTTTCGAGGCAGAGACCACTCGTAGATCAACATGTTGTTGCTGATTCCCCCCCACGCGTTCGACGACATTATCTTGCAAGGTGCGCAGCACTTTTACCTGCATCGACAGCGGCATACTCTCTATTTCATCAAGGAACACTGTGCCTTTGTCGGCAAATTCCAGCTTACCAATGCGTCGTTTGGCCGCACCAGTAAACGCTCCGGCTTCGTGTCCAAACAGCTCGCTTTCAAAGAGATTTTCTGGGATTGCGCCACAGTTGAGCGGAACAAACGGATGGGTTTTACGTTGGCTGAATTCATGTAAGCAAGAGGCGACCAGCTCTTTACCACAACCCGTTTCACCATAGATGATCACGTTGGTGTCTATGGAAGCGACTTTCTGGATTTGCTCGCGCAGTTCACACATCACTTTACTGCGACCGATCAGCACCTGTTCAATGCCCTTAAGGTTATCCAGATAGTTCTGACGACTGTTTCTGTCTTGGCCACTTTGATGTTTATCTACCGCTTCCGATACCGTTTGAGACAGACGCTCTGGGTCGAATGGCTTCTCAATGAAGTCATAGGCACCTTGCTGTAAGGCTTTCACCGCCATATCGACATCACCATGCCCAGTAATCAAAATAACAGGCACATCTGGCACAAGACCTTTGAAACGCCCTAGCAGATCAACACCATCAATATCAGGTAAACGAACATCGGTGATAATGGTTTGAAAATCACCCTGCTCTACGGCGTTTAACGCATCTTGTCCTACTTCAAATGCGGTGACATCGAAGCCCGCCAGCTGCAACCATTGGCTGGTTGCTTGACGCACAATCGCGTCATCTTCAATTAAAGCAATACGCTGCATAGTTTGGTTCCGCCACTCTACATCTGATTAATATCGTCCACGGTATGTAAAAAAACCTCAGACGAAAAGGAGCTAGCTCCCACTTTGAATAACACTCCTTTAACAGTTTAATAATGTTTGTTAGCTTCGATTTGTCTCACTCTCCATTCGCTTAAAAAGCAAACATAAAACCTTGTCAAACCACTAGCTCAAAGAGGCAAGCCACTAATTTTAAAGGGATTTGATCAGAAATGATGAATAACAATCGATATTGGTTATTCCTATGTACCTGTTTATTGATTGGTTTGGTGCAGGTCACCACCAAGAATGGCATCAGCCAGTGGAAGCTTGAACAAGCCCAACGCTATGCCGAACAGCGCTTCCTTGGCTACATTGCCGAAGCAAGGCGAACCCTTAAGCGTTTCTATTATCTGCCCTACCTAGTAACCAATGATGAAACCAGTGTGCGCTTCATTGATGGTGAAGCCCGCCTAGAAAAACGCATTAAGAAGCAGCTGATTCAATTGGATAAAGCCGCCAACACCAAGGGCTGGTATCTGCTTTCTGGCGAAGGGGACTTGTTGGTATCGAGTGTTGAAAGAAGCAAACTGAGCAATAAGAACGCCAGTACAATTGTTTCGAAGATCCACCAACAAGGTGGTGCGATTTCAGTGGTGACAAAAAACAAAGGCGTGACACCCGATTACTTCATAGCGGCACCCGTATATCGAGCCTCTGATGTGGTTGGCATTGTCGCGGTGCAAATCGATTTGTCATTGTTAACCGATCAATGGTTTGCCGATGGTGAGGCGATACTGTTTCAGAACCCTCGCGATCAGTTCTTTCTCTCCAGTGACAACAGGTTGAGTGCCGATTGGTTCAATGACACCTTCAATTCTCAGCCCACAGCGACAAAACGTGAGCTGTATGACCAAACCCATATTCGCGTGTGGCGATTGCAAGATAAAGATTACCTAATTCAGTCCATCAAGTTAGACGATCTGAATTGGCGTTTAACCTACCTAACGCCATTAACCAGCCTCAACCAGACCACGAACTGGATCAGCTGGAGTGTGGCGGTTGGCTGTCTTTTCATTCTGTTACTGTTGGTTATTCTTTACCAAAGACGCCAGAAAAAGCTCAGCAATCTGAGAATCCAAAAGCTTATCGAAGAGTCTGAGAAACGACTGTCTGGGATGATCAATAAAACCCATGTTGGGTTAATACTGATCGATAAACACGGACGCATTCACGATATCAACCTGATGGCGAAGAACTACTTTTCACTATCTGATTCAATGATCAATAACATCAAGGCGTGGCAGTTATTTGAGGCAGGTAACCCGAATTCAACCACCTTGCAACTGCTCAAAAACTTAGAGCAGCATCAAGAGCTGGCCGAGATAACTAGCGTCGAAACCATGGCAAGACGCAGCGATGGCAGCTACTTCCCTGTTTTATTCTCTATTAGCGCCTTTCCTTGGCATGCGACGACTTACTACCTGTGTACCGTAATCGATATCAGCAAACGTAAGAAAGCCGAAATTGCGGTGCAAAACGCCAATAAAACGCTACAACTGCGGGTCGAAGAGCGAACTCAAGATCTAAAAGATGCGCAGCAAGAACTTGTCGAATCTAGCAAACTGGCTGCACTAGGGCGGATGTCGAGTGCGATTACTCATGAACTCAATCAGCCGCTTACTGGCCTAAAAACCCTACTTTCGAGTAACCAGTTGCTGATGGAAAGAGGCGAGACTAAGATGCTGAAAGCGAACATGGATCTGGTGATGAGCCTAATCGACCGAATGGCTAACATGACTAGCCAGCTGAAGTCATTCGCCTTTCAAAGGCTTGAGAAACCTTATCCTGTTTCCCTAACAGACGCACTGCAAGAAACCTTGCGAATTCATCAAGCCGAACTGGAAAACGTCGATATTCGCGTGCGTGTCGCTTCCAATATTTCGATGGTAATGGGAGAAGAGGCGCGACTTCGTCAAGTGCTTGGTAACCTGCTTAGAAACGCTGTCGATGCCACGCAGAATCAGAAACCAGCAACCATTGTGATCAGCGCTCATACCGAGCAACAACGCGTGATCATCAAGGTTCAAGATAACGGTTGTGGTGTGTCTGAAGATCAACTCGAAACCATTTTCGAACCATTTCATACCAACAAAAAGATGGGCGAAGGCTTGGGGCTCGGGTTGGCTATCACAGCGAACAACGTGCGCGATATGCAAGGCACATTAATAGCGAAGAACAATTCAGACCAAGGCATGACATTTACGTTAACACTAAACAATAGCGATAGTGAGTAGTTACTTACACAGACCTTGAACTCCACATTCTATTGAAGCGCTAGAACTAAAAAACCGCCCACAGAGGGCGATTTTGATTCACTTATTGGCGTGTGACTTATTCACTAATCCGTTAACGACTTACTCAGCTAACTGCTTCAACAACAGTTCTGTTGGGCGCACAATCGCGATGATCGATTCATCGTAGATTTTCGCTGAATCAGACAGTATCGCTTGGTAGGCATTCACGTCAGCTTCTCTTACCTTCTCGCCAGCTTGCGCTTTAGCAATCAAAGTTAATGCTAAATCTGCAACTTCAACGGTTTTCTCTGCAACCACCACAGTCTCTACCGAAGACACGTTACCAGCGAAGACAGTTTCCGCCGCTAGTGCAGCTGATTTTGCTTGCTGATAATGCTCTGCAAGTTGCTCTAGCGCCTGCTGATTGCCTGTCGCCACTTCATTGACCAAGTCTTGCATCTCATACACCGCGTAGCTTTCTACTGGCAAAGCATCCACGAAGCGATTTAGGCGCTCGTATTGGCTGTACAAGGTGCCCTTAGGTTCAGTGGAGTTCCACTTTTCCCAGTTGCGAGCATAGTATTGAGCCGGCTCGGTGTATTTCGCTAGCACGCGCAGGTCGTGAATATCTTGGCCTTTGGCAATGCGCTTCAACAGCATATCAGCATCTGCGTGATGACGTAGCCCTACCGATACTTCCGACCATGTATCCATTGCTTTCATGCGCTTATACATACTGCGTTCGTCTGTCAGTTCTGCATCCGACCAGAAACGTTCTGCAATTGCATAACTGCGAGGCCATAGGTAGTTTTCGACCGTGAGGCTGTCTTTGTTTTCTAGCCACATGGTGATCTCGCCGCCTAAAATCAGCTCTTTTTCTTTGTCGGTTAGCTCCGCGGGGTAGCCTCCGTTTGGCTCAGGGATCACGCTGCCTTCTACATCGCTGCTCGCAATCACTTCGCCTGTGGTTGGCCAGCGCACGTTACCAATTAACTGATAGCTGCCTTCCGCAAACCCATTTGGATTCAAGTTCAGGTTGAATTCGGTATACGACATGAAGTTATCGAAGTGGCCGACAAAGGTTTTACCCGGCACATAATCAAGGATGTAGATCTCTTCACGAGACTTACCGTTGTAATCACTGAACGCGCGGAAAGTACCGTCTTGCGCTTCAATGATAGTCAGTGTTCCCTTACGTGGGCTGCCTTTAGAGCGAGGCTTTTGCCATTGGTAAGTCACAAACTTCTCACCACTGTGCAGCTTATCGTCAACCGTGATGCCACTTGGCATTGGATCATTGCGATAGTGGTAACTGGTTGGCTGAGGTTGGTCTAGGTAGTAACCCGTAGACAGAATACCTGGGTAGCCCTCTTTCGCCGCACGACCGATACTGTCGTGTCCTTGCCAGCTTTGAATCACGATAGAAGTTGGCAGATCTTTATGCCAAATCTCATCCCAACCCGTCATCTTCTTGCCACGCTCTTCCAGCATCTTTTCAACTTTTACGTTGAGGTAAGACTGTAAGCCGCGCTCGCCATCGATATTGTTCTCTTCGATGAACTCTTGGTGCTTTTCGCTGTTTTTCCATTGCGCATAGTTCGGCTCATCGCCACCGATGTGGAAATACTCGTCTGGGAACAGCTCGGTCACTTCATCAAATACGTCGCCCAGCATTTCATAGAGCTCTGGATTCAATGGGTCCATTAATGGTTCAAACACGCCCCAACCACGCTCTTGCTCATAGCTTTGACCTTCACCACCCGACATCAGGCGCGGGTAAGCATAAGCAACCGCAGAAGAGTGACCCGGAAGAGACACCTCTGGAATCACACGAATACCAAGATTACGAGCGTATTCCACTAAGTAACGGACTTGGTCTTTGGTGTAGTAGTTACCATCAGCGGTTTCAGACCACAAACGTGGCCAAGATTCCGTTTGAATGCGGATACCTTGATCGTCCCAGAAGTGCCAATGGAAAACGTTCATCTTCGCCGATGCCATCGCATCTAACTGACGAATCAGCACATCGAATTCGATAAAGTGACGAGAGGTATCGTAAGAGACACCACGCCAGCGGAAGCGAGGCTCATCGACAATCGTGACAGCAGGAATGTGGTAGCCAGTCGCTGTGGTTTCAACGAGCTGTAAAAGGGTTTCGATGCCGTGAATAGCGCCATATGGGCTTGGTGCGCTCAGCGTGATTTGCTCACCCTGAGTCGTAATTTTGTAAGACTCTACAGAGTCGATGTTCTGTACTTCAGACTTTGGCGCCGCGTCGATATCAATGATCAGGTTCGCTTCGTCTGCGCTATCAACCTGCCAGTTTAGAATCGGCACGCCAGTTTGGCGCTCTAGGCGATCGATAAAGCGTTTCGCGGTGTATTCAACGCGATCAGAGTTAAAGCCTTTGATGTAAACCTTGAAGTTACCGTCGACCTTAACTTGCCCAGCTTGCAGCTCGACTGTTTGTGGATACGGCATTAAATTTAGATCGGTATTCGGAGCCATTGCTAACGCCATTGGGGACACTACTGAACTTGAAATCAATAGAGACAATATAGTTTTTTTCATTATTAGTTTTCCTATATAACGGGCGTTCTGTTTTGTTTATCGGAGGCAATTCACAAAACAGAACCATCAACCACTGCTGTTGTTTATCTTTATTTAAAACACTTATCTTTATTCCAAACGCTTCTCGTTAGTTCACAAGAGCGACCGCTTCTCGGACTAACTCCGCGATCTCGTCCCACTGTTCGTTCTCGATCATCTTCGGAGATACCATCCAAGTACCGCCACAGCACACCACGCGATCCACAGCTAGATAGTCATTAACGTTGTGTTTGCCGATACCACCAGTAGGCATTAGCGACACATCAACGTAAGGTGCGAGTAAAGATTTCACCATGTTGATGCCGCCAGACGCTTCTGCAGGGAAGAACTTCAAGAAGTTAAGACCAAGCTCTAGCGCTTGCTCTACTTGGCTTGGGTTGTTTACGCCCGGAACGATTGGCATGCCGATCTCTTGGCAGCGTTTTACGGTGTTTGGATTCAGGCCCGGTGCTACGATGAATTCGCTGCCCGCCTCTTTCGCAAGGTCGATCTGCGCTGGCGTTAATACTGTACCAGCACCGATACACATCTCTGGGTAGGCATCACGCATCGCACGAATCGAATCCGCTGCCGCTTCGGTACGGAACGTCACTTCTGCGACTGGCAGGCCGTTTTCTACTAACACTTTTGCTAGTGGAATCGCATGTTCCACCTTGTTGATTTGAATAACAGGGATAACTTTGAACTGCTTAAGTGTGTTGATCATTTCTTGAGACATAATAAATTCGCTTTGTTTTTCTATTTTTTAATTAAGTGATTCATAGCGCTTACCGGGATGATCGCGCCTGAGTATTGAATAACGGTAGAAGCCAGTTGGTGACCCAGTTCAGCTGCATCATTGGTGCTCTCACCTGTAAGACGCGCCGCCAGATAACCCGCAGCGAAGGAGTCACCTGCTGCGCAGGTGTCGACCACGTTAGAAACACGAGTCGCGGATACATAACTCTCAACAACATCGCCTTGTTCAACTTGAACAATCTTGCATGGCTCACAGCCACGTCTGATGACGATCTCTTGGCAGCCTAAGCGAAGGCAGCGTTGTTGAACGCTCTCGCCATTGCCCCAAACCAGCAGGTCGTCGTCTTCGGTAATCAGTGCAATGTCGACCAATGGTAGTAACTTGGCGTACCAATGCTGAGCTTGTTCAGTCGTCCAAAGTTGCGGGCGATAGTTGTTATCAAAAATCAGCTTGCCGCCTTGATTTGAGAACACGCTAATAGCTTTGAATAAGCGCTCACGATAGGCGTCATCTAAAATCGCGATACTGATACCGCTGATGTAAACCGCATCGACTTGTTTCTCGGTCAGGGCGATTTCAAGCTTATTCAGATCACTAGCTTGAAAGTAAGATTTGACTGCCGCGTCGTTGCGCCAGTAATGAAAGTGTCGCTCGCCTGTCTCGTCGGTTTCAACCATGTAGAGTCCAGGAAGCTTGTTCGCAATGCGTTCGACGAAATTGGTTTGAATGCCTTCTAGTTGCCAGCTATCAATCATATTTTGAGACAGCTCATCACTGCCAAGCCCTGTCGCATAGTGCACAGAGAGGTTTTGATGTTGAGTTAAGCGAGAAAGGTAAAGTGCGGTATTAAGTGTATCACCGCCAAACTTTTTGGTTAATGGAGAGCCGCTGATTTCGACCATACATTCGCCAAAGAAAGCAATATTGAAATGAGAAGATGCAGGCATAGCCGATCCTAAAATAGAGAGATATATGTGGGAGAAGGCCCTGCCACTAAGCAGGGCCTGAATTAAGCAAACCAGTTGTGGAGACTAGGTTTAGCTTGTTTGATTTGCAGGACGTTGAGGTGCCGCTTCTTTTTCAAGTACGCCAGTCTCAGACATTTCCATCTCCATCAGAGCACGCTCGTCATCAAGAATCGCTTTTGCCATTTCAGGTGTTACTTGGTTAGCCGGAGTCACTAGGCTCACAACCACACCTGCCGTTAGAGCAAACAGACATGATGGGATAACTGGGTTGCCCCAGAAGGCTGTGTAGTCAGCGTTTAACATTACTACGAATGAAGCTACAGAAGCACCCGCTAGTGTTGCAAGCGCACCTTGCCAGTTGTAGCGTTTCCAGAATTTACCCAACATACCGCACACAAACATGCCCGACATAACCGTTGAAATCATCTTAGTGATGTAGCCAATGATGTCGTTTGACGTCAGTGCGAACAGTAGTGCGAAGCCAATCACCACAACCAAAGCTAGACGAGAGTAGTTCAACATTGATTCTTTGTTTGGTACGCGGCCTGTGAACATCACGTACACGTCACGCAGTAGGATAGATACACCGGCAATCGCATCTGAGCTTGCACTCGACATGGTTGCTGATAGACCTGCGATAAGAACAATCATGCCTACGCCAACTGGAAGAACCGTTGCAGCTACGTATGGGAACGAGTAGTTCGGGTTATCCAATGATGGGTCGATTGCGTGCGCAGCCATACCAATGATTGCTGGAATAATAGAGAAGAAAAGGTACAACACACCAGAAGCGACAAATGAGCGACGGATAGTTGAAACATCTTTACCAGAGTAGATACGCTGACGGAATGAAGGTGTTGCAAGTACGCCCACACCGATAACCACAGCCAGAGAAACAGCAGGCAGAATGCCCAGTTTATCGATTGCTAAAAAGCTTGTAGCAGCAGGGTCCATCGCAGCGTAAAGGTTATCCATGCCACCAATGTGATCAACAGACATTACCGCCATTAGGATGAAGCCAGCAAAAAGGATGATTGCTTGAATCGTATCGGTCCATACAACTGCTGTGTAACCACCGATAACAACGTAGATAGTGAAAGCTGCAGCAATAATAATTTTCGCAAGGTTAAGGTCGATGTCTGCAATCCACGCTAGGTACATGCCGCCACCTAGAATGTGCGCACCTAACCAACCGATTGACGCGATAAAGATAAGTAGGCCAACCACGTTTTTTACGATTCGGTTAGCGCCAACGTAATAAGCCAGCTCTTCACTCATGGTCATGAAGTTCAGTTTACGAACCGGAGCAAACCAAAGTGCAAGCAATAGGATGCCCACAGCACCGCCAATTCCGTACAGAGCACCTGCCCAGCCATTTGCGTAGCCGAAGCCAACCGCGCCCATACTTGAACCCGTGCCGACCATAGTCGCAACCGTTGTACCAAGTACTAAGAATAATGGCAGGCCACGGCCGCCTAATAAGAAATCTTCGCCAGATTTTTGATTACGCGAGACAAACCAGCCTAACCAAATTAGAAAACATACGTACACGCCGAAGCCTGTAAGAAAAAGTGTGCTGTTCATTTGACACCTCTCAGTGAAATATTGAGTTCATTCTTGAACTTTATTTATGATTCATTCATTTTTATATTTCATATAATTACTTTATTGATTTTATCTATTTTAATTAAAGTAATTTTTATAAATGTAGGGTGAGAGTATTAAAGGATAATAACAGGGATGACTAACCCCTAATACTCTCTAAGTAGGTAATTGTGATTAGGTTATTACTAAACGCGATCCGCGCGGTAGCAAGTCACATCTACTTCAACCTTCACGTCTACCACTAGGTCACAGACCATGCAGATACGAGCCGGTGGGTTAGCACCGAAGAACTCTTTGAATACCTTATTAAAAGATTGGAAGTAACGAGAATCCGTTAGCACAACCTTTACGTGCATTACGTCTTCTAGGCCGTAGCCCGCTTCAGTCATGATATCGACACAGTTTTGGATCGCTAGGCGAGACTGGTCAACAATGCCACCCTCTACCACTTCACCATCTGTCATCGGTGTCTGGCCAGAAACGTATAGGAAACCACCCGCTTCAGTTGCGCGTGCAAATGGTAAATGTTGTCCGCCTGTACCTGTACCGCCTTCAACACCGTAACGTTTAATAGTCATTTTTTAACTCCACTTCTTTATAGATAATATTGGTTCTGTTCCAATATATTTAAATTAATTCGTCGTTTTCTTATTACTGTATATTTAATAAAATAATTAAATTCTAATTACGGTAAATAAAAACGCCTGAACGATTATTTTTTACTTTTCCTTTTTGGTAAGTTAACTCACCATTTACAAATACACTTTCGATTCCCTCAGCAACTGAAATAGGGTTTTCAAATGTTGCTGTGTCTTTAATATTCTTTGGATCAAATAAAACTAAGTCGGCAAATGCGTCTTGGCGAATCTCACCTCTTCCCGCGAGGTTGTAGCGCTTCGCAGACATTCCGGTCATTTTGTGAATCGCTTCTGGCAGCGCAAACAGTTTTTCATCTCGGCAGTAGTGGCCTAAGACTTTCGGGAAAGTGCCCCACAATCTTGGATGTGGATGCGGGTCATTTGGTAAACCATCAGAACCAACCATGGTCAGCTTGTATTTCAATACGCGCTTTACGTCGTTCTCATCCATGCAGTGGTAAACCGCACCGGCTGGTTGAAGCGCTTTTGCTGCGTCCATCAGTGGTAGGTTCATCTCATCAGCAATCTGCTTAAGCGTTTTGCCTGCATGTTCAGGCTTTGCTTTAGACCAAGTGATGAAGATGTCGAAATCGTCTGTCACCTGTTTCAGATCTAATGTCGAAGAGCTCGCTGAGTATGGATAGCAGTCGCAAGACACATCTTGGTGCTCTGAAACCTTGTCCATCAAATCAAGCACTTCAACAGTTCTGCCCCAGTTGCCTGCACCTGCACATTTAAGGTGAGAGATAACAACGGGTACTTTCGCGTATTGCCCGGTCTCAAACGCTTCTTCCATCGCGCTTAAGATCTCTTCGAATTCAGTACGCATATGCGTGGTATAGATACCGCCATGACTAGACAGCACTTTCGCTAACTGCATCACCTCATTCGCGTTGGCTTGCTTCGCACTTGCGTAAGCCAAACCTGAACTCAAACCCAGTGCACCCTGCTCCATCGCTAAATCAAGGTTGCTTTGCATTGCCGCGATTTCTTCTTCGCTTGCGGTGCGTTGCAGGTCGTCCATCACTTGGTTACGCAGTGTAGTGTGGCCAACTAATGCTGCTACGTTCACCGCTGGTTGCGCTTGCTCTACCGCTTGTGCATACGCCGCAAAAGTTGGGTATTTAAAATCAGCCTGCGCACCTAAAAGATTCATTGGGTCAGGTGGATCGCCAGCCAAAACCGTTGGCGATGCGCTGATGCCACAGTTGCCAACAATCACGGTTGTCACACCTTGGCTGATCTTAGGTAGGCAGTCTGGGTAACGAATTACGTTGGTATCGTCATGTGTATGTACATCGATAAATCCAGGAGCCAATGCTAAGCCTGCTCCCTCAACCAACTGGCCACAATCTTCGTGATCGATTTGACCAATTTCGGCGATTTTTCCATCAAGGATTGCTACATCGGCACAAAACGATTGTTCGCCGGTGCCGTCAAACACCTCTACATTTTTGATTATCGTATCGAACAACATTTTTCACTCTCTCAATCCACTGTGTTGATGGAGCTATATTAGAAATCCAGCCGATTATTTTCAGTGACAAAACACACATAATATTTTAATTTGTGTGATAGTTTCTATCACAAAACACATTATAGATATATTTAAACATTAAATAACAACCACTTAAATCATGTTAGGAATCAGCAATGAAACATAACCCTGCACAAAAAGATGTTATAAAGTATCAAAAAGATAGTTTCATCTTGACTGAAAAAGGCCAAAAAGGGAGAGCAGTATCACAATCTGAGAACGGTGTTTATCGACTGGTTGATGAAGACATTTCGCTTCCGGTAGCAATTATCAAACAATCAGCGTTGACCAATAACCTGAATTGGATGCAATCATTCGCCGATCATCATCAGGTTAAATTGTCGCCACATGGCAAAACATCGATGACGCCTGATTTCTTCCGTCAACAGCTAGAAAATGGCGCTTGGGGAATTACCGTTGCGACACCTGCACAAGCAGAAATTGCAGCAATGGCAGGCGCAAAAAGAATCATCATGGCTAACCAATTGGTAGGTAAAACCAACATGGCGATCATCGAACAGCTTATTAGTGAGTTCGACGTTGATTTCTATTGCTGTGTGGATTCATCGGTAAACGTGCAGCAACTCAACCAATACTTCGCCAACAAAAAGCAGACGCTAAAAGCTCTAATCGAGTTTGGTGTTCCGGGTGGCCGTTGTGGTTGTCGTTCACCTCAAGAAGTTTTAGAACTGGCTCAAACCATTCAAGATACGCCTGCACTTTCGCTAGCGGGTATTGAGGTGTATGAGGGCGTGATTCATGGCGACAATGCCGAGCAAGACATTCGTACCTTCTTAAACCAAGCGCTGACCTCGGTCGAAAGCCTCGCATCAGACGGTTTAATTACCGGTCAACCTATCATCACTGGTGCAGGTTCGGCTTGGTATGACGTGGTTGCAGAATGTTTAGCGAACCTAACCGATTACTTGGCGATCATCCGCCCGGGCTGTTACGCGATTCACGACACAGGTATCTACCTAGACGCTCAAAGCAAGGTGTTGCAGCGTGCCCAAGTAAACCAAGGTTACGCGTGCGAATTGGGTGGAGATCTCGAATCGGCACTTGAGGTATGGGCGTATGTAATCTCTCGCCCAGAACCGACCAAACTAGTTGTTGGGCTAGGCAAGCGTGATGTGGCCTTTGATGCGGGGTTACCTATTGCCGAACGCGGCTATCGCAATGGCGAAGCTATCTCTGTGAAAGGGCTGACTGCGACCGCCGTGATGGATCAGCATACCTTTGTTGAAACGGACGGCTCTTCTGAAATTGAAGTGGGCGACATGATTGCATTCTCAACCTCACACCCGTGTTTAACCTTCGATAAGTGGCGCTACATTGCCATCAGCGATGACGACCATCAGGTAACAAACTGGGTGGAAACCTGCTTCTAGTTCGATTTTTCAATAAGCTAGAATCAGCGAAGCAATAAGATATACTAACGGGGCTAAGGCTTAGTTTTTAATGGATTAGTGCTCATAAAAAGCTAAAGAGCTTGCTTCTTACGAGCTAGATTCTTAATAACTAGGTAATAACGATTAGCCCCATCAACAAAGGATCAGGATTCTTGAGTTTAGAAGTAGATATCATTTCACAGATAACGGAGCGTTTTCCCGCTCTTCGTGATGCAGAGAAAAAAGTCGCTAAGCTGATCATGGACGACATTGATTTTGCTGCCAATGCCAGCATCACAGAGCTTGCTGAAAGCGCTCAAGTGAGTGAAGCCACCATTACACGTTTTGCTAAAGCGATCGGTTGCAGCAACGTACGTGATATGAAGATTAAGTTGGCTCAGACGCTAACCGTTGGCCAGCGCTTTATCCTCGAACCGGTTGACCAAACGGGTTATCAAGGTATCTACGAATCGATCAAGCAAAGCCTAGACATCAACCGCACCTTGTTCAAAGAGCAAGACGTTGAAACCGCAGTCAGCTGGCTGCATAACGCCAGACAGATCATTGCTATTGGTATGGGTGGTGGTTCAACCATTGCTTCTCAAGAGCTGCAACATCGACTGTTTCGTTTAGGCTACCCAGTGGTGTCGTACAACGATGGCTTGATGTCACGTATGGTTGCTGCCACGGCAGATGCTAATGACGTAATGGTGATGATCTCTGCGACTGGCTTTACACCAGTGATCACAGAAACGGCAGAGCTGGCTAAGCAGTACGGACTTAAGATCATTGCGATTACCCCACAAGATACACCGCTAGCAAAAATTGCCGATATCTTGTTACCCATCAAGCATATGGAAACCGACTTCATCTACAAGCCGTCGGCTTCTCGCTACGCTATGTTGGCGTTAGTGGATGTGCTTTCTATGGGAATCGCAGTCAATCACAAGAACCGCTCGCGCGACAAACTGCGTCGCTTGAAAGTTGCGCTCGATTCTTACCGAGGCGGTGGCGATAGACAGCCTCTCGGTGATTAACGAATCAAGGATAGAATGAGCTTAAATTCACGCGCGCGGCAGTCTTTCACAAGCTCGTATAAGCTCATTTCTAATCCTGTGATTTGGATACCAGCATCCATTAGTCGACGGATTGCCAGATCTTTGTTGAGTGCCGTTCGTGAGCTAACACAGTCGCCAACTACCTGAACCTTGTACCCAAGTTCCAACAACCCCATTGCGGTTTGATAAACACAAATATGAGCCTCAATACCACACACTAACCAAGTCTCTACATCCTTGGCTTGAACCGCCTCAACAAACTTGGGCTCATCACACGCGTTGAAAGTGAATTTAGGTATCGGCTTTGCATCATTCAGCAAGTCATTAAGTTCGTCGACTGTAGCACCTAGCTTCTCTGGGTTCTGCTCCAAACGAATAATTGACAGCCCCAAAACCTGCGCTCCTTGAGCTAACTTCCCGCAATTAGCAATCAGCGTATCGCTCTCATCAACAAGGCGTGCGAGCTTGCCTTGTACGTCCACAACCACCAAACCTGTGTTTTGTTTCGTTAGCATGTTTATTCCTTGTTTTAAACAGCCTGACTCACTAAGCAACCTGATGTGTATTTTTTCTACTATGTAACGATTCAGCTTACAAAGCCATACAGTAATACATACAAGACTACGGAATAATACTCACCAACGGTCGAAAGGTCGCAAAATAAAAATTATTGATACTGGCATGACATTTAAGAGTGAGTAACAAAGATGAACAAGATAACGAAATCAGCATTAGCACTGGGTTTAATCAGCGCAGTTTCTCTTCCAGCTTTAGCAGCAGGTACTGACGGCGGTGCGTACATTGGTGGCGGACTTAGTGTCTACCAAGATTCTGACACAGACGGTCACGGTAGCTTAGATTCAGATGGCATGGGCTACAACCTATACGGCGGCTACCAATTCAACCGTATCGTAGGTGTTGAACTTGGCTACACAGATTACGCAAACTACAAAAATAGCGCTGAAAAGCTGTCTCCGACGTCTGTTTCTTTGTCAGCAAATCTTGGTTACACATTCGACAACACAATCCGCCCATTCGTATTGGCTGGTTTAAGCTCTGTTGACCTAAACGCAAATAAGAGTGCTGGTTACGCTGATGACAGCGGTACGGGTTTCCACTTTGGTGTAGGTGTTGAATACACGC
Source organism: Vibrio sp. 10N.261.55.F4 (assembly GCF_041470465.1). NCBI lineage: Bacteria > Pseudomonadati > Pseudomonadota > Gammaproteobacteria > Vibrionales > Vibrionaceae > Vibrio > Vibrio sp. 10N.261.55.F4. The sequence goes on along the minus strand of NZ_JBFRMM010000020.1, from coordinate 194,160 downwards.
CAATCGAACACCTAACGCTACGCTTAATCTCGCAAGCGGATGCAGTAAGCGTAGACGACACGGTCCAATTTAAGAACTCTCAGATATCAGCTGGTGACCACACGCTTGCCTTCAAAAGCATTAGCTTCGGTGGTTCATACAACTTCTAATGTGATTGAACCACATAGAATAAGCTGAACATACTAATTCACTTTGCTGTTCCACCTTGTCATGAAGGTCACTCAGTAAAGTAAATTTTTTGTATCTACACACCTTAGCGTCATTTCACTTTAGCCAGTTTATCGCTCACCATCACTGATTGAGCTTTATGCGTTGATATTAGAGCTTTCTTGGTAGCGAGACTAAAATAAAGGGATAAGTGACACAGGAAGACAAGACCTATGAATCTACCACGCTTAAACATGTCGATAAACAAACTCCCTTTCGTTTTGGCAGTGTATTACCTGCTTGTCATTAACTTGCCTATCTCACGCGAGCTGTTCAATATTCTTAGTGCCTCACAAGCCGAAAGCATTGGGTTTATCATCTCGATCCCATTTTTCTTTCTCGCCGCATTCAACTTTATCTTTCAAGTATTCAACTGGCCGATATTCGCCAAAGCTTTTTTTATCTTGTTACTACTTACTTCCTCTTTAGTCAGCTACAGCATGTTCAACTACGGCATTTTTGTAGACTATGGAATGATAGAAAACGTCTTCGAAACCAACAGCGGAGAGGCTGCTAGCTACCTAAGCAGCTATTCTATTTTATGGTTTGTTCTGATGGGAGGAGTCCCGTCACTGCTGCTTTTATTTACGGATCTTGAAAGAGAATCTTGGAAAGATTTTGCTATTGGGAAGGCGATTGGATTGCTCTCTTCGTTGATCGTCATTGCCATCATTGCCGGGTTGTTTTACAAAGATTATGTGTCGATTGGTCGTAATAACTCTCATCTTAAAAAGATGATCATTCCGACCGAATACGTAGCTTCAACAGTCAAATACATCAATAACACCTACATCAAACAGCCCATCCCCTATCAAGAATTGGGATTAGATGCTCAACTCAAGCCACAAGCAAAAGCGGCAACCAAACCGACCTTATTGGTGTTTGTTCTTGGTGAAACAGCACGTGTATATAACTACCAATATTATGGCTATGAGAAAGAAACCAATGCTCATACCAAACCCTATAATCCGATCTTTTTCTCTGATGTTCAGTCATGCGGAACAGCCACTGCGGTTTCTGTGCCGTGTATGTTTTCTAACATGAACCGAAGCAACTACGATCGCGACAAAGCCTACAACCAAGATAACGTAGTCGACATTATGAACCACGCGGGCATTCACTCTATCTGGCGAGAGCACGATGGTGGAGACAAGGCGGTCGCACATCGAATCAAAGAGATGACTCTCGTCGCCAAAGACAGCGACCCGCTGTGTAATAAAGATGTGTGCTATGACACAGCCATGCTAGAGAACTTCGAACAAGATACTCAAGTTCTTAAACAAGATAGCATCATTTTCTATCATATCTCCGGATCTCACGGCCCAACTTACTTTGAGCGATACCCAGAAGATCATAAGAAGTTTGTGCCAGACTGCCCACGTTCTGATATCGAAAACTGCACCAAAGAGCAAGTGGTCAACACCTACGACAACACCATCTTGTACACAGATTTCTTTCTATCACAGGCTATTCAGAAGCTAGAGAAACTCACCGATAAGTACAATGTTGCGCTGATGTACATTTCCGATCACGGAGAATCATTGGGAGAAAATGGCGTCTACTTACACGGCATGCCTTATTCATTGGCACCGAAAGAGCAAACCCATGTGCCTATGATAATGTGGATGTCTGATGGTTTCGCCGAGCAGAAAGGGATAAACCAGACCTGCTTAAGAAAGGCAGGCAAAGAACAGAGCTTCTCCCAAGATAACCTGTTCGACTCTTTACTCGGCCTAATGGATGTACAAACCAAAGAATACCGAGAAAACCAAGACATTTTTGCTGCGTGTCGGTAGTGCTTTTACTTATGTAAACCATCGGAAAACTCGAGTTGCCTGAACAAGCTCTCCTCAACTTCCCCTAAAAAGAAAAGACCTCGGTCTTTTCTTTTTTTCGTCGCTAACATGGAGCCAGAGTGCTAATTTATAACGACGAAACAATGAGCTACATTTAATAGAGACAATAATGGAAGAGTCCGTCGTACTCCAAAGACCAACATGTCTTATTAGACTTCATCTCACTCACATCGCTCATTGAACTTACCACGATTAAGCTCAGTTCAATACCGCGCCTGAATGGCGCATAATATCAATGTTTACGTCATATCATTAAGGACAAATGAATGGACGCTTTCATAATTTCAAGCTGGCAATTTTCTGAGGGGGTGGCACATGAACACACCACCAGCCCAGCCTCATTCGAGCAATCAACTTGGTATCACTGCCAAAGAGATGCTGACGGTTTGAGAGAATGGCTCCACAGTAATACGGTTCCAAATGCCATCATCGATTCATTACTCACCGATGACACCCGCCCTCGGTTCGAACAATTTGGCCACGACTGTTTTTTGATGATTCTGCGAGGCATTAATCTAAACGAAGGTGCTAACCCTGACGACATGCTTAGCCTACGCATCTTATGGTACAAAGGCACTTTAATATCGACACGTAAAGTTCCTTCAAAAGCGGTCAGTAATCTGATATCTGATCTCAAACAAAACCAAGGCCCTACATCATTACCTGATGTGTTGTTGGGCATGATCCGTGGAATCAACCACAGTATTTCAACCTTCCTAGCACCCGTCGAACTATTAATTGACGAGTTAGAATCTACATCCAATATCGACATAAGATCCATTAACGCTCTACATTCAAGGCTACTCAGACTAAGGCGTTATTTGAAGCCACAGAAATACGTTTTTGAAGATTTAATGAGTGACCTACCTGCGCCATTGAGTAAGCACAACAGTCATATAAAGAACAGCCTTGATACCATCCTGAGAATTAACGAGTCTGTTGAGTTTTACATCGAACAAATTAATGTATTTTTAGCGAGCCTAAGTCAGCAACAAGCTGAAAAAATGAATAGAAATACGTACCTATTTTCTATCATTGCAGGTATTTTCCTCCCTGCTGGGTTTTTCACCGGTTTACTGGGTGTCAATATCGCTGGGATACCCGGAACAGATAACCCGATAGCATTTCCACTATTTTGCGTTGGGCTGCTCGTGGTCATAGCGGCAGAGGTCGTTATTTTGAAAAAATTGAGGTTTATTTAATGGTTGAGTTTTTGCAATCCAATATGTGGCTTAGACAAGTAGTTTTAGGTTTACTTCTTATCACTGTGTATTGGGTGATCAAACGCTTAGGTAAGAACTGGATAGAAACATTAGCGGAAAATAAACGTGTCGAATTGAAGCGAAAGCAGTTCGTGATTAAGTGTTTCAATATTGTTCTGTTTCTACTCTTCATCGCTGTGTTTACGATTGTTCTTAACTTGGGTTTTGGTGATATTTCTCTGTTCTTGTCTTCGATATTTGCGGTGCTGGGTGTCGCTTTATTCGCGCAATGGTCGATTCTAAGTAACCTCACAGCCAGCGTACTAATATTTTTCGTCTTCCCTTATCGCATTGGCGACAGAGTAAGAGTCGCGGAGAAAGACGAAGACATCAGCGGTGTGATCATCGATATCACCATGTTCCATGTTATTCTTCGACACAGTTCGGGCAACATCATCACCTACCCTAATAACCTGATCCTACAAAAAGGCGTGATAAAGGTATTAGTTGAGCCTGAGTTAAAGAGTGAAACTGTCGATACAAAACTCATCAAAGCTGAAAATTCAGAATCATAAGATCTACTGGTGCCTTAGATATCGGCAAGTCAAACAGATAGACACAGCGAACTGATTCGTAAGATATTAAAAGAGCTTAGTTCGACATGGATTGCAAAACTTGGCGATAAAGGACATTAGAGAGAAGCTTCAATAAGGTAAAAAGTCTAACACCCAATACTTACGCCAAACAAGGCGGATTAACCATAGATGTGTATGGTGGAGTGAGATCTGACTAACCCACCTTTTCTCTATGACGAACGCACTGTTTATAACGTACACCTCTGTCTTTTGTGCCCCATTCGTAGCAAGTTTTATTGAGTTTAGATTTGCGACTAAATATACTGGGGACATCATCAGACGGAGGACAAAAATGAATAATAAAAACAAACATATAGTTTTAATTCATGGTCTATATATGCCTGCGTTGATCATGCAGTATCTGGATAGAAACTTCAAAAAACGCGGCTTTACAACGCACAAGTTTGCCTACAACTCGCTGCGTTTCCCTTCTGCAGCCAAACGCCTCAATCGCTTCGTGAATGCTCGCTTTAATGAATACGATGAGGTCTATTTCTTTGGTCACTCACTCGGTGGCTTACTCATTCGTCACTACTTTAAGTTTTATCAGCCCAATTTTGCCGACACCTGCATTATTACCGCAGGGACGCCGCACAATGGGGCAACTATCGCCAAAACACTGTCGAATCATGGGCTTGGTTTTATATTTGGTTCGAGCAAAATGATCTTAAGCGATGGCCTGGGTGACTACGATATTGATGTGCCGATTGGCGTGATTACAGGTACCTACAACGCCGGAGTCGGACGTATTGTTCTGGGAAGAAACCCGGGCGATGGCACAGTCACACTCGAAGACGCCAACCTGAGAGGAGCAACGGATACTTACGCCCTCAAACTCAACCACACGGCGCTCGTCTACTCCAAAGAAGTCGTAACACTGTCGGCTCAGTTCATCGAACACAGAGCTTTTAAGGACGCTTCATAGCTTATTTCCATTAGCTTTTGCGCGTTGACTCCTGTATCGAGCTCTGTTCTCTTATATGTGAAAGACAAAAACAAAAATACCACTCTGCGATAAGAGTGGTATTCAAAGATTCATTACTGAAAGTGAGTGCTTGTTACAGACGATTTACTCGCGTTGGTAAAAACACCTCACCCAACATGCATCGCACCGAACCACCGCCAATGTCTTCAATCGTTTTCACGTTAAATGGCAGCAGTTTTCCATGCGTCGAAAGCTGAGCTAACTGGGCTGGAGAAAACGCATCGTAAGCCGATTGAGACATCGCGATCACCTTGTCGCCATTCACGGTTTCAAGCTGCAGGATGTTGCCACAGAAACGGTTCATCTGATCAATTGAGATAGAGATAACCTGCTTATCTTTAGCAAGCGACTTCACCACAAAGCGGCGTTCAAACTCAGGAATCACTTCATCACAGATCACGCAGAAGTTATCGCCAATCGCCATCATCACATTGGTATGGTAAATCGGTTGGCCAGACGGTAATGCCGTTTGGAACGAGACCACGCGAGAATAACCAATGCGCTTCGCATAATCTTCTAACACTTCGCGGTCACAACGCTGAGAAAGCGCAGCGTAGATGGTCTTGTTGATATGGTCGATAACCATCACGCCCGTGCTCTCTAGATAAGAACCTTGCGCGATGTAAGACTCTAGAGACTCGCTATGGTTAACAATGCGACCCGACGCTTCTAACGCTTCAATAAGAGCATTTGGCTTAACTTCATTCTGACGGTTTTCACACGCCATAGGGAACGTGAATAAGCTTCCATCACTACAGGTACTGAACCAGTTGTTTGGGAAAACAGCATCCGGAGTTTCAACGCCCAATTCTGGGTAATCAAACTCTACAACTTGCACACCTTCTTTACGCAACGAAGCGACCATAGCTTTAAATTCGGCCATCGTTTCTACTTTCACCTCAGCTTCGGTCAGATTAACTCTGTGCTGAAATTCGTTATCACGTGCTGTTTCTTCGTTAAATTTAAACTCTTTTGGTGGCACCATAACAACGCAATTGGCGTTTTGAACATTAGTGATATGAAGTGATTTTTTGTGTAGGTTTAACATTTCAACCGTCCCTATCTTTTATTTACTTCAGAATTGTAAACAACTTGTTACGACAAGATTCACTGAAAAGAATATTTATTTGAATATTTATCCCAAACAATTACTGCAGATCTTAGATTAATCGGTAATTTTTACTGCAAGATAACAGCACATCAGAAAGAACCAACTGTATGCATATTCGTTAAGTCACTTTATGGATAAATATTCTGATTCCATTTTCTCGCCCATCACGAGTTTTGATTACAATTCAATCCATTTAACGTTAGGATTATCACCGTTGCATAACAATCAATTACGTTTGAAATAAGCTTAACTTTTCCTGTCTAATTCAATCTAAAATAAGCGTCATGAAAGACACTCTTTGGACCTTTCCTGTATCGCTTAGACAAAGTTTTAGTGTTTTAAAGCCAAGTGCCTAAATAGGCGCTAGAACAAAATCCATCGAATGACTTAATACTGATAAGAACCCATGGGCGCTTATATAATTTCAAACTAAGACAGTTAAATTTCGAATCAAGACCATAAAAACAAAGCTGCACCAACGATGCAGTCGCTTATAGATGCACTAGTTTATAAAGGGAAATCTATGTACAAGAAATTTGAAGGCTTTACTGAAGCCTTTCCAAAGGGAGAGCCGATACAACCTCCTACTGGCATACTGGCATTCTGCCGCCATTACACTCGAGGTTTCGAAAAACCATTGATTTTGCTCGGGTTGATGAGCATGACCATCGCGATCATCGAAGTCGCGCTGTTCGGTTACATGGGGCAATTGGTCGACTGGCTATCAACAAGCAACCCAGACACTTTCTTAGCAGACAACGAATCGACATTGATGGGGCTCGGTATTCTGCTGTTGGTTGTGATGCCAATCTTGATCAGTGTTTACTCGCTATTGCTTCACCAAACTTTGCTGGGCAACTACCCAATGTCGATTCGTTGGTTAGCACACCGCTACCTTTTGAAGCAAAGCCTGTCCTTCTATCAAGATGACTTCGCCGGACGTGTCGCGACCAAAGTGATGCAAACCTCGCTTGCAGTGCGCGAAACTGTGACCAAGATGGTCGATGTGTTTGTCTACGTGACGGTTTACTTCACGGCGATGCTGTTCATGCTTGCTGAATCAGATTGGCGCTTGATGGCTCCGATGCTGATTTGGCTATTCGTTTACATCGGTATTCAACTGCACTTCGTGCCAAAGCTAAAAGACGTGTCTTCAGAGCAAGCGGATGCTCGTTCACTGATGACAGGTCGTATTGTTGATAGCTACACCAACATCGCGACGGTGAAATTGTTCTCACACAGTAAAAGAGAAACCGAATACGCCGAAGAAGGCATGGAAGGCTTCCTAGATACTGTGCACCGCCAAATGCGCTTGGTAACCGGCTTCAACATCTGCGTGGAATTCGCTAACTATCTATTGGTGTTCAGCATTGCGGGTATCTCTATCTACCTATGGCTAGATAGCGCAATCACCGTGGGTGCAATCGCGATTGCGGTCAGCTTGGCTCTGCGTATTAACGGCATGTCGAAATGGATCATGTGGGAAATTGGTGGTCTGTTTGAGAACCTTGGTACCGTGATTGACGGCATTAAAACTCTGTCTAAGCCTATTGCTATTGAAGACAAGAAAGACGCGAAGCCTCTGGAGGTTCCACAAGGCGGTATCAACTTCGACAATGTAAGCTTTAACTACGGTGAGAATAAGGGGGTGATCAACAACCTAAACCTCAACATCAAACCGGGTGAAAAAGTGGGTTTGGTTGGCCGTTCAGGTGCAGGTAAATCGACCCTAGTTAACTTACTACTGCGTTTCCACGATGTAGAAAGTGGTCGCATCCTGATTGATGACCAAGAGATCTCGAGCGTTACTCAAGATTCTCTGCGTAGCAACATAGGTATGGTGACCCAAGATACCTCACTGCTGCACCGTTCGATCAAAGACAACATTCTTTACGGTCGACCAGAGGCATCAGACGAAGAAGTATACGCGGCAACTAAACAAGCACACGCGCATGAGTTTATCGAAACGCTAACCGACCCGTTTGGCAACATTGGTTACGATGCTCAAGTAGGTGAACGTGGCGTTAAGCTTTCTGGTGGTCAGCGTCAACGTGTCGCTATCTCACGTGTTCTTTTGAAAAATGCACCACTATTGGTTCTCGATGAAGCAACTTCTGCACTCGATTCTGAGATAGAAGCGGCCATCCAAGAGAGCTTAATTGAGCTAATGGAAGGCAAAACGGTTATTGCGATTGCACACCGCCTGTCGACCATTGCAGCGATGGATCGCCTGATCGTACTTGATGCCGGCAATATCGTAGAAGAAGGCACGCACCAAGAGCTGATTAACCAGAATGGTATTTATGCGCAGCTATGGAATCACCAAACCGGTGGCTTCATTGCCGATGACCTTGAGCAAGCTACAAACGCTTAATTTTTGTGCTATTTTAAAAGTGCGATGTGATTCACAGCAATTTGTTTATTAGCGGTAAATTACACATGGCAGAATGTTATGTCGTAATTATATAATGACATTAACACCAAAGACGCCTCGCTTGCGCGTTCTGGAATAAGGCTAGACTTCGGGGGGAGGCTAGCCTTTTTTATGCCTGCTATTTGGCGCTCTTTGCTACCTGTCCAATAAACTTCATCGATCCTTTTGTTTTTTTCTTGGCGTTTTTTTCTTAAAATGCGCGCAATATTCTTTCTAGAGATCAACCATGAACAAAAGTGTCTTAACTAACGTTATTGCGTTAGCACTGCTTGCTGGCGGCTATGCGACAGCAAACCAATACTTGCTTTACGCAGGCCTATTCGCCTTTTCTGGTGCCATCACCAACTGGCTTGCGATTCACATGTTGTTCGAGAAAGTACCCGGCCTATACGGTTCAGGCGTTATTCCAGCACGCTTTGAAGAGTTCAAGGCAGCCATCAAGCAACTGATGATGGAGCAATTCTTTACAGAAAGTAACATCGACCGCTTCCTAAGCAGCGAGATGACAGGAAAGTCGCTCAATCTAGAGCCTGTGATTCAGAAGATCGACTTTAACCCTGCATTCGACTCACTGGTGCATGTTATCGAGAACTCTCAGTTTGGCGGTATGTTGGCAATGTTTGGTGGCACAGAAGCACTAGAGCCAATGAAAGCGCCGTTTGTTGAGAAGATGCAAGAATCTGTGATTGAAATCAGCAAGAGTGATTCTGTAAAAAATGCCATCAAAGACGAGCTAGAATCGCCTGCGATGATGGATGAAATCAAAGAAAACATTGAGGCGATCATCGATCAGCGCTTGAATGAACTAACACCTAAGCTGGTTAAAGAGATGGTTCAGACCATGATCAAGAAACACCTTGGCTGGCTTGTGGTTTGGGGCGGTGTATTCGGTGGTGTGATTGGCTTAATCTCTGCGGCCATTACGCTTTAAGGCGAACAAGTTTATCGGATTGCTCTTTATCTGACGCTCAACAAAAAATGGAAGCTTATTGCTTCCATTTTTTATATCTAAATCACGTTGGTAAGCGAAATTAGGCCACTATTTTAGAGTTGCCAACAACTCAGGGTTCACGCCGAAGCCCTTTTTATGCTCTTCAATCACCACTTCACTACGTGTCTGAATCACACCAGGCAAGGTGCCCAGCTTGGTGGCCATAAACGCTTGGTACGCCTTCATGTCTTTCACTCGAACCTTGATCATGGTGTCAAAGTCACCCGACAATGAGTAGCACTCTTCCACCTCAGGCATCATTTCCACGGCTTGGGCAAATTTGTCGAAGATCGAAAAGCTAGTCTGATCGAGACGGATATGGATAAAGACTTGAACATCGAGTCCCAGCTTTTCTGAACAAAGCTCAGCATGATAGCCCGTGATGTAGCCCTCTTTCTCCAATCGCTTGAGTCTATCAGAGCAAGGTGACGTCGTAAGGTTGACCTGTTTTGCCAGTTCAACAACAGGTAAACGCCCTTTCATATGCAGAATTCTTAGTATCTCTTTATCGATACGATCGAGCTGATGCTGAGACATAACATTCCTTAAACATTCTAAATTCCGCTCAGTATATTCCATACCAAGTGCAATCGAAGAAAACCTCGCTCACACATTTAAAAACTAAATGCACGGATGACATTCACGCCAGATATAAACACATACAAATAGATAAGAACCCTTATAAATCAAACTCTGGTTATTAACAAATTATTATAGAAATGACCCGATTAACAAATAAGTTGAGCCGGAAACGAAAGAAAGGATATAGGCCAAAGTGAATAATATAATTATCAAAGAGAAAGGATGACTCTATTATGAAAACGCAAGAACTCGCATATAAACCTTACGGTATTGGTTCATGGACACACGTAACGGTATCAACAGATGTTGCTCAGGCACTAGCAAATGAATACTCAAACTATGGATGGGAAGTGAAGATTGATGGCAATGCCATTGAAGCTGAGCTTGCACTCAAGGCTGCTTAGAAACACAAAAACCTCCTAGCACGGAGGTTTTTTGAATCAAGTTAGTAAGCACTTACTATGAGTTAGGCTAGGCCAACTTGGGGAACAGCACTTCCAGTTTCGCAACGACAATTGCACGTGCGGCAGAAGTGCTGAGTTTCCATATCGTAGTACAGGTTTCCACTAAATAGTTTTGACGTCCATTGCATCATACGGCCAGAAGCTGTCTCGGGCTCTGATTCACAACGTTTCATTATAGACTTATGTAGTGTTGTTTTTTTACATCCTTTGCAATAGAGATCAGGCATACCTTTGTCCTATAGGTCTTTAGTGGTTACTGACAATTGACACATCATGTCCAATTCGGTTCCACAATTCACCGAGCTAATGACAAAAGTGAGCGCCAAGTTCAAAAAATAGCCATTTTTCTATTTTATTTTTTGACATCAAACGCCACCAACAAGACAGACCTTTCATTTCTCGCTCAAGATCCTTCGCTTTCGATTTACATTGTAAACCCCCATTTCAATATCAGAAAACCTCGAATAAACTTAATTTGAAATAAGACAAAGGTCGTACTCACATAAAAAAATAGAGCCACCGAAGTGACTCTATTGTTCATGTCTTTTGCTAATTCATTGGTATTTTTACAATGTAAATTAGTCTAGCTCAACAAGGTTCTTCTCGAACTCAGCGTGTTGCTTCTTAACTTCGTCTTCTGGCTCGCCAGTGATTAGGCTCACGATAACGATAGAGATAGTTGATAGGATGATTCCCGGTACGATTTCGTAAACATCGAACCAACCGCCCGTGAACTGTTTCCAAAGTACAATCGTAACACCACCAACCACGATACCCGCTAGAGCGCCGTTACGGTTCATACGAGACCAGTATAGGCTCAACACGATAGCTGGACCAAATGCAGCACCGAAACCAGCCCATGCATAAGATACAAGGCCAAGAACTGAACTGTCTGGCGTCATCGCTAGCACAAGTGCAATTAGAGAGATTAGGATTACCGCGAAGCGGCCTACACGAACGATCTCTTCAGACGTCGCATCTTTCTTAAGTACTTGCTTGTATAGATCTTCTGCCATCGCAGATGAAGAAACAAGAAGTTGTGAATCCGCAGTACTCATGATTGCCGCTAGGATTGCAGCAAGTAAGATACCTGCGATTACTGGGTGGAACATCGCGTTCACAAGAAGCATGAAGATCTTCTCGCCATCGTCTAGCTTAGGCGCGCCAGAGTTAGTCACGTAGATTAGACCAACAAGACCTACTAGCATTGCACCAACCATAGACAGAGCAGACCATACCACCGCGATACGACGCGCTGTTGTTAGGTCTTTGTTGCTACGTGTTGCTTTGAAACGAGCAAGGATGTGTGGCTGACCGAAGTAACCTAGACCCCATGCCGCTAGCGAGATGATCGCGATAGCAGAAAGTGGCTCACCTTTCACATCATTCCATAGCGTGAGAAGCTCTGGGTTGATGTTGTGAAGATCAGTCGATAGCTGACCAAGACCACCGTTCATCGCTGCGATTGGTACAATCAATAGCGCAGCAGACATCAGCAGACCTTGAACCAAATCCGTCCAAGATACCGCAAGGAAACCACCAAATAGCGTGTAAGAAACCACACATACTGTACCGATGATTACCGCTGTTGTGTAATCTAGGCCGAATACTGTTTCAAACAATTTACCACCTGCTACCAAGCCAGAACTTGTGTAGAAAAGGAAGAATAAAAGGATAAAGAAAGCAGAAATTGTTTGGATCAGCTTAGAATTATCATTGAAACGACGAGATAGGAACTCAGGTAGCGTCAGTGACTCTGTTGTAATGCTGTAAGTACGCAGACGCTTAGCACTGATTAACCAGTTCGCCCAAGTACCAACTAGCAGGCCACCAGCAAGCCAGAATGCTTCAAAACCAGCAGCATAAGCGTAACCCGGTAGACCAAGTAGTAGCCAACCACTCATGTCTGATGCACCAGCAGAAAGTGCAGCAGGCCATGGGCCTAGCGAACGACCACCTAGGAAGTAGTCTGTCGAGCTAGAAGTACGTTTGTAAGCAATAACACCGATTGCCAGCATCATAATTAGATACGCAATGAACGTCGTCGTTATTGCAAAACTGTTTTCTATCATTTGATAGTCCTCATTTGTAAAAAGCCTTCCATACCTAATTCAATGCAAGACACTCACCGTAAAGGCAAGCGAGTGCATTGAGTTAGGTATTGAGGCTCCAAGGCACTATGAGTTAAATCCAAAGATGGTGAAACCAACAATGGAGAAAACAAAAGTGCTTAGAGCCAATGTTACTGAAGGTTAGTGAGCTTCGCTTCCAAGTTCGAGCAAGGTCGCGTTACCGCCCACGGCTGTTATATTTATAGTTCGCGTACGCTCGGTAATGAAACGCAGCGATAAGTGTGGATCGTGAGCAACATGCATTGCTGTCAGATCCGTTTCAGCTACTAAACTGACGATGGCACCGTCACGCTTAGCAAGTTGTAAATTGATAGCTTGAGCCGTTTGTGAGTTACCTACGTAACCTGCGCTACGTACATCGCAAGACAGCAGCTGTTGAGCCGCGTCGTACGAAGCAACCTGCACCAAGTTCGTCGGTAAATTCGCTTGTTTCGCTGCATCAGCGATCAAGGTGTTGAATTGCACGTCATCACTGCACAATTGCACGCTGTTACCCGCTAATAGTGCTGCGGTAATCATCGCGGTTGCTGTTTGCAGTGCTGGCTCTTTGTCTTGGCAATCATCAACAATCACCAAAGCCACACCACGTCCTGCAGCATACAGCTCGTTTGTTTCACCAGTCGGGCCAGCCATTAGGTGCTGCTCAGAAAGCAGCGCAGAGGCTTGCTCTAGGTGATAAGTTGCCACTGCCGCCAAAGACGTAGATTGGCTTTCGATCTCTGATTTGAATGCAAGTACCTGAGCACTCTTATGATCAAAGTCGGTAAGATTCCATTGTTCCCACGCTAACAAAGCATCAGAAAAACCTGTCACTTGATGAACCATGATACTGCTCCTTATGCCTTGTCTTGTGATTGAGAAAAATGAACATCAGTAAAGCGGTATAGGTAGTGAGGACCACCCGCTTTAGGGCCAGTACCCGACAAACCTTGACCGCCGAATGGTTGAACACCAACAACAGCGCCCACTTGGTCACGGTTGATGTAGCAGTTACCCACACGAATGTGTTTCTCGATCCAACGGTAAGTTGTTTCGTTACGGCTGTGGATACCCATAGTTAGACCAAAACCGGTTTGGTTAATTTGGTCTACTACTTGTGTCAACTCACTCGCTTTGAAGCGAACGATATGCAGTACAGGACCAAACTGCTCTTCTTTCAAACAGCTGATGTCATCGATTTCAAATGCACTTGGTGGAACAAAGTCACCATGTTCACAATCCGCTCCTAGAGAAAGTTGAGCCACTTTCTTCTGGGTCTTAGTCATATTTTCTAGGTGCGTCATCAACTTCTGCTTCGCGTTTTGGTCGATAACTGGGCCCACATCCGTTTTATGAAGATGTGGAATACCAACGCTTAGCTCATCCATCGCACCGTGAATTAGTCCAATCACGCGATCTGCAATGTCTTCTTGAATGTAAAGCACACGTAGCGCAGAACAACGTTGACCTGCAGAAGCGAATGCCGAACGAATAACATCACGGACTACCTGTTCAGGCAGTGCGGTACTGTCGACGATCATCGCATTCTGACCACCGGTTTCCGCGATAAACGGAACAGGCTTAGCGTTACGACTCGCCAATGACACGTTGATACGTTGTGCTGTTGGTGTTGACCCCGTAAAGGCAACGCCCGCAATCGCATCATGACTGGTTAGCGCACTGCCGATCTCAGCGCCACGACCCGGTAGTAACTGAATCGTGCCAGCAGGGAAACCCGCTTCATTCATCAACTCCACTGCGCGAGCTGCAATTAAGCTTGTTTGCTCTGCAGGTTTCGCCACAACCGTATTACCCGCCACTAGTGCAGCTGTAATTTGGCCAAGGAAGATCGCCAATGGGAAGTTCCAAGGGCTGATACAAACGAATACACCACGACCTTGTCGCGAAGCGATTCGAGTTAGACCATCAAAGCCTTTTAGCTCAAAACCTTGTAGGTTGTTCGCTTGTTTTGCGTAGTAACGACAGAAGTCGACCGCTTCACGCACTTCATCAATGCTGTCGTGAATTGTCTTACCCGCTTCTTGATGACAAATTGCCACCAGCTCAGCCAGGTTTTCTTCCATCAGATCCGCCAACTTCTCAAGCGCAGCGGCTTTGGTTTCAACCGATGTCGCATTCCAATCAGCAAATGCGGCGTCTGCACCAGTGATCGCTGCGGAAACATGATCAAGGTTTGCAAAAGCCACCTGACCCACGCTAATACGACGATCGTAAGGTGCTGTTACTTGTTCAACATTCTGATCAGCCTTGATCATGCTTTCGGCAAGAGATTCGCCGTTGATCACAGGTCCAGCAGTCCATTGATTGTTCAAAAAGCCTTTTACTTGCTCTTCAAACTGATGCGCTTCGCTCTCGATATCAATGTTCACACCGTATGAGTTCTTACGCTCAGGGAATACCGCTGGCGGCAGAGGAATCTTAGTGTTGTTCAACGTATCGAATGCCAAAAGCATGTCGACTGGATGCTGTGTTAGCTCTGCTACAGGGCAACGAGCATCAACCAAACGGTGTA
Source organism: Vibrio sp. 10N.261.55.F4 (assembly GCF_041470465.1). NCBI lineage: Bacteria > Pseudomonadati > Pseudomonadota > Gammaproteobacteria > Vibrionales > Vibrionaceae > Vibrio > Vibrio sp. 10N.261.55.F4. The sequence goes on along the minus strand of NZ_JBFRMM010000020.1, from coordinate 179,049 downwards.
CAAACGAGCTGTTTGCACCATTCTCTAACAGACGACGTACTAGGTATGGCAGTAGATCTTTATGGCTACCAACTGGCGCGTAAATACGTACCGACTGTTGGTAAGCTTCCATTGCATGGTTGTAAAGTGAATCACCCATGCCGTGTAAGCGTTGGAATTCAAAGTCTTTATGGTCTGTCATCACTGCAATAGCGGAAACCGTATGAGCATTGTGGCTAGCAAACTGCGGGAAGATATTGCCACGAACACTTGGGCTCAATAGATAACGCGCACACGCTAGGTAGGCTACATCAGTCGCTTCTTTGCGAGTGTAAACAGGGTAGTTATCGAAACCAGCTTGTTGTGACCATTTGATCTCACTATCCCAGTAAGCACCTTTAACTAGGCGAAGTGGGATTAAGTCACCCTGCTCTTTTGCTAGGCGGTTTAGCCAAACTAGAACCGGTAACGCACGCTTTGAATACGCTTGAATAACCAGACCAAACTTGCCCCAGCCTTTCACTAGCTCGCTGCGATACAGTTTTTCGAATAACTTAAGCGAAAGCTCTAGGCGATCCGCTTCTTCTGCATCAATCGTGATCGCAACATCAAGCTCAATCGCACGGCGCAGTAACTGCTCTAGCGTGTCGCATAGCTCAGTCAGTACGCGGTCTTCATTCGCCACTTCATAACGTGGGTGAAGCGCAGAAAGCTTGATAGAAACAGACGGTGCTGGGCTAGATTTTGAAGAGACGTATGTGTCTCGACCTACGGCTTCAATCGCCATTAGGTAATCTTTGAAGTATTTGTTTGCGTCAGCAGTGGTCAGTGCCGCTTCACCTAGCATGTCGTATGAGTAGGTAAAACCTTTGTCACGCATAGACTTACCGTTCTTCTGCGCTTCAGCAATGCTGCGACCAAGAACGAATTGGTGACCCATCACCTTCATCGCTTGGTGCATCGCTTTACGAATCACCGGCTCAGAAAGCTTGTTCACTAAACGGTTAACCGCTTGACCTGCACTCTGCTCTTTAGATGAAAGTCCAACCACCTTGCCTGTTAGCATTAGGCCCCAAGTTGATGCGTTAACAAAAACCGAGTCAGAATTCTTCAGGTGAGATTTCCAATCCGCAACGCTAAGTTTGTCGCGAATCAACGCATCAGCGGTTGCCGAATCAGGAATACGCATCAAGGCTTCCGCCAGACACATTAGCAAGATGCCCTCTTGAGTATCTAAGCTGTATTCAAGCAACAAGGCGTCGATCATCTGAATAGATGTTTTATCCGCACGGATAGACTCAATCAACGACGTCGTTTTGTCTGTAATTTGCTGCTTTTCAGACTCAGAAGGGGTAGCTAGCGGCAGAAGTTGCTCTAGCCATTGGGTTTCATCCACCATATATAATGGTGAGATAAGCGTCCAAAGATCAGCAAGCGACTGCTCATTGAATTCTGGCTTTAACACATCAGTAGCTGTAAACATGCGTTTTCCTTAATCTCACACCCGAAAAGAGTTCGGGATCTCTACAATGGCTGCAGTGTATTTAGAGTATATAAGGATTACTTGTCAAAAACTCCGAGTTTTTTGCTAAAAACTCGCTTTATTAACAAAACAAACACAAGGTCACATATGAAACTTTAAAATAATATGCCGTTTTGTTTCACTATTTAACAGAAATTTTCTTTTTGTATTGGGATGGTGACATGCCTTGAAGGCGTGAAAAGGTGTGAGTAAAGGAAGATTGACCGGAGAAACCAGCCAGTTCAGCGACCTGACCAAGGCTTAGATTACCTTGTTCAATTAAACGACGAGAACGGTCGATGCGCTTGCCAAGAACGTACTGGTGAGGGGTAATGCCCATTTGCTCTTTGAATAACATATGGAACTGGCTTTCACCCAAGAACACACTACCCGCAAGCTGCGCGACGGAGATCTTGTTTGCTAAATGCTGTTCTATGTAGCGATCCAACGCTTCAAGATCAAAGCGTGAATCTTTGATTGAGGTTTCAAATGCCGAGATGTGCCTTTGCATCAATGCAATCACCGTATCATTGCACGCACGGCTTAATAACAGATCATCAGGACTGGCCTGCATCTCTTGCACCAACATATGGATAAGCTTTTGAATTTGCGCATCTAATTGGAAGTAGACGTTCGATGATTCTAACTGGTTAATCTTCTCTAGCATCAGAGGGTCATCATCGGTTGGCATAGGCATGTTGAGCACGAGAATATCCGACTGACCAACCACTCCGCCGAAAGCATGATCAGAGCTCGCTGTCACCACACAACCTTGTCCTGGGCCAACAAGATTCCCCTTACCACTCACTTCAAATTCCGCCTGACCTTTTAAACCAATCACCACCTGAGAATAATGGTGATCGTGGCAATCCATATGCGATGGCAAAGTGATGATCTCAGCAGGACGAGGGCCAGTAAGGCCTAGCGGAGAAAGGTCTAGGTTAGGAAAGGGTAAAGGTTTAGACATGACAGAAAAATACTCGGGTCAACATAGTAAGAATAATACTCTTAAATGCGCATAAGATGAATTTGTAAATGCTCATGAGAGTTATTTGCTCGCGAGAATGAAAAGATCATTATCGCGATCATCTTGATCATGCCTCCGGAAGGATGATCAAGAGTGTACAAACTACGGGCATTGTAAAACCAATCGTTCCGGCGAGTTTAGGGACTTCACAAGCAATCACACGAACACGAACACGAACACGAAAAACATTTTACAGGCTTCTACGACATGGTGGGTAATGTATGGGAATGGACAACCGTTCAGAAAGGCCTAGCAAAAGGTGGCGCGTGGAGCTTCTCTCCTGAAGAAGCAAAAGTGTTTAACGAACTGTACGTACCGCCTTCAACGGCAGCGAACTATCTAGGATTCCGAGTAGTACGAGAGCTGTAGGCTCCCAGTCATAGGCTCAGAACCCCAAATATTTACTCTAGGTTCTCAATTATCACATTGAGCAACATTTATAGGGGAATTCCCCCCTTATGCATAAGCACTCCTAGGAGTAGATTCGTCGATAGAGTAGTAAGTCACTCTGGGTATCAAATTGATGCCTCAGTTTAATTTACCTGACCCTCGTAAATTAGACTGAAAATCTTCTACATGTCGACAAGGCATATCTTGTCTTTAGCCAGCCCCTCTTCAGGCTGGCTTTTTTTTGCCTGATTATCACCCTTTATGCCCATCGATTCTCCGTGATTGACACAGTTAATCAACAGTCCGTTTAACTGTCAGTCACCCCTTATTTTTCGTACTCTAATTGCCATTGCAGCGCTATAAGAAACTGATATCATTGCCATACCTCAGCTTACGAGATAAAGCCTTGCCAGATCCACTCAACTCCATACATCGTTCTTTATTCGAACAACTTCCAGGCTGCTGGGGCTGCAAAGATACTGACTCGGTCTTCGTGTATGCCAACCTTGCTTACAACCAATTGATTGGCTTAAAACCCAATGAGACTTGTACTGGCTTGACCGACTTCGACATGCCCAGTCAAACCACTGAGTGCGCACAAGATTTCAGGGCTCAAGACAAACATGTAATGGATACACGCAGTACCCTTAAGATTCTCGATATTCACCCCTATCCAGACGGACGCTGGCACGCCCATATCTTTACCAAAACCCCTTGGCTTGATGATGACGACAACGTCCAAGGCACCATCTTCTATGGCCAAGAGCTTACCGATACCGCGATCTTAGAGGTTGGTCATTGGGTTTGTCAGGCCACAGGAACAAAAGGCAATCAGGCATCGCTTGCGGGGTCAGAGCCGCGTGTGTCTAAACTGCAAAAGCGGCTGACTTCGAGAGAATCAGAGGTGCTGTTCTTACTGCTTTTCGGCAAGAAACCACAGTACATCGCGTCGACGTTAAACATTTCAATCAAAACGGTCGAAGGTCATGTCGCCAGATTGAAACAGAAGTTTGATGCACGCAGTAAAAGCCAATTGATTGAGTATGCGTTGGATTCAGGATTGGGCTCAGTCATCCCAGAAACTCTGCTCAAAAAACAGATCTCCGTTGTTCTGCACAGTAACTGATTGACTGTTCATCTGAAAATGCAGACAAAAAAATGCCGTTGATTTGATAAGTCTAATCAACGGCATTTTTAGATCTGTTAGGCAGCTAAGCGATCAAAAAGCCTAAGGCGCTAGGCGATCAATATCCCAACTGTTGTCTTGGCGAGAGAACAAGAAACGGTCGTGCAAGCGGTGTTCACCACCTTGCCAAAACTCAATGCTATCTGCACGTACACGGAAACCACCCCAGAAAGAAGGCACGGGAATCTCGCCTTTGGCAAACTTCTGTTTAAGCTCTAGATACTTACCTTCTAAAATCCCACGCGCTGAGATGCGGCTACTCTGCTTACTTGCAATCGCGGCCAATTGGCTCTCTTTTGGACGTGACGAGAAGTACTTCATATTTTCCATAGCCGTTAGCTTTTCAGCCGTGCCCGTAATATGAACTTGTCGCTCAAGTGGATGCCAAGGAAAGTGCAAACTGATTTTGCTGTTGTGCTCAAGCTGGTGCGCTTTACGGCTACCTAGGTTAGTGTAAAAAACGAACCCGTCTTTATCAACATTCTTCAGCAGAACAATGCGTTGGAATGGCTGACCATTTTCATCAACCGTAGCAACTGTCATGGCAGTAGGGTCCGTCAACTTCGCTTCAATGGCTTGCTCTAGCCATAGGTTGAATTGCTCAATCGGGTCTGCGGCCAAGTCTTTACGTCTCAATCCACCCTTAGCGTATTCGCGACGAATATCTGTCAGTTCCATTTGGTTGCTCCTTTTAATTTTTTTGTGATTTTGCGCCGTAATCCTTTGAAACACAAGTCTAAGCCATGGTTTTGTCTCACAGAAGGTGCTCTGTGTTAACAAGATCTCGGTACTCTCTCCATCATATTGATAATCTTTATACAAACCGATGACAAGCTGAGATCCGAGTGACCAAAATACTGCCTAACCTAATGACGCCCTTTGTTTTATTCTCATTGTTATTGGGAGCTGCAGGGCTGACCGCAACCCACTTTATGGCAGTACAATTCCAAGAAAAAATCGTCACTCAGCAACTCGATGAAGCGGCGAATAAAGCCAATCTACAAATCGATTCTGAGCTGGATAAATTCAAACAGATCCCAGATTTGCTCAGCCATGACCCGCGCTTGCTCTCTTATTTTGACTCATCGATTTCCGCCGCGCAGCTCAATCAATTGCTGTTTGAATGGTCGAATCAAAGCCAGGCCGACACCATCTATATTCACGACCCGAGCGGTACTGTGGTCGCTTCCAGTAATTACCAAAAGCCTCGTACCTTTGTCGGTGAGAACTTCTCGTTTCGTCCCTACTTTGCTTCTGCCATTCAAGGTAACAACACACAATATGTCGCGCTAGGCGCTCGCTCGAACGTACGAGGTTATTTTCTGTCTTCACCTCTGTATATCGACAAGGAAATTGTTGGCGTTATCACCGTAAAAGTGAGCTTAGAAAATCTCGAAAACATCCTAACCAGCGACGATTTTGAGATCGTAGTACTCGACTCTAACCAAGTGGTCTTTCTATCAAGCCAAGCTCCATGGCTTTACCATTCATTGTTGCCACTAACTCAGCAACAACAAACGGATATCGCACTTCAACGCCAATACGGTCAAAGCGAAATTTCGATCATCGAAGCCTTTCGGTCTTCAAGCTCTCAGTCAGAAGCGAGCAATACCAATCAATCTAGCAACCTTCAATCCAATGAAATCCGAAAAGAGCTCACCGCCAACCAGTTATTCAAGTTTGGTGCTTTTAATCTTTACCCTGCAACGGTCAGCAACAACCAGTACCAAGTTGTCGCACTAAAAGAGACCAGAGCTGAACTTATTAAAATCTTTCAGATCGATGTCATCTTCGTGGTGATTTACAGCTTGGTGATGCTCATCGCTTGGTCGTGGCGCCAGACTTATCTCGCGAAAGTGGCGTTGACCCGACTCAACCAAAACCTAGAGCAAACCGTTGATAAACGTACCCACTACTTGAAGCAATCCAATCAGCAGCTGCAACAAACCCTTTTTCAATACCAAGAGTCGCAGTCGAAGTTGAAACAGACAGAACAAGAGCTGACACAAACCGCGAAACTAGCGGTACTCGGTGAGCTGTCAGCCAGCATTAACCACGAAATCAACCAACCGCTTGCAGCACTGCGAACCTACAGTGAAAACAGCTTAAAGCTACTGGAAATGGAACGAACCGATTTAGTGAAAAGCAATCTTGAGAAAATGATTGGCCTCAACAACACCATTACCGACATCATCGCGCGACTCAAAGTCTTTACTCGCAAGGTCACCAAACAAGAACATCATGTGGCGAACCTGCATCAAGCGGTCAATAACGCCACTAGCATTCTCAGTGCGCTGATGATCAAGCAAGGCATTACGCTAAGGCTAAGCACGGTGCCAGATGACATCAATATTGCGATTCATCCAACCGAACTCGAGCAAGTACTAGTGAACCTGATTCACAACGCGACTCAAGCGCTGCAACAACAAGTTCTTGAACACAAAATCTTGCAGGAGCAACAAAACCTGGAAAGCGTTGACCAACAGGCTAGCCCACAGATAGGCATCGAATGGCAACTGCATCATGACTCTTGTCAGCTGATCATTTGGGATAACGGAATTGGCATGCCGAACGATAAGCTAGAACAGCTGTTCGACCCGTTTTTTACCACCAAACCGGAAGGTTTAGGGCTAGGGCTTTCAATATCGAAACGGATTATTGAAGCGTATCACGGCACGATCAGCGCGAACCGGTTAGAGCCTTCAGGCATGGTATTCTCGCTAAACATCCCGTTATATAACGATAAGCGCTAACACGCCGTTGTTATTGTTAACGGAAAACGAATTTCACATTACTGCTAATCTCACCTACAGCTAAGGAATCGGCTTTTGCACTCTATGCCTAAACTCTATTTTGTCGACGATGAACCCGCCATTCGAGACTCGGTAGAACAAGCCATGCTCATTGAAGGTATCGATATCGTCGGCTTTCCCAATGCTATTGAGGCATTAAAGAAAATAGATACCACGCAAGCCGGAATTGTCATCACCGATATTCACATGCCGGTAATGGATGGCATTCAATTAACGCAAAAGTTGCTGAGCCAAAATCCTCATTTTCAGGTCATCGTACTTACCGGACATGGTGACGTGCAAACCGCGGTATCAGCGATGAAAGCCGGTGCTTACGATTTTCTGGAAAAGCCATTTGTGGTCGATGCCCTACTCACTGCCGTTAAAAAAGCCGCAGATAAGCTCGCACTGGTTGAAGAGAACAACCTATTGCGTAAAGAGTTGGCAATGCAAAATCAGGTTGGCCCGAAACTGATTGGTCAATCGCCATCGATGCAGGCATTACGCCGAGAATTGATCACCCTAGATACCAAAACCAACCCACTTCTATTGTTTGTTGGTGATTTAGGGACGGGGAAAAGGGTCACTGCACAATACACCCATGATTTACACAGTCATCAAACCGCAGAGCTTTGCCCTGTCGCGGCGTTTAATTTGCCACGCAGTGACGAAGCGACATTCCATCAGTTTATTTTGCAACTGTTCTTGAAGCATCAAGGTGGAACACTCTATATCCATGAAACAGAAGCGTTAACTTCGCAGCAATGGCTATGGTTAGCCGCTCTAAAACCCACTCTACTTCGTGAAAACTCATGCAAGACCAATGCAACTTGTATCATTATCGCAACTACAGTAGTTCCTACTACAATTACAGGTGAACTGCGCCGATTTAATTTACTACCCTTGGCGCAAAGAACGGAAGATATTGGCTCTTTGTTCAAACACTTTGCTCGTGGTGCAGCCAGTCGCTATCAACTGCCGCCACCCGTCATTACAGAAAAAGAGATTCAGCGACTCATTGCAACGCATTGGACGGAGAACATTCGTCAGCTTCGCCAACATGCTGAACTCAGAGTGCTGACTCAAATTAAGCAGCCGTCGCTCGACAGCGATACTGATGAGCAAAATGAACTCGATATGAGCATTGAAGAGCAACAACAGTCGTTAAACCAACGCACCGATAGCTTTGAACAAATTATCTTGATTGAGGCACTACATCGCCATCAAGGTCGTTTAAAAGAGGTACAACAAGAGCTGCAGGTATCGAGAAAAACACTGTATGACAAACTAAGAAAGCACCAACTCGATAAAACGGATTTCAAGAACCGATAGGTCTTAAAAAATATATAAATTCAAAGATTTAAATGAGCAAAATCTTAACATTTATCAAAAGTAAGAATACACTCAATAGGCTTGCACTTTTATTTAGCGAACAAGGACTGTTATGAGTCAGAAAAATTTCAGCAAATTGAACGAAACCGAGCTTGAGTATGTCGATGATAAAACAGCGGCACTACTCCTCAATACGCCCACCAGTGCGCGAATTATGTTGTGGGTGATCGTTCTGTTTTTTATTGCTGCTATTGGGTGGTCTGCATGGGCAGAGATCGACAAAGTTACCGTTGGCCAAGGCAAAGTGATCCCCTCCTCTCAGATCCAAGTGGTACAAAACCTTGAAGGTGGCTTGGTTAAAGAAATCTTAGTTAAAGAAGGCCAACGCGTTCAAAAAGGTCAACAACTGCTGTTAATCGATGACACACGATTCCGTTCTGACTTCCGCGAACGTGAACAACAAGTCGCGAACTTGACCGCCAACGTGTTAATGCTTTCCGCTTCCCTGACCAGTGTTGTCATCAATGAAGAATTCTCTGAAAAAGAATGGAAGAAAAGTGTCACTCTCGATTATGGCAAGCTTGCGTTCCCACCTAAATTCTATGAACTTCAACCTCAACTGGTTAATCGTCAAAAAGCAGAATACCGTCAAGATCTCAATAATCTGAGAAACCAGCTTTCCGTTTTTGATCAACAAGTTGAACAGAAACAGCAAGACCTAGTTGAGATTAAAGCGCGTGTTCGAAACCTAAAACAGAGCTACCAGTTTGCTCGCCAAGAACTGGATATCACCAAACCTCTCGCCGATGAAGGGGTGGTACCACGAATTGAATTACTTAAACTGCAAAGACAAGTGAACGACACTCGCCGAGAAATGACTTCGAGCGAGCTAAAAATTCCTCTTTTACGCTCAGCAATCAAAGAATCCATGCTCAGCCGTATTGACGCCGCACTGAACTTCCGCTCCGAACAACAAGAAAAACTCAATCAAGCCCAAGACAAGCTCTCTGCAATGACCGAATCTGCCGTTGGCCTAGAAGACAGAGTAAACCGTACCGTGGTGGTTTCTCCTGTAACAGGCACCGTTAAAACATTAGGTATTAATACTGTCGGCGGGGTTATCCAACCGGGTATGGACATCGTTGAGATTGTACCAACAGAAGACTCTCTATTGGTTGAAGCGAAAATCGCCCCGCAAGATATCGCGTTCCTACGCCCAGAATTGACTGCCATCGTTAAATTCAGTGCTTATGACTTCACTAAGTACGGTGGTCTAGAAGGCGTGTTAGAGCACATCAGTGCCGATACCACTCAAGATGAAGAAGGCAATAGCTTCTATATCGTGCGCGTGCGCACCGAAAAACACAATTTTGGACAGAACGAAGAGTTGCCAATCATTCCAGGTATGACCGCCTCTGTCGATATCATCACGGGTAAAAGAACCGTGCTTGAGTACATGTTGAAGCCACTATTAAGCGCTCAAAACAATGCACTAAAAGAGTAATGACGTTTGATGTTTGATAACGCCTTTCAATACACAGCAAATAGACAAGAGCAGAGGCTATGAAGTCTCGGATTTCGCTATTGCTGCTGGTCCTCACCTCTTTCACCTCTGTGGCGCTCAACAAGAGCGACCAACGGTGGATAGATGCAGTGACCAAAACCTACGGCGATAGAGCCGGAAAGCGAGTGGCAACATGGCGCTCAAATATGACGTCATACGACGGATTAAGTGAAAAAGAGAAGCTCAGGTCGGTGAACCAGTTCTTCAACCAGATGTACTTTGTCGATGACAACATACTGTGGGGAAAGAATGATTACTGGGCAACACCACTGGAATTTTTAGGCAGCAACGCCGGTGATTGTGAAGACTTCACAATCGCAAAATACTTCTCTTTGCTTGAACTGGGCGTCCCAGATAAGAAATTACGATTAGTGTACGTAAAAGCACTGGAACTAAACCAGTTCCACATGGTGTTAGCTTACTACTCAACACCGAGTGCAGAGCCATTAATTTTGGACAACTTAAACCCTGAAATTAAACGCGGTTCCAAACGCCCAGATCTACGACCAATTTACAGTTTTAACGGTAAAAACCTTTGGTTGATCAAGTCGGCAGCAGGCAGCGGCAAATTGGCAGGGAAATCTTCAAGATTGAGCTTATGGAACGACTTACGTTCACGTGAGCGCTCTCTAAAATTAAACAAACCCATTATCAATTACGATGAGTAGGTACAATGACTTTATATAAACAGCTTGTGGTCGGGATGGTTGCAGTGTTCATACTGCTGATGACGTCAGTTTTTATGATCGAATTCAATACCACCCGTGGATACTTAGAGGAGCAGCAACGCTCTGAGGTAAGTAATACCATTAATACTGTTGGACTGGCTCTCGCCCCTTACCTAGAAGAAAAGGACAAGGTGGCAGTGGAGTCTGTTATCAACGCCCTGTTTGATGGCAGTTCTTACTCAGTCGTTCGATTGATCTTTCTCGATAGCGGTGAAGACATTCTCCGCTCATACCCTGTAAAGCCAACTGGCGTACCAGAGTGGTTTACCAACCTAAACCTGTTCGAGCCTGTTCATGACCGCCGCGTGATCACCAGTGGCTGGATGCAATTGGCCGAGGTCGAGATCGTAAGTCACCCAGGCCCTGCCTACGATCAACTTTGGCAAGCATTCATCCGCTTACTGAGCATATTTGGCACGATCTTCTTGCTCGGTTTGGTGTCTATCTCTTGGATCCTTAAGCGCGCTTTACGCCCGCTCTCGTTGATCATTACCAAGATGGATCAGATCGCCAAGAATCAGTTTGGCGAACCTCTGGCTCGTCCAAAGACAAAAGATCTCACCTTGGTTGTCGATGGTATCAACCACATGTCGACTCAAGTTGAACTGGCATTTAAAAACCAAGCGAAAGAAGCTCAGAAGTTACGTGAAAGAGCATATATCGACCCTGTATCTCAGCTAGGTAACCGTGCTTACTACATGTCTCAGTTAACTCAATGGTTAGAGGAGTCGAGCTTAGGTGGTTTAGCGGTACTTAAAGCGGAGTTTATCAGTGAAGAGTACGATGAAAAAGGCTATCAAGAAGGTGATGCCTTGGTTCATCAACTGGCTGAACAGCTGCAAGCTTCAATTTCATCTCCAGATATCACCATCGCTCGTATTTCTAGTGACGAGTTCGGTTTCATCATGCCAAACATTGATGAGAGCGAACTGAAACTTGTCGCGAGCAGCATCGTAAACTGTATCCAGAGCCTAGGTTCAGACCCAACAGGCACTGCGAATCCACATATTGCTCTTGGTGTGACCTACAGCAACAAGCGTAAAACCAGTACTGAAATCATGTCGCTGGTGGATAACGCACTCTCAAGTGCCAAGGCGAATCGAGAACTTGCTTACGGCTACGTAACCGCAGACGATCACGGCGCAGTGATGGGCAAACAACAATGGCGTATGTTGGTTGAAGAAGCGATCATCAACGACCTCATTACCTTCCGTTTGCAGGCTGCAAACAATGCCTTTGGTAAAACGTATCACCAAGAGGTGTTCTCTGCGATTGAAAAAGATGGCGTGCGTTACGGTGCTAACCAGTATCTATACGCGCTAGAACAGCTTGAAATGAGCCACATTCTCGACCAATACGTTATTGAGAAGATGGTTGAAAAGCTCAATGCAAAAGAAGTAACCAGCCCAGTCGCTATTAATCTCTCGCCAAGCAGTATATCTCAACCAAGCTTCATCCGTTGGATCGGTAAGACGCTTGAACAGAATGCTTCAATCGCTCACCTGTTGCACTTTGAGATTCCAGAAAACTGCTTCATCAACGTTCCGCACTACACGGCACTTTTGTGTAACACCATTCGCAACGCTGAAGCGGTGTTTGGTGTCGATAACTACGGACGTAACTTCCAATCACTGGATTACATCAACGAATACCGTCCAAGCTATGTGAAGCTAGATTACCTGTTCACACATAACCTTGATGACGAAAAACAGAAGTTTACCTTAACGTCGATCTCTAGAACCGCTCACAACCTAGGCGTCACCACCATCGCGTCTCGAATAGAAACTCAGACTCAGCTAGATATTCTGTCTGATAACTACGTAGAAGTGTTCCAAGGCTTCATTGTTGATAAATAGTTGTAAGGGTTATATCACATGCAAGATCCACTATTGAACTCACTGATCTACGTTAGCCGGTATTACGGGTTAGCTAACTCGCCCGAAGCGTTGATCAATGGGCTACCACTATCCGATGGAAAGCTAACCCCTTTCCTATTCCCACGCTCTGCTGAACGAGCAGGATTAGTGGCAAAAGAAAACCGTTCCGACTTAGAAAAGATTCCTCACCTGATACTGCCTGCGGTCTTACTACTTAAACAAGGTGAGGCGTGCGTTCTCAACAGTATCGATTTAGAGAAGCAAGAAGCGGAAATCATTACTGCGGAAAGCGGAATGGTGCCAATCATCATTCCTGTCGAAGAGCTGAAAGAACAATTCATCGGCCGCTACTTCTTGGTAAAGAAACAGTTCCGTTATGATGAACGTTCACCAGAAGTTCTAAAAACACGTAAAGGGCATTGGTTTTGGAGCACGATTTGGGAATCTAAAAACATCTACCGAGATGTGTTGATTGCCTCCATTCTTATCAACATCTTCGCGATTGCCGCGCCGATGTTTACACGCTTGGTGTACGACAAGGTAGTTCCCAACCTCGCCTTTGAAACTTTGTGGGTGCTGGCAAGTGGTATCTTTGTCGTGTTCCTATTCGATTTGCTGCTCAAATTGATGCGCAGCTACTTCATTGACGTTGCCGGTAAGAAATCCGATATTCTCATTTCCTCCAAACTGTTCAGTAAAGTACTGGGGATTCGTATGGAAGCGAAGCCTGCTTCTGTCGGTGCTTTCGCTAAAAACTTGCAAGAGTTCGAATCCATTCGTGAATTCTTTACCTCTGCAACCATTGGCTCGTTAATCGACCTCCCCTTCGCACTGATGTTCTTAGCGCTAATTTGGTTAATGGCTGGAAACCTTGTGTTTGTTCCCGTTGCTGGCGTGGTCATTTTGATCGTCTATGCATTGCTAATCCAAGGTCCACTGCGCCGTACCATTGAGGAAGGCTCTCGTCTTGCTTCGCAGAAGTACGCGAACTTAATCGAGAGTTTGGCAGGGTTAGAGACGGTTAAGCTGTTCAGTGCGCAAAGCCAATTCCAATTCCGTTGGGAAGAAGCCGTTGCTCACATGGCGAATTGGAATATCAAAAGTCGACGCATCACTGACAGCATCCAAAACACCGCCGGCTTTGTTCAGCAAAGTACTAACGTTGGTATGATCATCTTTGGCGTGTATCTAATTGCAGAAGGTGAACTTACGATGGGTGGCTTGATCGCTGCAACCATGTTGAGCGGCCGAGCGATTGGCCCGCTTGTTCAGCTGTCTTTGCTTTCGACTCGTTACAACCAAGCAAAGTCATCAATGACTCTGATTGAGCAAGTGATGTCGATGCCTGATGAACAAGAAGAAGGTAAACGCTACATTCACCGTCCGATTATTCAGGGCCATATCGCGCTAGATAAAGTGACGTTCCACTACCCAGATTCACCAGTGGCTTCAATTAGAGACTTAACCCTCAATATTAGTCCTGGTGAGAAAGTAGCAATCATTGGTCGTATTGGTTCAGGTAAAACCACACTAGAACGTCTGATTATGGGCCTGTACAAGCCCACAGAAGGCCATGTACGTATTGATGACACGGATATGGAGCAACTGCATCATGTCGACGTACGACGCAATATAGGTTGTGTTCCGCAAGACAGTAACCTGTTCTACGGTTCAGTAAGAGACAACATTACTTTAGGTCGTCCTTTGGTGGATGACCGTGACGTGATGGATGCAGCAAACCGTGCAGGGGTAACCGCGTTTACTCAACAAGATCCTGCAGGTTTGGAACGCCAAGTGGGTGAAGGTGGTGCCTTGCTGTCTGGTGGACAACGTCAGTCAATTGCCATTGCTAGAGCCTTCCTTGGCCGTCCGCCAGTGTTGTTGATGGATGAGCCGACCAGTGCTATGGATAACCGTTCAGAGATGCACATCAAACACCAACTTAACCAATTGCTACCAAGCGAGACGTTAATTCTGATTACACACAAAACGTCGATGTTGGACATTGTCGATCGAGTGATCGTAATGGAGAAAGGCTGCATCATTGCAGATGGTCCTAAAGCACAGGTTCTTTCAGACCTTAAACAAGGCCGAGTGAGAGCCGTTAGTTAGAGCGCTCAAGCCACCTAAATAATTATCAGTAGAAACCAAAAGGGGAGCATCAGCTCCCCTTTTTCTATTTGTCAGTATCATCACCTAAGCCAAGCATCACTTATGTTCAACACAAAGCCTACAAAGCAATATCCTCTTGCTCCATCTTGAATGAACATTGGATCTCGTATTGGTTGAATGAGAAAACACTTCCGCCGTGAGTTCGCTTGGTTGTGACTGTCTCATCACCAAATTGAATCGTCACTCGGGTATACACTTTTTCGTGTACCTCTACAGTACATTCAGCAAGGTTGGTTTCAAACTCTGCTTCGAGTGTATCTAACTGCGACTTTGTGTTTTCAATTGCGAGATTATTCTTCTCACGTTGCTGCTCAATTTCTAGGGCTTGCTCTTCGCTTCTCTCGGTTTTAGGGCGCTTCTTAAATTCTAACTCTTGGCGAATCACACCCATGGTTTGCTCTTGAGTGTGTTTATAAGCTTCCTTCAGCTCGGCTAGCTTTTGTCGGTAACCATCGTAGCGCGCAAAGCCATGTACTTTAGTTGCGGTGTCTCCCTCAACACCTAAGAAGACACATTCTACTTTCCCGCCGACTTTGGCTTCACCACCGCTGAGCGTGCCGTGTTTTTTCAAACTGTCCATCACGATAAGGTTGTTACCACAGCGAATGTCATTACTCATACTGTGCACACCAAGTCTAAGGTCGTTGGCCGTTTGTAGCTCAGCATTCTGTGCGTAGCTTGCTGTGATAGAGCCTTTACTGAATACCTTACAACTTTTTGGCTCCCCCTCTTTAGTCGTATGGCCGATAATGCCTTTGGCGACTTTGATATCCCCCTGGGCTTGAACTTCGGCCGATTCGATAAAGCCACCAACCGTAACACTTCCGGTCGCCTTGACGATCATCCCCGGCTCGATGTTGCCAGAGACGAAGACATTACCTTTAAATTTAACATGCCCAGTTGAGACATCGACGTTGCTGACACATAAGGCGTCATCCACTTCGATGGTTCGATCTTTAATGATGGGCAATCCAGGGTGTGAGGCGAGTAGTAAATTGGGATCTTCAGGGGAGATGTAGGTGCCCTTTCCTGGCTTGATTAAACTGTCTTGCCCAGGAAGCGGTGGGATAATTCGGCCTTGAACGGTAAAGCCAGCGATACCTTTGGTAGCGGGGGTACGTTTCATTAAGTGATCATTTTGACCAACGGTAATGGTTTGTCCCAAGTCTCGCATATCAATCTTGCCTTCGTCTTTGCTGCGAGGCTTCAAGACTTGGCGAGTAATATCTTCAACCAAAGCGGCAAACTTAGCATCCTTACCTTTTACTGGTTGTGTCCCTTTAGCGACGGGCTGAGTAAACTTTTCCCCGGGCTTAAGTTTGCTACTCATCATCAGAACTTTTCTGAGCGCTAACTTATTTATTCCTTTTGTTATTTGAGCTAGAGATAAGCACTGAATGATGTCGCTACCACGCAGTGGGTGTCCATTGTAGGGACCAGTGACCACGAGACTCGCCAACATCTCATCATCAGACAGTTCGACCGCAACAGTGGCATTTCGAACTTCAGCAATCAAGATTCCTTCATAAGCTTCACCCTTACCTTCTTTAGCAAGAGTAACGAAACGCAACACCTCTTCTTCGAAAAGAAAATAGTTTGATGCATTCAAAGCTTCCAAGGTTGGTGGCAGCGTCTTGTTATCAAAGCTTGCGTCAACCACAATCCCGGTTGGCAGACATGCCATTACTTGTTGCTTGTCTTCCGACAATGTAACGATGTTATCCCACATTCGAATTGAGTATCCCTAATGACTCAGTTGTTATTCAGTCTATATAATTCATTCTGCGCTGAGTATCACATTATTAGAATAATCAGCGTCACATCACTTACTTTCGATTCTGCAAACATGACTCATAAATAAGACTTACACATTTTATGATCTGCTTCGCCTTTACAAATACATAGGAAGATTTTTTCAGAATATTTCGTGTGATTGAATGTCGATTCGATATTGGTGCAAGATAGTAAAGGCGAATAGCTTTAGAAGATTAAAGGCTGTCATGGAGAGATGAAACAGAAGTGATGTAACAGATAGTCAGGGTAAAAACGGATTTCAATATGGAGCTTCAGTTTACAGTGTAAATCCAAGATTCTAATTTACACTGTAAATCTAATTTGTAGCGGTCAGTCTATTTAAATGATGGCTAGCCTATTTACACTGTAAATTTGCTAACAGAGCATCGACATCTTTACGAAACTGAATCTCTGCTTGTTTACGACCAACCAGATTAAACTGTTCGACACAAGCCTCCCACTCTTTCTGCTGAACAACCTTTGCGATGAGTAAGTCAGAAATACCTATGTTTCGATCGTTACTGAGTAGAATCAAGTTCAGTACGCTGAAGCTGATCGCATCATAACTGTTGCCACCGTTCACGTAATTTCTAACTAACTGAGTTTCAAACTCACTAACGGTGTGAACACTCTTTGGCAGCAGTGCTCGCACCATATCGGTTTCAAGTGAAACCAAAGAACCTGAAACAAGAAAACAGTAGCTACGCTCGAAGTGATTTTGAACTTGGTTTATCCAGCCTTGAGAGTTTGAGTTAAGCGCCTTAACCATCAGAACCGAGTGACAGCCACTGGCCTGATCTCGCTGGTGGCCGATGTGCACAGCTTCAAATTCACTACCACGCCAAAAAGAAATCAATTCGCTGGTCGCGCCAAAGCTTGTCGCCAGATAATCTGCTTGGCTGGTTTGCTGTGATAACTGAGCCAACATCCAACGGCCAATACCCAAACCTTGATGACGTGCTGAAACAGCAATGCGCATAACTCGAAGGCACCGACTGGTCGCCGCCTGAGTACAGCCAAATTGGTTTGCCAGTAATACAGGGGCAAGGTGACCTTGAGGCCTGCGTTTTCCAAGTTGAACTTGAGCAATCAACTCGCTGTCCAAACCACCCTCTTCCGTCACTAACATACAACCTAAACATTTATCTTGCTGCCAAGCGGCGTATAAACGGATTGCTGGATTGTTGAGAAATTGCATTAAGTCATTTGGCGAGGTCTGATAGTGCGCATCCACGAGAAGAGAAAAACATTGTTGTAGCTGCTCAGGATTAGACAAGCATTCTGATTTTGATAACTCGCCCAAGTTTAATTGGTTGATTGCGTCAGCAGAAAAGCCTTCGATTTCATCAACCGCCGATTCAGTGACTGATGCGTCATTACCAAGTAGGAAGCAATCAAACAACCAAGCTTCTAGCGGATCGTTGCTATTCCAACGAATCGGTTGTTCGAGCTTAAAGCCTTTCCACCCCGGACGATGCTCAGAAAGCCAAGACTCAAACTTAATACCGAACCCTCGCCCACTGCCTTCGTAACCATGTACCGTGGTTGAAAAGACCATACGGTGATAGATGTCGACCATGGATTTAAGCATCGGAATTGGAATTGCAGCTGCTTCGTCAACCAATAACAGATCGCAATCAGGCTTAGATTTAAGTAATTCATCTGCTGCGACGAATCTTAAACTGCCACCTTGATGACGAATGTGAGTAGCGTTAACCACTTCGCAAGATTCTAACCCTTGGCTAGCATGAGAAAATACCGGCATTACCGCTTTCACTGAAGGCGCGGTAACAATAATATTAAACCCGTGACGCTCAACTAACAGCTGCGCTGCGGCAATACCCAATGTCGAGCTTTTACCACGCCCTCTATCCGCAGTGAGAATCAAAGGACGTTTACGATGTCCAGACACAACTTTTTTAACTAATTCAACAGCCGTATTTTGCTGTTCAAATTTATCCAATCCGTTTTGGGCACTTTGCATCTGAGGAAGAGCGTGAGTCGCTTGAACTACATCGCCGGCTTCATTGTGTTGTGAAACAGAAATCAGTTTATCGAAATGACATTTTAACCAACGTTGACCAAAGCTTTCGCTATCTTCAGAGGCATCAACTTTTGGCGGCAACACCAACAACAGCCCACCACCGACTAACGAACCCAGCGCAGCACTAAAACCATTCGCATCAAACTGCTCTCTAAAGTCACAAACAAGAACTTGGCACTCACGACCAAGCAGTTGTTGGCCTTTTTTTACTGGAGCATGAATCACACCTTCAAATGACGTACCGCCAATCTGGAAGATGCTCGGAGTGTGTGAGTCTTGAAGGAAGGTAAAAACAGCTGAGTTTTGCCAATCAAAATCGCCATCAAAGACCACACCGTAACGGTGATCGTTATGTTGAGCAATATTAGAAAGTGTCTGCAGAAAAGTGTTGGTTGGGTTTGTCATAGTTAGCGTCCAGATTCATCTAAACACAGTTTATCACAGCCAAATAAAAAGCCGCATTAAGCGGCTTTAGAGGAGTAATGAAAAGTCGTCGACTTAGTCGAGCTTCGATTGAACGAAGGCGAGGATTTCTTCCATTGTTGCATCATCAACTTTCTTAAGGTTCAACGCCAAGTTTGAACCCTTGCGGCTGTATGATGCGCGGCCCTTAATAAGCTCAACTTTTGGAGAAGCTTTTTTCGCTGGCGCTGGCGACAATTCAAGAATCCAACCTTCCAAAGTTTCTGTCACGTCTTTGGTTAGACGAGTTACGCCTTGAGCTTCACTACGCTGCCATACGAAACCTTCAGAAGCATCACACTTAGTCAGCAGTGTTTGCTGCTGTTCACTCGTCAATCCACCAAACTGCTTGTGTAGCTTAACAATAGTTGGACGACCAAGGTCGCTCACATTTGGGTAAGCTTGTAGCAATTCAAGTGGTAAAGCGGCTGCTTTCAATGCACCACTCACCAAAGCTTCACTGCACTGGAACATTTTCGCCAGTGCTTTCTGGTCTTCAGCTTCGCCTTTATCTAGCTTCGCTTGCATCTCTTTGCCCTTCTCATAAAGAGAAAGCGGTTTATGAGCGTTAGCTACGTCTGATAGGAACTTAGCGTGTTCGCCGTTAATGTTTTCAGCAACATAGATTAGGAACTCTTTGTCAGCCAAAATACATGACATACGACGACGGCTACCATCAAGAACTTCAATCTTACCGTCTTTGTTCTTACGACCAACCGCTGGGTATTGCTGACCACGTTCTTTCAATGTTGTAAGAACATCAGAAAGCGCGTGCTCGTTTAAGAAAGATTGCTCACGAGCGTTCTCTTCAAAAACAACCGTTCGAGTAGCCACTTCAGCCGCAGGAATTCGAACCAATTCAAATGAAACCAAATCTTCGCCAGCAACAGAAAGCTCAATCACTTGAGCCTGCTCTTTTGCCGCTGTTTGCGCTTCTTGTGGTGTTGCTACGCGACGTTTGTTTGCTTTACCAAATAGCTTTGCATTTAAGTCAGATGTTTTAATTGCCATTGTTGTTATCCCTGATTAAGTGAAGGCCAGTTGCTATGTAATACGCGCTCTAATTCTAGAGCACTTTTTTGTACTGCGTCTTGAGCAACAGCTAGAGTTTTCTTACCGCCCTCAAAGTCGCTCACCGTTAGATCGAAAACCGTGCTGTAAGTGTCGGCACAGGTTTCAAAAGCACGGCTTCTTGGAATGGTTGCCATCATTACTTGGTCATTCAACAGGTAGTTCATTTCAGTCAGAACTGACACCTGTTTCTTGTTGTCGTCTTCAAACATGGTTGGCATTAGACGAACAAATTCGAGCCCTTTCCAGTCATCCGGGAACATTTCGTAAACCGTTGGTAAGTGCTGGAAGAAGTTAACCGTTGAAGCCCAATCCAAACGCTTAGCTGCACATGGAATCAGAAGTGCGTTCGACGCGTACATTGCATTCCATACTAGAGGGTCAACGTGCGGGCCGGTATCAATCATAATCACATCGAAGTCATCGGCGATTTTGTCGATAAGCTTCTCTTTTAACAGACGAACAATATCAAGTGACTGATCTTGTGAAAGGCTTTGCCACGCTTCAGCGTTAAACATCGCATCTTCTGGGAAAGCAGAAATTGTCTTCAGGTTTGGATACTGAGTTGGCAATAGTACGTTCTTACGAAGAAACTCTAGATCGACATCTTGGCCTTCAGGCACGTTGTCCAACATGATATCGACGGCAGAATAGATGCTGTCGTGCTCTGCCCCACTAATTTGTGGATTTAGGAACAGACGCAAAGAGCCCTGTGGGTCCAAGTCAATCAGACAGATACGGTAGCGCTTATCCAAATTCAGAGACAAACAAGCGGCTAAGTGAACTGCTGTCATTGATTTACCCGTACCACCCTTCTGGTTTTGTACGTTGATAATCCATGGCTTATTATCAGCGTGCTGCTTACGTTCATGGAACTTCGGCACTTCTGCCGCGTCCATCAACATGTGAGCTTCTGTCAATGAAATCGAGTAATGATTAGCGTTGTTCTTTGTGAACTGATGGCCATCAGCTTCAAGTTTAGTGATCGCTTCATCGAGCTTACGACGCGTTAAACCAGAACGAGTCTCCATCATAGCTTTAGACATTGGAGGGAAATGTTCATCACTTCGCTCTTCCAAAATAATCTCAATTCGGTCAGCCTGAACTTGTTGAGTTTGTTCGGCTAGCTGATAGAGCTTATCAATCGTTTGTTCTCTTTTCATTGCCAGTTTCCGTAATGATTAACTAAGTACAAATTGTACAGCGATCAACAACAAACACAACAAAAACATGAACATACATTTATGAGTAAAATCACATAAAATAGACCGCGTTTTTACAATTTGATGAAACATCGCCTTAGACAAACACAAAAATGACTGTTTCTATCATGTATAACCATGCTATTTCTAGACTACATTTTAAATGTTACAGCATCACTTATTTACAATGTAAATGGAATTTCAACGAAAAACCTTCGGAACGATTGAAATACAACCGTAGATTACGGTTGGTGTGATTTGCATTCGAATTTATAGATTTTCAATACAATAAAAATTAAAAAACGCTCAATGAACAATAAGATTCAAAACAGAAGAGAAGACGGGGTGTCAAAAAACAGCAGAGGATTGGAGCCTAACCGGAAGAATGATCATGGACCACATCCAGTGTAAGATAATTGATAACGCCAAATTATGAAGCATGATCAAGGCGTAAACTGAGCAATATTGATCCGAGCAACTGTACATTGAAAATGATCAACCTCCGGAAAAATGATCAAGTAAACATAGTTCCGGAAGCATGTAATTTATGAACTAAGT
Source organism: Vibrio sp. 10N.261.55.F4 (assembly GCF_041470465.1). Lineage (NCBI taxonomy): Bacteria > Pseudomonadati > Pseudomonadota > Gammaproteobacteria > Vibrionales > Vibrionaceae > Vibrio > Vibrio sp. 10N.261.55.F4. Next base: position 157,349 of record NZ_JBFRMM010000020.1, on the reverse strand, counting down.
TACGGACAAATGCTTTTGGAATGGGGATTCAACGCCTATAAGGGCTCAATGATTGAAAATTCAATCGACACAGACCAAGAATACACAAACATGACAATTTCATGATCATGCTTCCTAGTTAAGACCCACCCGCTCTAAATACATCAAAGCAATCCATTTCCAGCGGATACAGACTAAATTTTGCACTCAATAGGGTAGGAACGATAAAAAAGTATGCTCTCTTGATCATTGTTCCGATAGATTGCCACCACAAGTGTCCACTTAGACAACTCAAAAGCGACTTAGAAACCGATGTTGAATTCCGATCTGTGGATAAGCTGTATAAGTATAATGATCATGCTTTCGAACCAATAATGATCATGCTTACAATGACTTAATGATCATCGTTCTGATGTTCTGTGATCATGCTTTCTTAAGTTTAATGATCATAGTTTCGGAACCTTTATGATCATGCTTTCCAAGGCGATTTATTTTAATGCTTTAAATTCAGCCACTTATAAGCAAGGTTACGTCCAGATCATTAGATCACTTAATCATTTAAGATCATATTAATCAAAAAGATCAGTTATTTAAAAGCCAATAAATTCTCTTTATTTATGATCATTCTTTCTTTATCATTCAGGAACTATAGTGTAATTACGGTTAGTGTGATACGGATCAAAAATGAAACCAGAAGAGAAATTGTTAATTAAGGCACGAAGCCACAAAGATGGTCATTTATTTGAGGTATCTGAAACAGCCGTTGAATGGATAGAACAATATCAACACTTCAAAGGTGTCACTAAAAGCATAGTTGAGCTTCTTAACCTAATTTCACTTCGTGGGTTTAGCAGTAAAGACGGGTACGTTTCCACCACTGAGATTATTGAATCAACCGATGGTCAAGTCACTCGCGCAGCCTTACAGCAAAGGCTGAGAGCTGCAGTTAATATCGGATTGTTCAAACAAATCCCCGTTCGCTTTGAAGAAGGCCTTGCTGGTAAAACCATGTTGCATCGCTTTGTGAACCCAAACCAATTGATATCGGTGCTGGGTGCCACCAGCTTAGTGACAGAAAGCGTGAAGCAAAATGAAAAGCAAAAGCGCTCTAAAGCCCTAGCTCAAACCAAAGTAAACAAGCGCTTACTGAATGAACATGGGTTGAATACCCCACCAACGATGAAAGATGAAGCGGATCAATTCATTGTTTCGCCAACCAATTGGGCGGGGATTATTGATCAAGCGTTAGCGCCACCTAGAACTCGTAAGAGCTACCAGAAATCCATGGTTTCGATCTCTGGCACTCGCGCTGTGATCGAGACACGATCTTCTAAAAATATCATGACCGTTGACGATCTGATGACGCTATTCGCGTTATTCACTCTCACCGTTCAATATCATGATCATCACCAAGATGATTACCATCTAGACGCGAAACACACGCCAAACAAAACACCACTCTACATCACTGATATTTTGTCTTTACGTGGCAAGAAAGACAGCGGCCCTGCACGTGATTCTATCCGCGACAGTATTGATCGTATCGAATTCACGGATTTCCAACTGCACGAGCTTACAGGTCGTTGGCTTAGTGAGAACATGCCAGAAGGCTTTAAGAGTGATCGTTTCCGATTCTTAGCTAGAACCATTACCGCATCGGAAGAAGCGCCTACAGAAGGCTCTGACGGCGAAATTCGCATTAAACCGAACCTATACATCCTGGTTTGGGAACCTTCGTTCTACGAAGAGCTGCTGACGCGTGACTATTTCTTCCTATTTCCGCCAGAAATCCTGAAGCAACATACCTTGGTTTTCCAAGTGTATTCGTACTTTAGAAGCCGCATGGCACGTCGCCATTCAGATAGCATGTTGCTCAGTGAGCTCAACCAGAAATTGGCGCGTAACATCGATTGGCGTCGTTTCTCGATGGATCTGATCCGCGAGCTCAGAAAATTGGGTGAAGCCGGGGATCAAGAAGATACCTTCCTGGTTAATCTATGGGGTTATCACTTGACGATCACCGCGTTGATCGAAAAAGGGAAAACGACCGATTATCAGGTAGATATCAAATGTAATGTGGAAGAAGTATTACGTTACTCAAGAGCGCGTACCACTAACGCAGGTAAGCGTAATATGGCACCAACGCTGCCGAACCCACTTCGTAACGAAATGGTGTCTAAGCAGAAACTGGAAGAGCTGTCTGAGATTATCGACGGTGAGTTTGAACCCATTCAGCGTAAAGCACCGTCGCCAAGAGGCAAATTGGGACGTCGAGTTAAGCAGCGTAAACACTCTGTTGAGATCAACGCTGACGAGATCATGATTACTCTCTCTAAATATACCTCTGCAGAGGCTCTAGAACGCAGCATAACGGCTTTATCTGCTATGACAGGGCACTCACATGCCTCAATCAAAGAAGAGTGCTCAGAGCTCATTGAGAAGCTTGATTGGTTGAGAGTAGGGGAGGACGTTATCCCATACGAAACACTGAGTCGCTTGATTGAGCTATATAACGACCGAGATAGCACCAGCAATCGACATCTGTCCATTGAACGTTTGATCTCTGGTTTAGCGGTGCGTCGTAAAGTGTGTAAACAAGTTCATGAAGGTCATTTAGACGAAAACGTGTTCCTTGCGCTCGATGAAATGGCGATTGGCCACTAGTCATTATCCTATCGCGATAAGCCTGTTTTACCGTCGCTGAATGGATAGTTTTGAACACATTAGGTGCTGATTAAAATCGCACCTAACGCTGACAAAGTGATGACAAAGTAGCGCATTTAGTTGATTATTATTTATCCCGAATAGACAACCTTTGTCCTTTCTTGTGATTAATAGATTGGCTCATATTTTGTTACATCATACTGAATAGATTTTTGCGAGTTCCCAAGGGACTCGCTTTTTTTTGCCTAAAATTCAGTCAATCATTAAAATTCAATAGCTTACAGAGTTAAACGCCGAAGCATGATCAAGGCTCGATCATGCTTTCTACGGATCTAGCTCTGGTGAGATTCTGATTTGATGCTTGATCGAGAAGGGCTTGATCAGTGGAGATGGCGTTGAATAATTCCTTGATCATCGTTTCGGGGATGGGTTGCCATAAAGCGTACATGCGACTCGATCAATTTTTCAGACTCTGCTTTCCAACGTGGTTCTTGCTGTTGGTTCGTAAACTCCAAAGCCAATACACACAAGTGTTGTAGCCGCTGTGTACACCACTCTTGCAATCTTGCTTCTGATTTTGGGTCACATGACACCGCTTGCAGCTTACTGTAGGCAAACATTAGGTATTGGTAGGCTTTATCTTGATGGCTTGAGCTGTTGGCCTCCTGCGAAGCCAAGTCCGGATTCGATGAATCCGCGAGGTGGCGATAGAAAGTAAAGATTCTCAGGCATCCGTCTAGCCAACATGCGATGCCTTTGCTCTGCTCATCCGTGATCAATGGCCCCCAGAGCGCATCTGGAGGCGTTAAGATCAAAGGTTCTAACCGGTCCACTTGATCATGCTTTCGGTCTTTGTACCAATCTCCGATCCGCTCTAACCAAGTGTCTAGTTCATTCATGCAACGTTATCCCACTGTTTTACAAAGTGATTATCAGAAACTTGTTTGATTTCATGCTGTATTTCACTGCTCTGCTCTCGAATACGATCAGCGTCTATTGAATAGTTTGGCTCATTTTTGACGAGTTTGCCAAATGGCAGATCGGGATCTGGTACCGCAGAGATCAACAACTTAGTGTACGGGTGTTGTGGATTGGTCAAGATCGACTGGGTTGATCCCCACTCGACGATCTGCCCTTTGTACATCACCGCCGTCTCTTCAGCGATGTAATGTGCCGTGGCAAGGTCGTGGGTTATGTACAAAAAGCCTATGCCTAACTCTTGCTTCATTTTTTGCATCAAGTTCAACACGCCAAGTCGAATCGAAACGTCCAACATCGAGGTGGGTTCGTCAGCAAGAATAACCTCAGCGCCAACGGCCAGTGCTCTGGCTAGGTTAACCCTCTGTCTTTGGCCCCCACTGAGCTCGTGCGGGTATTTGGCTAGCGTTTCGATGGATAACTCCACCAGCGTTAATAACTCTTTGAGGCGCTCTGTGAGAGCCTGTTTAGTGGCTACCTGTTTATGGAGCTTAAGTGGGCGCGTTAAATGGTGATCAATAGTGTGAGTGGGATTGAGTGAACCAAAGGGGTCTTGAAAAACCATTTGCACACGGCTGCGATAATCCAAGATATCTTTACGGCTTTTCAGAGTAGAGATGTCTCTGCCTTTGAACAGTATCTCTCCCTCTGTCGCAGGGTAAACCTTGGTCATCAATCGTGCGCAGGTGCTTTTCCCGCAGCCTTATTCTCCGGCTAAGCCGAAAATCTCGCCTTAGCCTATGTGAAAGCTAACGGATTTGATTGCATTGAAAGAGGGGAAAATGAGAGTTGGATCAAACCACATTTCTTATGGGGAATCTTTTAAATATAATTGCAGAAAATGGCTTTGGCAAAGTTTAAATGAGGCATTTATTAATTAGCTTTGTGAAGCGTCGGAATCATCACACTTCAGTACAGAATTTCTTAACAAGCGAAAAAGCATTTGCTACAGATTACCTGTCCATTACATGGTGCTTTTCGGAGGAAAACATGTCCATTAATTCTATCAACCATGATGAAATGACAAATATTGCAAACAAGTGGGATGCTGAAGAAGAAGTATCTTTCAAACCAGAAAAGAAAATGAAGTCTGCTGAAGCTCGTCGTCGTATCGAGACTCTAAGAGAAATTAGAGAAAGCGGTTTGAGTCTGGAAGAAGCGAGGGAGCTAGGTCTTATTCACTAATAATCCCCATTGCATTTAGAAGGGTGGCACAACGCCACCCTTTGATTTATAAGTGTTTCCTATCCAGATTTAATCAACTCCTTGATTCTTTGGCTCACTGTTCCGTTTAGCCTATCCCTTGTGATATTACGCTTTTCAGATGAAAAACACGCACATGGCATACTCTTGAACTAAGTTGTTTGACAGTCATATTCAACGCCACTAATTTTAAAGTTAAAGCAAAAATATGCGATGTCGTTGGTAAGGAGAAGGCTATGTCTAATTCTGTGGCTCAAGTTAAAGAAGTGCTGTTTTACGAACCCGAAGATCCGAACGGATACCTGTCAAATTTTGCCGCTTGTCCTATCAAGGTAGGTGATCAAGTTTGGGCAACCAGCGAACATTATTATCAAGCGATGAAGTTTGCCTCCGAAGCGCTACGTAATACCATTTTGGAAGCCAGTACACCTGCTGAAGCGTTCTCTTTAAGTCGTGACTACGAAGACCAAGTTCGCGAAGATTGGTATGACATTCGTGTTGAAGTGATGCAGTTTATTGTGACGGAGAAGTTCAGACAGAATCCACAGTTTGCGCTGTTTCTTACCAATACCGGAGATTCGGTGATCAAAGAACATTCGCACAAAGACCACTTCTGGGGCGATGGCGGCGATGGAACCGGCGAGAACCATTTGGGTAAGATTCTGATGGCAGTGCGTCACCAGCTTCGCACTCAGCAACTGCATTTGATTGCTTCGCACTGATTCGTCGATTCAGATAGCGGCATGCTTATGATTACCCCTTAGACGCATTTAAAAGGCCGCCCTGCTATCTAGTATGAAGCAGGGCGGCCTTTTCGGTTTTAGAGAGTCAGGCATCAACGAGAGTTAACGTACGTGACTAAGCTATCCGTTGCTAAGTTCTAAGTTACGCTGGTGCTATAAGTAACTCTGTACGATGTCGTCAAGCTGTCCATCGTCTTTCATTTGGTCTAGGCGTTGGTTGATGAAGCTTTGCAGCTTAGGATCCATCTCAGGGTCAAACGCCAAATGGATAGGGTAGTTATTGATGACAGAACCAAACTCATGCATCTGGTAATCATCAATACTCAGTTTTTGCTCGTTTAGGTTGTATTTGATTCGTGATTCCATTTCCACAAACACGGTGTCGCCAGGTGCTCGGTTCAGGACACGAAACGCAGCAGTGTAATCTTTTACTCGAATCTCGTTGAGCTTGCCCTGTTGGATATAAGATTCCAAGTTCGGATACTCAAATCCTTTCAGCAATACCACGGCTTTCCCATCGAGATCATCGATTGTATTGAACTCAAATGGCTTTTTACCGCTGCTGAGTAATACGTGTTTTACATTGTAAATCGGGTCTTCAGATAGGTTCGCAGATTGAATATTCCCCCAACTAGGGCTGCCATAGGTAACCCAGTTTGGATTCTCTCTCGCATCGAGCTTGTCGATCATTCGATTAAAAGGGTAGGTGTGGTAGTTGATCTCATATTGGCTGTCATCAAACACGGCTTCCACAATATCTGAAACAATTCCTCTGTGAGATGACCCGTCAGTTTCGATTTGAAAAGGTTGCGCTTGGCTCGCAATAATGTAGTAGTGAAGAGGTTCGTTTGCAGAAGCATAACTGCTTGAAAACAAACTGACTATGGATGCAACGATAAGATGTTTTTTCATAACCTTCCCTAGTTATTTGATGAATGACTACTATTATACTAGTTGAGTAATTGTAGTTTGCTAGGATAACAATAATGGTAATTTGTGTATGGTGACAAAAGGAAAACGCTACGTTGGACTCTCCCGACAGTTGATCGGGATGATAATAGCGATCAGTACCTTATTCACAGTTATAGTGACAGGTCTCGGGTTGTATGTAGAGTACCAAAGTCGAGTTTCTTTTATCAGCTCTCAGATCGAGCAGGTCAAGGCTGGCTACCTTTCTGGTTTAACGGCAAGTTTGTGGGTTGAAGATCGAGAGCAATTGTTTGTGCAAGCCGAAGGCATCTCTCGCCTCCCTTCGGTCAGTTACCTTCTTATCGAAAGTCCCGATGAAAAAATTCTAGAGTTAGGTCAAAAGACCGAAGGCCAATCTTATTCTCAGTCTTGGGAAATGGTGCACCAGATGGGCGGCACAGACTTCCCGTTGGCGACGCTCACGGTGCAATCAGACTTGAGCATGATCCTAGATGACTTTGAAGAACGAGTGTTATTGTTGCTCGCCTTCGAAGCCGTTAAAATCTTCTTGTTGTCTCTCGTATGTTTAACCATCGTCTATCGTCTTGTCGTAAAACGTTTGATGACTATGTCTTCCCAAATCAACCAACAACAGGTCGAAGACAACAAACCGCGCTTTATAACGCCAACTCACTCTACTTACAAAGATGAGATATCGACTCTAGAGAGTAGCTATAACCGATCGGTAGAACGTATTCGTCAACAATATCAAGAGCTGGAAAAAGCTAAAGATGTTGCTGAGGTGGCCAACCGCAATAAAAGTGAATTTCTTGCCAATATGAGTCACGAAATCCGTACACCAATGAATGGGATTATCGGGTTGTCGTCTTTGCTCTCTGAAATGGATATGCCGAAAGAGCAAAAAGAGTACATCAACATGCTCAACACCTCTTCGCTTACGTTGCTCGACTTAATCAACGACATTCTCGATTACTCGAAGATCGAAGCGGGGCGACTAGAGCTTCAGCAAGAGCCGATGAAAATGATGGGCATTGCGGCCGACGTTGAATCAACCTTTCGAGTGAAAGCTGAACAGAAAGGGCTTCGATTCCAATTAGCGATCGACCCTAAGATCCCAACCATAGTGATTGGCGACGGTACTCAACTAAGACAAGTCCTAAATAACTTAGTAGGTAACGCGATTAAATTTACCGAGCATGGCCACGTCACGCTCTCGCTTCGTTTGGAAGAGGCGGTTGAGCCTGAGCAAAAACTCAGAGTGAGGTTCGAGGTTGTCGACAGCGGTATCGGTATTGCAGAAGACAAACAGAAATCGGTGTTCGATAAGTTTCAACAAGCCGACGGCAGTACCACACGTATTTATGGAGGCACAGGGCTTGGTCTAACAATATGCGAGAAGATAGTGACATTGATGGGCAGCAAGCTTGAACTCACCAGTGTTGAAGGTAAAGGCAGTACCTTCTATTTTACGGCTGACTTTGACCCGTGTTTAGAAGCCGATGAAAGCAATATCGATTTCAATAAGGTTTCGGTTCTGCTTGTGGATGATAGCCAGCTGAACATGCGTATAACGTCTACACAGCTTCAATCCTTTGGCGTTAAGTCTGAGTGCTGTGAAACGGCAAACCAAGCGTTAGAGTTGGTTTCAGAGTCTGTGGCTAAGTCATCACCTTATGATCTCGTTCTGATAGACAAAGTAATGCCGTCCGTTGATGGCTTTCAACTGGCGAGAAGCTTAGTTGAACGCTTTGGTAGCGAGTGTCCCAAGTTAGTGATGATCTCTGCTGACCCTAGAAAGCAAGATGAAGCTCGTGCTAAACAAGTCGGTTTTGTTGCCTACATTGCGCGTCCTTACCAAGATAATCAGCTTAAATGGACCATCAGTGAGGTACTCGCGAGAGCGGCTGATACTTCAGTCTTTACCTATCCGAACAGAGGAGAGGTTGCGTTTAAAGATAATGAACCTGTGCCGTTAAGTAAACCTGCAGCGGTTGTTAAAGATGCTCCCATTGTCTCTGTAAACGCCACACCAGCCGATAAACAAGCTCCAATTCAAGCAGAGTCAAAACCTGTCGCAGTTGCCGGAGAATTTAGTGGTACAGTTTTAGTTGTTGAAGACTCGCGAGTAAACCAACAAGTCGCCAAGATGATGCTCAAGAAGCTTGGCTTTGAGGTTGATATTGCCGACAACGGTGAAATTGGTGTCGAGAAATTCAAAGCCAACGAATACGAGATGATTTTTATGGATTGTCAGATGCCGGTTCTCGATGGCTTCGAAGCGACCAAGCAGATCCGAGCGCTCGAAGAAGGGGCTGCAAAGCATATTCCAATCATTGCGCTGACGGCCAACGTCGTGCAGCGAGACAAGCATTTGTGCTTCGATGTAGGCATGGATGAGTTTTTACCTAAACCGGTTAACCAAGGCAAACTGAGAGAGATCGTAGCGAGTTTCTTGTCGAAAGAGACGGAATCAAACAAAGAACATGAGCAGCAAATTGTTTAGTTGAGTATCTCTAATCTTACTTTCATTAAAAGAGTAATGAGGCGAATTAGACATAGTCTTTTATGCCGTTGGTTATATTTGAAGTATCGTGTGAAAGAAATGATAAAGGTGGCCTGAAAAGACCACCTTTTTTGTATGTGTCGGTTTGAACTTAATCTCTATCGATTGCGAACGCAGACCATGCTTGACGTGTCGGCATCACTTCGACTCGGTTAATGTTGATGTGATCTGGCAAGGTTGCGATATAAAACATCTGCTCGGCAATATCCTCTGCTGACAACGGTGTAGTGCCTTGGTAAAGGTTGTCTGAAGCCGTCTGGTTACCTTTAGTTCTTACAAGAGTAAATTCCGTTTCTGCAATACCAGGGGAGAGGTCAGTCACTCGTACCCCTGTGCCTTGTAAGTCACAACGTAGGTTGTAACTGAACTGCTTTACGAACGCTTTGCTGGCACCATACACATGGCTTCCTGGGTAAGGCCACTGTCCGGCGATTGACCCAACATTGATGATTGAGCTTCCTGCGCCTTTTTTAATTAACGTAGGCAACAGCGCATGAGTAACATTAACCAAGCCTGTGACATTGGTATCGATCATAGTGTGCCAGTCTTTCAAGTCCACATCAGGCGCGCCTTCTGGTGCCAAAGCTAACCCAGCATTATTGACCAATGCGGTAATCGATGAAAATTCAGCGGGTAATGAATCAATGGCTTGTTTTACGGCGTCTGCGTCTCGAACGTCGAGTTGAATTACATGCACAGGCACCGTTAATTCTTCCTTTAGGTCGAGTAGCCTTTCGATTCGACGACCAGACAGCACTAACGACCAGTTATCTTCTGCGAAACGTTTTGCTGCCGCTTTGCCGAAACCAGAGGTTGCCCCTGTAATGAACGCTATCTTATCCATAAATACATCCTTCTAATTTGAAATTAACATAAGTAGTGCCATGCCGATCAAAATCGGCGCGGTCGTTGTTTTTGCAGACAAGTTCGGTACTGATAGATACAGTTTTTGCCCCAGTACATTGCCAATCAAAGCTGCCGGTAATAGCCATAAACCTGTGATGAACGATTCTTGGTTAAATGCGCCAATCCATATGAAGCCGATCAGTGAAATCGCTGAACTCAGCAGAAAAAACACAATCGCGGTGGCTCTCTGTTCACTGGTTTTAATGGTCAGGTTCATCAAATACGTCACTAATGGCGGACCTCCTGAAGAAGCGGTGGTCATGCTAAACCCCGAAATGGCTCCCGCCCAAAACGCGTGTCGTTGGTGCAACCAAGTGAGGCGTAAGTCCAAAATAATCAGCGTGCCAGCGACCAAAGACATCATCGCGATAAAGGCCTTCAAGCCTGATTCCGATATCGTGCTAATGAAATACAGCGAGAAAGGCACCGCAACCAACATGCCAATACACAGCGGCGCAATAAGCCGGATATTGATGGTGGTTTTACTTCGCTTGAGCAGAGGAAAGGCACTTAAAAAGTCCAACAAGATAGCGATGGTTACCGCTTGCAATGGTGGAACAATAAAGCTGAGGGAAAGCGCTACGATAATCGCAAACCCAAATCCTGAATAGCCTCGAACTACTCCTGCAAACAGAATCAATGTCATCGCTAATCCTAATTCCACTCTTGCTCACCTCTTTGCTTTTGATATTGCTGCTGCGTTAATTAGCGTTCGATGAGACCTGTCTCGTCTGCCTTTCAATCTATTCACACCTAAGAGTTTTGAATAGAGCCAGATCGACGATTGGATTGGGTCAGGCTGTTTGTTGGATCGGGGATGAGACTTGGGCTGATGTACTGGCCCAATGTTTTGTTGAAACTGACACTATGACCTCCGCCCTGTTTGGGATGAAGATTATTCCATCCGATAGCGCAGCCTTTTCAATGTCGTGTTTTGTGTCTTTCATTCTCGAAGACGAGCCAAGCACGAGCGGCTGTGAATCTAGTGTTGTTAATGGAGACGATGAAATGGAAGTATCAACAGAACAGCTTGTGAACCAAGATATTATCGACCTCGACAAGAGCGTATTTCATTCTTGGTCGATTCAAGAAGCAGCGGAGCCTATCGCCATTGCGGGTGGGCAAGGATGCAAAATGTGGGACTACGAAGGTAAAGAATACCTTGATTTTAGTAGCCAACTGGTTAACACCAACATTGGTCATCAGCATCCACAAGTGATCAAAGCGATTAAAGATCAGGCTGATTCATTAGTGACCGTTGCCCCTGCGACCGCCAACCTCACTCGTGGTTTGGCGGCTAAGCGTATCTTGTCGAAAGCGCCAAGCTCGTTTAAGAAGGTGTTCTTTACCAATGCAGGGGCAGATGCCAACGAAAATGCGATTCGCATGGCGCGACAATTCACAGGGCGCGACAAGGTGCTATCTGCTTACCGTTCTTACCATGGCAATACAGGTACTGCTATTGCTGCGACGGGGGATTTTCGTCGAATTCCAAACGAGTATAGCCGTGGGCACGTTCACTTCTTCAATCCATTTCTCTATCGAAGCGAATTCAACGCGGCGACTGAGGCAGAAGAGAGTGAGCGTGCCCTGCAGCATTTAGAGCGAGTGATTGAATGCGAAGGACCAACGGCGATTGCGGCGATTATCCTAGAGACGATTCCGGGAACGGCTGGTTTTCTCATTCCGCCCAAAGATTACCTTATCGGCGTGCGTGAGCTGGCAACCAAACATGGCATTCAGTTGATATTCGATGAAGTCATGGTCGGCTTTGGCCGCACGGGTAAGTGGTTTGCGTTTGAGCACTTTAATGTAGTGCCGGATCTGATTACTTTCGCGAAAGGGGTGAACTCGGGTTATGTGCCGGCTGGTGGCGTGGTGGTCAGCGAACCGATCGTTGAGCACTTTAAGTCAAACTTCTTTATGGGCGGCTTAACGTACTCTGGTCACCCTTTGGCGATGGCTTCTATCGTTGCAACGCTCGATGTGATGGAGCAAGAGGGCATTGTCACACATGCTGATAACGTCGGTAACAGCGTTTTAGGGCCGCTTCTACTGAGCCTTCAAGAGTTGCACCCTATGATTGGTGATGTGCGCGGCAAAGGGATGTTCTGGGCTGTAGAGCTGGTGGAAGATCGTGAAAGTAAAACACCTTTGAGCAATGAAAAAATGGGGCAATTGAAAGCGCAATTGACCAAGCGAGGCCTGTTGACCTTCATTGTGAATAACCGCATTCACGTTGCGCCACCTTTGGTTATTCAGCCAAGCGAGATAAAGAAAGGCGTTAAGATCATTGATGAAGTGTTGTTTGAACTTGCTTCTTAATTCTTCAATAAGATAGCTAGCACAGCAACCAAGGCACTTTGACAAAGAATTCCCCGTTCTTTTCAACGTGCCAAACCTAACCTTCAGAAACGACAAAAGAGCATCGATTGATGCTCTTTTTACGTTCTTTCACTAAATCAGTCTGGTCAAACTGCTCTTAAGTGATGCTAGATCTTCATCACCTCTGACAGCTCTTTGATACCGGGTGCGATCAGATCTTTGTCGATGGCGTGAAAGCCCAATCGAAAATAGGAATTGGGGTCATATTCTGACAATGCTTCACAGCCCGATTCCGTTTCGGTATTCGTCATAAAGTGTGAATAGCCTGTCTCAATCAATATGCCCTTTTGGGCGGCTCGTGAAGCTAAACGCTGGCTATTGATGTGGCTGGGCGTTTGTAGCCACAGAGAGTTGGCCTGCTCGCTTTGAGCCAGTCGCTTGCAGTCAGGTAAGTACTTCAAGACAGCATCGTTGATCAGCTTCCAGCGCTGGCGAGTGTTTTCTCTAAAGCGCCTCACAAAGCTGTCGTAGTAGCCTTGTTCAATAAAGTGCGCTACTTCCATCTGAACACGGCTTGGCGCATGTCGGTACATCAAGCGACGCAGTATTCTAAGGTCGTAGATTAACTCTTCAGGTGCCACGATGTAGCCTAACCTCAAGCCGGGTGCCAGTAGCTTAGAGAAGCTGCTGACGTAGATGACTCTCCCTTCCTTGTCATTGGCTTTTAGCGCGGGTTTAGGATTCCACTCCACGTTGCACTCGGCGTCATAGTCATCTTCGATAATTACCGCGTCATTGGCTTTGGCCATTTCAAGTAACTGAGTTCGACGCTCATCACTCATGGTGACGCCGGTTGGAGCTTGATGGCTAGGCGTGACATAGAAGTGATCACACAGTGAAGAGTGCTCATTGAATCTCAATCCTTGTTCATCCACTTGATGCGGGTGTAACTGCGCGCCAGAGAGATTGAAGATGTGATTCGCTTCTTTGTAGCCGGGGTTCTCGACTCCGACTCGACTCTGATGGTTCATGAGCAAAGTCGAAATCAAATACAGCGCATTCTGCGAACCTAAGGTTATGAGGATCTCATCACTTTGGGCATGAATACCGCGCTGTGGGAGCACCCTTGTGCGTATCTGTTCGACCAGCATGTCGACGTCTTTATCGACCTTGTCGCAAAGCCAGCGGTGATCATGTGGGTCTGAGGTGACCTTTCTTGTCGCTTCTCGCCATTGAGCTAATGGGAAGTCATTGATAGAGGGTTGGCCAAAAATAAATGGGTATTGGTAACAACTCCAATGCGAGGGTTTGACGATGCGTGGGTATTGGCCCAATTGCAGCTTAACGCGTTTGCTCCAATCCGGTGCATTGTCGCTGTCGGCTGATTCAAAATGATCCAAACTCGCGTCGATAGTATCACTCGGGTTTTCATACTTTTCTGAAAGGTAATAACCACTGCGAGGCTTACTGATGAGGTAGCCATCGTCGAGCAAACTGTCGTACACCAACGAGACAGTATTGCGTGAAACACCCAATTGGCTAGACAGCTTACGACAAGACGGAAGCGCTTGTTCAGCCGGAAAAATACCATTCAATATCGCCGTCACCAAATAGCTACGTACTTGTTCTTGCAGGCTTCTTTTGGAATCAAACTCGATGAAACAATTGTGATTTATCGCCATGAGATACAGTCCTTATTCTCAGTGAACCTCAGTCCAATTTGTATAAAAGAGCAAGAAATGCGCCAGAGTTCATATTGATGTTTTAAGAGTGTGTTTTGCTCTCTCTCAACCCCGAAAATTACGTTGTCCCAAACTAGAAAATCGTTCTGTCCCAACCTGAAAATTAAATTGGCTCTACGTCTCCGATGCATTCCGTTCATAAAGTAAAGGCAGGCAAATAATCTCGATAAGGAAAGCGTATGAAACAGGGAATGACGATGAAGGCATGGGTTTCAACAGCGGCAGCGACAGTTGTACTGGGTTGTTTTGGAGTCGCACAAGCATCGGAGCTTGCAGCCATCGAAAAGCAAGGCTTCATGAAAGTGGCGACAGAAGACAACTACTCTCCATTCAACTATATCGACCGCGGTAAGCCTGCGGGGATTAACAAAGATTTGCTTGATGAGTTACGTGAATATTCGAAGTTCGATATCGAACAAGAGATCTTACCTTGGACAGGACTACTCGCTTCGGTATCTGCGGGTCAATATGATGTGGCGTTAACTGGCGCGATCATTACCGATGCTCGCTTGAAGGCCTTTGATTTCACTCCACCTATCGCTTCAGCGCAGCATTACTTCTTAACCAGAGCTGACGCGGAAGATATTAATACGGTAGCCGATTTAGATGGAAAAACAGTGGGCTTACAAGCGGGCAGTGCTTTGCTAGAAAGGCTTCCAGAGCTCGAAGTGATGCTCGAAGCACAAGGCAAATCTTTGGGTAAAGTGGTGCAGTATCAATCCTACCCAGAAGCGTATTCCGACTTGGCAATCGGCCGAATAGACTATGTGATCAACAGTGTGGTTTCAGTTAACGAGGTAGTGAAGTCGAAGTCAAAGGTATTCAAAAAAGGCGAAGCAGTCTCTGGCCCAGGTTTCGTTAGCTGGCCAGTTCCTAAAGATAATCCTGAGCTTTTGGCTTACCTAACGGAATTCTTCCTACACCTTGAGCAAACAGGAAAAATGGCAGAGTTGCAGAAGAAGTGGTTCGGTGAGTCGTTCGACCAACTCCCTTCAGAAGCCATCACTTCGGTTGAGCAGTATCACAAGCTAACAGCCGTTCAATAGATGAATAAGCATGCGCCGACACAAACAGTTAGCGGCTGTTTGTGTCCATGCCAATGGGTTCAAAGCGGTTTAACCCATGAGTCTTTGGCGCACAATCTATCGAAAGAAGTCGCTGATCAAAGAGGTCGTTTATGGATTATTACGCTTGGGAACAGTTACTACAGGGCGCGTGGGCAACGGCATGGATATCGGCAGTATCGATTGTATTAGGTGTCGTCATCGGCCTAATGATTGCCTTAGTTAGAATGATGAAAATCCCGTTTGTGGATCAAATGTTGGGTATCTATGTCAGCTGGGCACGAGCAACGCCTTTGGTGACACTGGCTCTGTTTATTTTCCTTTCTTTTCCGTCATTTGGCATCAATTTAGATAAACACGTTTCTGCTATTTTAGCTCTCACACTCAATACATCGGCATTCAATGCAGAGATTTGGCGCAATGCCTTTCTTAACTTTTCAAAAGGACAAATGGAAGCGGCAGAAGCCATTGGTATGAGACGTATCACTTATTTTCGCCGCATCATGTTCCCGCAAATGGTGATCATGAGCCTACCAGCGCTAGTCAATGAGATGTCGTTCTTAATCAAAGGCAGCCCAGCGATTGCGGTGATCGGCATCGTCGACCTAACTCGTGTCACCAATCGAATCTCTGCGGTTACCTATGAACCACTTGGGCCGATTCTATGTGCCGGTGCCATTTACATGTTGATTATTGGCGTGTTGGTGAAGTTGCAAGCGGTGGCTGAAAACCGAGCTACTTATCTGCAGTAGTAAGTGTGGCTATCAGTAATCTACCTCAGTCACAGCTATCAACAACAACCACAGTTTAGCCGTCATGGCTACTTGGTCAGAAACACCATTTACCTGCTTGTGATGCGTTATTGAGCGGGTAAGTTTAAGGAGTAAATATGGAAGAATGGAATATTATCTGGCAACAAAAAGAGCTGTTTGCTTCAGGGTTTGTGACCACATTTTATCTTTTTGTTTCGTCTTCAATCTTGAGTTTCATCATTGGCATCGGTTTGTTGTATTGCCTCGAAAACTCAAAACTTGGTGTGAAGTACACCATCAATAGTTTGATAGGCATGATGCGCACCTTGCCGTTTCTTATCTTAGCGTACCTGCTCTATTACGGGTTGCCGCAGGTTGGTATTCGACTCGATGCGATTACAGCGGGAATCATCGCGCTAAGTCTCTATCACGGTACCTATTTTTGTGAGATTTTCCGAGGTGTTCGTAAAGGATTAGAGCCAGGTTACATCGAAGCGGCGCACGCTTATGGCTTCTCTAAATTCAAAACATTTACCCGAGTTATTACCCCAAATGTGTTGTTTAAGTCGGTTCCACTGATCACGAACCAACTCATCATCTGCTTAAAAGACACTGCGTTTCTTAGCATCATCACCGTCGCAGAAATTACCGCGGCCGCCAACAGCATTCAATCAACGTACTTCATCCCATTGAATGCGTTCATCATTGCTATCGCGCTCTACTGGGCCGTGAGTATTGCACTTGAAACCATCACCAAACGAATCCAAACCAAAGTTGAACTTAGAGGACTTAGCCATGCTTAAACAATCAGAGATTATTGAAACAGAAGCACCGATTAACCCCTCTTTGGGAGTGAGTTTGGAAGTGATTGAGTGCGAGCCACTGTTGGAAGAGCGCGAGACGATCATCAACATTGAAAACTTGTCGAAACAGTTTGATGGCATCGAAGTGCTACGTGATATCAACCTCACCATCAACAAAGGCGATGTGGTGAGTATTCTCGGTTCGTCTGGGTCGGGTAAATCGACGCTATTACGCTGCATGAACTGGTTAGAACAACCGGAACGCGGCACGATCTTCATGGGTGATGAGCGTATTGGTATCAACTCTGAAACGGGTAAACCACTCAAATATAAAGAGCTGGCGAAACTCAGAGAGCGCCTTGGTATGGTTTTCCAAAGCTTCAACTTGTGGCCGCATTTAACCGTGTTGCAAAACGTTATGGAAGCGCTCGTTCACGTTAAGAAGATAGCGAAATCAGACGCCGAAGAGATGGCACGTAAGCAACTCGACAAGGTTGGGATGTCGCACAAACTAGAGAACTACCCAAGCATGTTATCGGGTGGGCAAAAGCAACGTGTCGCTATTGCCAGAGCTCTCGCGATGGAGCCGGATGTGTTGCTGTTTGATGAACCAACGTCAGCACTCGATCCTGAATTGGTCGAAGAGGTGTTGTTGGTGATGAAGAAACTGTCGCAAGAGGGCTACACCATGGTGGTTGTGACACATGAGATGGAGTTTGCGCGTCAGGTATCGGATCAGGTGGTGTTTCTTGAAAAAGGCATATTGATTGAAAAATCCAACCCAGAGAAGTTTTTCACTAACCCAGATTCATCAAGGGTAAGACAGTTCCTCAAGCTTGATTCATGAGTTAGATAGCTTGCACAGCTTCAAGGTTCGATCGTTAAAAAACTCCGTCAGAATTTGTCGGAGTTTTTGTATGTTAGCTTTTTCTTCCCAAACCTAAACTTAAGCCTAAAACTATACAAATGGCCATGTGGCGCTAACCAATACTATCAATATGAATCACCACAGAGTCCGGTCGCCAGTACTCCAACTCGCAGTCCATTAGCTCACCGTCTTGTTTGTAGTTCACTCGGCAGATCTTCAAAACAGGCTGGCCCTCTGCCAAATTCAGCGCCTTGGCGACATGAGCAGGGGCAGAAGTGGGAATCACATCAAAACGCGAGCGTTGGGTCTCGTAGCCGTATTTTTCTCGGTAGATTCCTGTTAGTGACATGGTGAGGTTTTCCGACAATACACCATCAAATAAGGGCGCTTTCAGTACATTTTCAACAAACAGCACTGCTCTACCATCAATAAAACGCAAGCGCTCAATCACGTGTATTGGCGTTATCTGCTCTATCTCTAATGCTTTGGCGTAATCGCCTGCCGCCATCTCTGTACGGGTGCTGAGCAGTCTGGTTTCTGCTATGCGGTGTTGTTCACGAATCATTTGATGAAAGTGAGAACGTGATAATGGGTTATAGCGAACACGTTCGGGTGACACATACCAGCCTCGGCGCTCTTCTCGGTATATCAAACCTTCGGTTTCTAATGAGACCAACGCATCTTTGAGCGTAATTCGTGTGGTTGAAAACAGCTCGCTGAGCTCTCTTTCGGATGGCAGTTTTTGCCCTTCAATGAAGATACCTGATTGAAGCTGCTCTCGAATACTCGCCTTAATTCTTCCTAACTGTGTCCCTGATTGCCCGGTGCCCAATGTTCTCATTACTGATCTAGTCCATAAGTTCGTGTGCTTAATAAGGTAAACCATGGAGTTAACAGGAATGTGACAGTAAACAATGGCTTATTGTCATATGAGTGAAATATAACTGCCACGTAAATGCACTCGAACTGTCAAATAACTTACGGCAAACCGTCACATTCCGGCTATAGCATACAAAACGAACTTACTGACCTAGTCCAGAAGGATAGAGACAATGAAAACTTTGCTTAGCCGTTCAACTGTATCGCCAGCTAAATTAATCGGTTCACCTGCAAAATTAATCGGCGCAACGCTAATAACGGCAACACTTTCAATGCCAGCGATGGCGAAGGATGCTGATCTTGAGTCACTGATTGAAGCCGCTCAAAAAGAGGGTGCAGTTTACAGTGTGGGTATGCCAGACAGTTGGGCAAACTGGAAAGGCACATGGACTGACCTGAAAGCAAACTACGGTTTGAAGCATCAGGATACCGATATGAGCTCGGCTCAGGAGATCTCGAAATTTGAAGCAGAGAAGAAAAACGCAACCGCTGATATTGGTGATGTGGGTTTCGCATTTGCACGTGTGGCAGTGAAGAAAAACGTCACTCAGCCATACAAACCAACCACTTGGAATGACATTCCAGACTGGGCAAAAGACAAAGATGGTCACTGGGCTCTGGCTTACACTGGCACCATCTCTTTCATTTCCAACAACAACCTTGTTGAAGATGCGCCGAAAACTTGGAGTGACTTACTAGAAGGTGACTACAAAGTCACAGTCGGTGACGTAGGCGTAGCAGCGCAAGCAAACAACGCGATTTTAGCGGCTGCATTTGCTAATGGCGGTGACGAGTCGAACCTAAAACCAGCGATTAAATTCTTTGGTGAATTAGCGAAGCAAGGCCGTCTGTCTTACACCGACCCAAGCATCGCGAATCTTGAAAAAGGCGAAGTGGAAGTGGCAATCATGTGGGACTTCAACGCACTGAACTACCGCGACAAGATCGACCGTGAGCGCTTTACGGTCAGCATTCCACAAGATGGCTCAGTGATTTCTGGTTACACCACCATCATTAATAAATACGCACAAAACCCGAACGCGGCGAAGTTGGCTCGTGAATACATCTTCAGCGACCAAGGCCAAATCAACCTAGCAGAAGGTTACGCACGTCCAATCCGTAGCAACATTACGCTACCTCAATCAGTTCAAGACAAGCTGATCTCAAACGAGCAATACAGCAATGTTCACCCAGTGACTGACTTCTCAGCATGGGAAAAATCAGCACGTCGCCTGCCACGTCAATGGCAAGAAAGCGTATTGATTCACCAGCAATAACCCCGCTTAACACGCCACCTTCAGTAGGTGGCTTTTAGAAACAAGCAATAGAGAATAGACCATGAGCAATAAGGTTATCCTTGTTGTTCTAGATGGACTGAACTATCAGGTAGCCCGTGATTGCATGGGCTACCTGAACGGTCTTCTAGAGCAAAGTGATATGTATGAGAAACAGGGCGATTTGCAGACAAAACAGGGCGATTCGTACAATAACCAAGGCGATTTGCGTAATAAACAGAGCACTTCGCAGAGCACGCAAAAAAACAAGCTGCGCGCCACGCTTTACCCTGTGCAGTGTGAGCTGCCATCTATGTCACGTCCACTGTATGAGTGCATCCTGACCGGTGTTCGCCCTGTTGAGAGTGGCATCGTCAACAACCAAATCGTGCGTTTGTCGAATCACGAGTCGGTATTTAGCTTGGCGAAGTCGCAGAACAAAGTGACGGCAGCTGCGGCTTACCATTGGGTGAGCGAGTTATATAACCGAGCGCCATTTGATGCAGTACGTGACCGTTTCACCAACGATGAAACCATGAACATCCAACACGGTTGTTTCTACCACTGGGACCACTACCCAGATGAAGCCTTGTTCTTGGATGCTGAGCACCTGCGCGTCACTCATCAGCCTGATTTTTTGCTGATTCACCCAATGAACATTGACGACATGGGACATAAGCATGGGTTGGATTCTCGCCAGTACCGCAATAGTGCACGTGGCGCGGATATCTACCTATCAAACTATCTTGAGAAATGGGTAGACGATGGTTATCAGGTGATCATCACCAGTGACCACGGTATGAACAATGACTTGTCTCATGGTGGCATTCTGCCTGAAGAGCGTGAAGTGCCTTTCTTTGTGATTGGCGATAAGTTTACACACCAAGAATGTTCAGTGAAACAGACCGATATCTGCGGCAGCGTGTGTCAGTTACTCAACCTTGAACACGATAAATCTTACACTCAGGAATTGTTGGCCCTATGAGCAGTTCTGTAATCACGCAGAGCGATGGCTCTGCGCTTAAACCCAAAACCAAATCTTTGTTTCAACGCTTCAAGCCCGCTTTGTGGCTTGCGCCTTTCGCGCTGTTCTTCTACCTGTTCCAACTGGCACCTATGGTTTGGGTGCTGATCAACAGCTTCTTCTATGACGACGAACTCTCTCTCGAAAACTATTCTGAAATATTCGATTCTGCTTTCATGATGCAGGCTTTTGGCAACAGTTTATGGTTGTCGATTTGGTCGAGCATTGTTGGCTTGGCGATTGCAACTCTGTTGGTCTCTTCATTGCGCCGTGTTGATTCTAAAATCCGCGATGCGGTGATCGCGTTTACCAATATGAGCAGCAACTTCTCTGGTGTGCCTCTGTCGTTCGCATTCATCATCATCTTGGGCACCAATGGTGCGATTACCTTATTGCTCAAGCAGTATGGATTGCTGGGTGATTTCGACCTTTACGGCAAGTGGGGCCTGCTGGCGATTTACATCTACTTCCAGATCCCATTGGCGGTGTTGTTGCTCTATCCAGCGTTTGATGCATTGAGTGACGACTGGCAAGCAGCTTCGGCACTGCTTGGCGCGAAAACTTGGCAATACTGGACCAAAATCGCGCTGCCTGTGTTATCTCCGGCTTTGTTCGGTACCTTCATCATCTTGATTGCCAATGCGATTGGCGCCTACGCGAGTGTGTATGCGTTGACCTCGGGCAACTACAACGTGATTACGATTCGAATCGCGAGCTTGGTATCGGGCGACCTGTTCCTAGAACCAAACCTAGCCGCGGCAATTTCTGTGATTCTGATGGCGATGCTGGCCTTCATCACCGTGATTAACCAATGGCTAATCAGCAAAAGCTACGCAGGGAAGAGAAAGTAATGAACACCGTCAATACTCGCTTTCATAAAACGGTTGTCTATTCGATTGTCGGCATCATGATGATTCCGATCTTAGCGACCTTTATCTACTCGATCTCCTCGCGTTGGGGCGCCACGATATTGCCGGATGGCTTCACGTTGGATTGGTACATCAACCTGCTGACCGATCCTCGCTTCTTACAAGCCTTTGGTCGCTCACTGTTTATCTGTGTGGCGGCGCTGTCACTGAGTGTGGTGTTGGTTCTACCTGCGATTTTTGTGGTGTTTTATTATTTCCCGAAGCTCGACAAAGTAATGAATATCCTGATCTTATTGCCGTTCGCGGTGCCGCCTGTGGTGTCATCGGTTGGCTTGCTTCAACTGTATGCTGATAGTGAAATTTCCTTGATAGGCACGCCGTGGATTTTGATTGGCACCTACTTCACCATCGCGTTGCCATTTATGTACCGCGCGATTGCCAACAGCTTTGAAGCGATTAACTTGCATGACTTGATGGACGCAGCACACCTGCTCGGCGCAAGTACCACCAAGGCGTTCTTATTGATTATTCTGCCAAACCTTAAGAAAGGCTTAATGGCGTCACTGTTCTTGTCGTTCTCGTTCCTATTGGGTGAGTTCGTGTTCGCCAACATCTTGGTAGGAACACGCTACGAGACACTGCAAATCTACCTATACAACATGCGTCAAACCAGTGGTCACTTCACGTCTGCCCTTGTGATGACGTACTTCCTGTTTATTTTCTTACTGACTTGGTTGGCAAGTCGTTTCAGCCAGGGAACAAAATAATGAGTTATGTAAATGCGAAAAACCTCACCAAGAGCTTTGGTGACAATACAGTGTTTGAAGACATTCAATTTTCCATCGAGAAGGGTGAATTCATTACTCTGCTTGGCCCTAGTGGCTGTGGTAAATCGACTCTGCTGCGCAGCTTGGCTGGCCTGAATCCTGTCGATGGTGGCGAGATCTGGGTCAACGGCGAAGAGATTACTCACCAAGTGCCACAACAGCGTGGCATCGGCATGGTGTTTCAATCTTATGCGCTTTTCCCGAACATGACGGTTGAAGGAAATATTGCGTTTGGCCTGAAAATGAAAAAGCTTGCTGCTGACGAGATTAAGCACGAAGTAGCGAAAGTGATTGGGCTGGTGGACTTAACGGGCAAAGAGAAGTTCTACCCGCATCAGTTATCGGGCGGTCAACGCCAGCGTGTGGCCTTGGCAAGAGCTTTGGTGGTCAAGCCGCGTATTTTGTTATTAGATGAGCCGCTTTCGGCGTTGGATGCGAAGATCCGAAAGCACCTACGCCAACAGATCCGAGATATTCAAAAAGAGATGAACCTGACCACGATCTTCGTGACCCACGATCAAGAAGAGGCGATGATCATGTCTGACCGCATCTTCTTGATGAACAAAGGCGAGATCGTACAAGCGGGGACACCCGAAGAGATCTACACTCAACCTGCCAATGAATTTGTGGCTGGGTTCATGGGGCACTATAATCTGGTGCAAGCGAACAAAGCCAAGCAACTCTTCAATATTGAAACAGAATGGAAAGTGGCGATTCGACCTGAATCTATCTACGTGAAAGAGCAAGGCCGACAATATGGCGAACATATCTCTGCGCCGAAAACCGGCACGATTCGTAACCACCAGCTTTTGGGCAACGTGATTCGCTACCAAGTGGACGTTGATGAGTGTGAATTAACGGTCGACCTACTTAACCGTTCTTCTGAACGACTGTTGGCAAACGGCAGCCAACTTGAACTCCTGTTTAACCTTAACGAAATTCAACCTGTGAGAGCCTAAGATGTTCAAACCTTTGTATGTATTTGATATGGACGAAACGCTGATCAATGCTGATGCAGCAATGCTTTGGAATGAGTTCTTGGTTGAAAAGGGCATTGCCACTGCGCCCAACTTTATTGAAGAAGATAAGCGCTTAATGGGCCTGTATTCGGAAGGTAAATTGAATATGGAAGATTACCTCACGTTTTCCATGCAGCCATTGGGCGATATGCCAACAGAGCAAGTGACTGCGTTGGTGGAAGAGTGTGTTGAACAGCATATTTTGCCTAAACAGTTCAAGCAGTCGAAACCTTTGATTGAGCAGCTTGAGAATGATGATATTGATATGCTGATCATCTCTGCCAGCGTGACTTTCTTAGTGGAAGCGGTGGGTCGTAAGATTGGTATCGAGAATGCACTTGGTATTGATTTGATTGAAAACCAAGGTCGTTTCACGTCTCAGATCTCTGGTGTGCCAAGCTACCGTGAAGGCAAAGTGACGCGTTTAAAAGAATGGTTAGACAATCAAGAAACCAACTATTCAGATATACACTTTTATACGGATTCAATCAACGACTTACCTTTGTGTGAACACGCTGATTTTGCTTACCTGGTGAATCCATGCCCGCGTTTGAAAGCGTTAGCCGATCAACCGAACTGGTCGATCCTCAACTGGGATTAACGCTGATCCCATCTTTGAATTATGTTCGCTTTAGAACGAAAAAAGCCGCTGATGAAAGCGGCTTTTTGATTCGTATTATTCTATTTCTAGTTTGTAACCTATCCCGTAAATGGATTTGATGTAGTCACATTTTTCATTTATCGAGACCATTTTTTTGCGTAAGTTTTTGATATGGCTATCGATAGTGCGATCACTGACCACTCTTCTATCGTCGTAGATTTTATCAATCAATTGATCGCGACTATAAATGCGGCCAACATTTTGATAGAGAAGGTGCAAAAGCCGAAACTCAGCTGGCGTTAAACTTAGCTTAATACCACATAGGACAGCGGTCATACTCAATTCATCAATATCAATGGCGTTCGTTGGTGACGTGGCTTGGGGCTTGTTGGAACGGCGCAAAATATTTTTCACCCTCACAACCACTTCTCTCGGGCTGTACGGCTTACATATATAATCATCTGCACCCAGTTCAAGCCCAACGAGTCGATCAATCTCTTCGACCTTGGCTGTCGCCATAACCACTGGGATGTCACTGAACGTTCTCAGCTCTCGATAAATATCCAACCCGTCTCGATTGGGTAGCATGAGGTCGAGAATAATGAGTTTAGGCGATGCTTGCTTTACCCAGTCAATGACAAGGTTACCATCGATAATATGATGACTTTCAAGGCCAGAGTGCTCTAAGTACTCACACAGTACACTTGCTAATGCAGGCTCATCTTCGACGACTAAAATCACGATTTTATTTCCTTTGGTAACGCTATGATGATTCGTAGTCCACCCAATTCTGAGTGGTCGGCAGTAATGTGTCCTTGGTGCGCTTCAACGATATTTTTACAGATAGATAAGCCAAGTCCAGAACCGCCACTTGAGCGACTGCGCGATTTATCAACGCGGTAAAGCCTCTCAAATAAACGTGGAAGTGATGCATCAGGTACACCTGGATCACTGTCTTCAACGTTGATAATAATACTATCACTAATGTCGGTAACATCTATCGATACATGCCCATTATCGCTAGTGTATCGTGCGCTATTTTCCAACAGATTCACAAACAGTTGTGTCAGTAATCTCTCATCACACGAGGTAAACAGTGGGGCTGAATGGTCATAGTGCTTTGTTAATGTGATTCTTTTCTGTTCTAAACGGATCGAGTTTTGAACGATCACAGAATCAATCAGTTTATGTATATCAACGTTGTTTTTAACATTGAGGTTAAATCCGATGTCATACAGGGAGAGTTGATGAAGATCCTCAACGAGTTGACCCAGTGTGATGATTTGTTGATGTAACGAGTCGATATATTTTGGCTCAGGAGATCGGATACCGTCTTGTAGCGCTTCTAGTTCACTTCTTAGCACGGTGATAGGCGTTCTAAGTTCATGTGAAATATCCGATAACCACTGTTCTCTAAGTGTTTTTTGTTTTCTTAGTGTTTCGACTACACCGTTGAATATTCCGATGAGATCGGACAATTCATCATTGCCGCTTTTTTCAATGTAGAAATCGAGATCGCCATTTTCGATAGATTTGGCACCTTTCGACAAAGCACGCAATGGTTTCAAAAATCGCCTAACAAGAAATAAAGCGATAAGGAATGAAAGCAACACGGTAATCGAAGCGATAGTGCTTACATGCGTCGTTTGTTGTTTGAAAAAGCTTTCTGCCAAAGGCCCTGATATTTCATCCATCTGGACGATGGAGATATACCCAATCACTTGATCATCCCGTGTTATTTCGACTAGTGCTTGATGCTGACCATCTTCAAGGTGATGTAGGTTTTCAGGAGGTCCAATTATAGCTCGCCCGTTTTGATCTAAAATGTTGAGTCGTTGCCAAATAGGTTGAAGATCTGGCGCTTCCGGCTCTCTTAATGGTGGTGGCGATGGGTGTCTGTCACGAGCATGTGGTCGTGAGGGGCCACCAATGCTACTGGCGATTAAATGTGGTTCACGTTCTAGCCGCCTCCACTTTTCGGAAGGTGAGTAATATTGCTTTAAGTTATTGGCGAGTTCTTGAGCTAGGGCAATCTCATTATTATTTGTGAAATCTTGGAGCCCTCTTTGAAAACTGGAGTTAATAAAATAGGTCAGTACAAAGAGCATGGTCACGCACACCATTAGTATTGAAACAAACAGTTTAGTGAAAATTGATATGCGCACGTTCTCTCCAGAAGTTAAAGTGAATTAGGACAGTAAAATGAATTAAGACAAAAGTGAGTTAAACCAATATTAGTCACCAATCGTGTGGGAAATGTGGACATTGATTTCTTTATTCATCTTAGGCCATGTATAAGCATCTTTTTGTTAGAAACGAATAGCGAGCTGACAGGGTGCTATACCCCATCAGCTCGCATTGAATTATCACTATTTTTGGATAACCCTCTAACAATTATTGACGTCTTGGTGGTGGCGGCGGAACTTCCTCTTCCGATAGACCACCGCTTCCATCTGCGTCTAGTTTGTCAAAGTCATCGGCGAGTGGACCTCTGAGCTCTTCTAATTGTAACTCGCCATCACCGTTTGCATCCATTTCTTCAAAACTTGGCATTTCTCTTGGACCTTCACGGCTTTCAGCACACGCTTGAAGCGCGAATGTCGATGTCAGTAAAAGTAATGCTGTCGTGATTTTTTTCATAATTTAATTCCTATTCGTAACCAAATATAAGTGTATTTCTTTGACGCAAATAGGTTAGCGATCAAATTAGCAGAGAAAATGGATAAATCTAGGAGATGAAAGTTAGCGTTTAACTTTAATAGGGCATCAGTTCATCAGCCCATCAAGTCAGGTTGTTTAAACCTCCATTGTTTCTACATAGTTTCCACATTTTCTATTTTTATCCTAGTCCATTATTGAACTCATGAATTTAATGCCTTTAGCAATAAAGGCAGAAAGCTATCGTTGGTATTGAAATGGATTATTTTTTAGGAGCCGTAGAATGAAGGCAATGGTAAAAAAATCAGTCGTTGTCTCTTCTACGTTGTTGGTTGCTTCTTATAGTAACGCTGCTCTTTATAGGGTGGTTTTGGAGGAATCACCAGTAGAAACGGAATCGGTGTATGGGGTTGCAGTTGAACCAGAGCTTGGTACAACGGATTGCTTTAGTACCAGTTGTGGTGACACCGATTACGCATTCGCAGGGGAAGCTCAAAATGCAGAACCAGGTTTTTCCTTTAAAGAGGAGGTCCCTTTTGGTATCGATAACACGTTCTACTATTTGGATTATGACGATATCTATAGCTACTGCACAAGTGAACTTGGCTACGCGACTTGTGAAGCTTGGAGTTCTTTGTTGTGGTATGGCGATGAGGATGCAGGCATTGGAGGCTTGAAAAATGAGCGTGATGCGTATTACGGGCTGAGCTATCAGACCAATTCCACGGCTTTTTATGATTCTTCTTCGCTAAGCGAGATCCCAGATGTTGGCAGCAACCCACCTGATGTGAGCAGTTATAGTTATTCCTTTGTTGATGGAACAGAGGAGAAGGTCATCACTAAAGTTGACGAGAATGGTTTTGTTCTTGGTAACACCAGCAGTGGTTACTACAGTTATAACAACCAATATATTCAGTTGTATAGGCAGCGTGGTTACTACGATACAGGCACTGAATTTACGGTTCTCCAACCTGAAGCCGATACCAGCATTACGATCAGCGATGCTGACGGCGAAGCGAATATAATCTCCCAAATGGGAAGAACGATGGCTTTTGACTCTTTCAGTTATGGAGGGGAAAGCTATGTGGTCGGAAGCGCGTCCGTTGCGACTTTTTATTACAGTGATGAGTATAAAGATTATGACTCTCCGTACACATCCGACAGTGATGCAGAGGATCTAGATAATTGTATCGATGAAGATATTGAGCCTGCTTTATATCCAGAGTGTCAGAACTTTGCTTTTGCTAATCGAGCTTTTGTCTGGAATATAACCGATGCGAATGGCCCCAATGATGATGGAAACCGTTTCTCAGTATCTGATTGGGAAACCAGTTCGACCTATTACTCTTACAACGATGATGAAGCTTCAGCACAGGCGAGTGTGAGGGCTGCAACGATTTCATCTAGAGGGACATATAGCTCTTATCCTGTTTTAGTTGGTTACAATACAGAGCTAGATGATTCTGATAACTTTCTTATGCAGGCTGCTGTGTTTAGGCCAAGCAGTACGTCAAATTTCAGCGTTTCGGAAAATGCTTGGACGACGACATTTATCGCTAATGCGACGGTAGAAGTGA
This sequence comes from Vibrio sp. 10N.261.55.F4, assembly GCF_041470465.1. Classification (NCBI taxonomy): domain Bacteria; kingdom Pseudomonadati; phylum Pseudomonadota; class Gammaproteobacteria; order Vibrionales; family Vibrionaceae; genus Vibrio; species Vibrio sp. 10N.261.55.F4. The sequence continues at coordinate 129,101 of NZ_JBFRMM010000020.1, read as the reverse complement.
GTGATTCATACATTCACAGTAATTCTGTCGCAACAGATATTAATGAAAACATGATGGTTATTGGTTATGCAAAACGAGATGGTGATTATCCGTCGGATCGTGTGTCTGACAATCGTATGTTTGTCGCTGATGCGAATGACACAACGCCAACAGCTACATTCTTCGCAAGTTTAGGTGAAGACATTTTCTTTGATAGTGCAGAAGGAAAAGCAAGTGAGATCAATAATTACAATGAAATTGTTGGCTATGTTGACGCAGAAACTCACTCTGAAGTAGACGGCCATGAAAGGAGGCATCGCGGCTTCATTTTCCCTTACAACGACATTGGTACCGATGCTGATAGACGTGCAAGATATAATGATCAAGCTTGGTGGTTAGACGACCTAACTAACGGTGGTGACTACAGTGATGCCAACAACCACTTTAGAATATTGGACGCAACCGACATTAATGATGCGGGTGTTATCTCAGGGACGGCAATACAATGTTTTGCGAGTGAAAGTAGCTCCTCTTCTATGGCTTATGATTCAACCGCGCACTTTGCATATTGTAATGATGGAGTAGGTGACGAGAGGGTGGTGGCTGTGAAACTTATCCCGATATCTGGAGCAACAAGTGAAGACATTGCTGAAAGAAGTGATGATAGCGCTGAAGATGTTGAACGTAGTGGTGCCGGTACCGGGTTATTGGTGCTTATCAGTTTGATGTCCGTGCTTTCAGTTCGCTTGAAAAAATCTCGTTCTGTGATTACCTAAATTGATGACGTGCTCACGAGATAAACAACCTCTATTTGACCATCAACCATCAACCATCAACCATCAACCATCAATCATCAACCATTAAAGTAATGGGTTAGAGTTGATGGCTCACCCTATGAGAATACCATTGGGGTATGAAGCTTTTTAAAGGAGCATCACCTGTTTTGTGATGCTCTTTTTACGTTCAACATACACTTATCTCTTTCTGCTTTAGCCCATAAAGCTCAAATGTAACAATTCAATAACATTCCTTCTTCTTCTGTAAATCAAACCACCACCTTTCAATCCCTTGATAGCACTCACTTTCTTGTCTCGATGGTTTGTGTGTAACAAATATTTTACAAGCTGACAGGGTTTCATCGAAATTGCCCATTTTTCTCCACCCATTCCATTATCTCGGCTTGTGGGCCAAATTTAATTAAGGACAAAAAATACACAACACAAAACCAATAGGTACAAGGAGAAAGTTCATGGTGGATACATACAACCCGCTTGGCACGGATGGATTCGAGTTTGTTGAATACACGGCCGTTGACCACAAGGGAATAGAGCAACTTAAAGCGCTGTTTGTGTCACTTGGTTTTGCTGAGATAGCCAAGCACCGCTCAAAAGAAGCTTGGCTGTATCGACAAGGTGATATCAATTTTATCGTCAATGAACAGCCTCACAGCCAAGCGGAAGCGTTCGCTAAAGTCCACGGCCCATCGGTGTGTGGCATGGCGTTTCGTGTCAACGAAGCAACAGCTGCAATGGAGCAAGCGTTTAAGGGTGGCGGTGAAGAGTACAAGACAGAAATAGGGCCGATGGAGCTTAGCATTCCTGCCATTTACGGCATCGGTGAAAGCCTGCTCTATTTTGTGGATCGCTACGGCAAGCAGAGCATCTACGACGTTGATTTCCGATTCTATGATGACGCGCAAGAGCGCATGGCGAAAGCCGACGTAGGCCTTTATGAGATCGATCACCTCACGCACAACGTGAAACAAGGCAATATGGATCTGTGGTCTGGTTTTTATGAGCGTATCGGTAACTTTCGTGAGATTCGCTACTTCGACATTGAAGGTAAGCTGACAGGCCTTGTGAGCCGTGCCATGACCTCACCATGTGGCAAGATCCGTATTCCAATCAATGAGTCTTCAGATGACAAATCACAAATTGAAGAGTTCATTCGTGAATACAACGGCGAAGGTATCCAACACATCGCGCTTGCTACGGATGACATCTACAAAACGGTGAAAACCCTGCGTGATCGCGGCATGGACTTTATGCCAACCCCAGATACCTACTATGAGAAAGTTGACGATCGTGTAAAAGGCCACCGGGAAGATACCGATCTGTTGCGTGACCTACGCGTTCTGATTGATGGTGCGCCGACCAAAGACGGCATCTTGCTGCAAATTTTCACACAGACGGTAATCGGGCCTGTGTTCTTTGAAATCATTCAGCGTAAAGGCAACGAAGGTTTTGGCGAAGGCAACTTCAAGGCGCTGTTTGAATCGATTGAAGAGGACCAGATTCGTCGAGGAGTATTAGACGATGCATAAATGGATCTCGTTTCCTCATCGGGAGGGGGTGTGTTCTAAACAAGCGCATGCCGACTTCCCTGAAGAGGCAATCTATGAGCGAGAGGCGGGTCGAAGTGGTTTCTTCGGCCCTGCCGCTCACTTCCATCACCAACATGCCCCAACAGGTTGGTCGGAGTGGGAAGGTGATTTACGCCCTCGCGCTTTTGATTTTACGCTGGTGGAAAAAGCCAGCCAGATAACCCCTTGGGCGGTGCCTCATCTTTTGCACAACGCTGACTGCAAAATCCGAGTGTGGCGCATGGACGAGAAGATGGATTTCTTGGTGCGTAATTCCGATGGTGATGAGCTGTTGTTTATTCACCAAGGCAGTGCAAATCTCTATTGCGACTATGGTCATTTAGAAGTGAGTGAAGGGGATTACGTGATGATCCCGCGCTCAACCAACTGGCGCTTGGAGCCAAGCGAGCCGATGTTTATCTTGATGATTGAGAACACAGACGCCGCTTACTCATTGCCAGAGAAAGGCATGGTCGGCAATCACGCGGTGTTTGATCCTGCTGTGCTCGACATCCCTTCTATCAATGATCAATTTCGCGCTCAGTATTCAGAAAACCAGACTCAGGTTCAGGTAAAACGTCACGACAAAGTCAGCGTGATCACCTATCCGTTCAATCCATTGGATGCGATTGGCTGGCATGGCGACTTAGCGGTGGTGAAAGTGAATTGGCGCGATATCAGACCGCTGATGTCACATCGCTACCACTTGCCCCCTTCTGCGCATACCACCTTTGTGGGTGCAGGCTTTGTGGTGTGTACTTTTGTGCCGCGTCCGATTGAGAGCGACCCCGGTGCATTGAAAGTGCCTTTCTACCACAACAATGATGATTACGACGAAGTGTTGTTCTATCACGCTGGTGACTTTTTTAGCCGCGACAACATTGAAGCGGGCATGGTGACCTTTCACCCGGCGGGGTTTACGCACGGGCCTCATCCAAAGGCTTTTAAAACGGGTCAGGCGCATAAGAAGAAATTCACCGACGAAGTGGCGGTGATGATTGATACTCGCCACGCGCTGCAGTTCTCTGACGAACTCGATAACGTTGAGAACAAAGAATATGTCTACAGTTGGCAAGAGAAGTAAGGGGCAAGGATGAAATTAGCAACCAAGAAAAATGGCACTCGCGACGGTCTATTGATGGTCGTAAGTAAAGATCTTAAACAATGTGTAGCTGCCACCGAAATTTTCCATGCGATGCATCTAGCGCCAACCATGCAGGTAGCATTGGATAACTGGGACAGCGTTGCACCTCAGTTAGAAGAGTTATACACCTCGTTAAACAACGGACATGTCACAGGCAGTGAAGTGTTTGCACCTCAGTATTGTGAATCGCCTCTTCCACGCGCTTATCAATGGGCAGACGGCAGCGCTTATGTAAACCACGTTGAACTGGTGCGTAAGGCTCGTGGTGCTGAAATGCCAGAAAGCTTCTGGGTTGATCCACTCATGTACCAAGGCGGCTCAGATGCGTTTATCGGGCCGCGTGACAATATTGAGTTTGCCAGCGACGAATGGGGTATTGATTTCGAGGGTGAAGTTGCGGTTGTTACCGGAGATGTGCCAATGGGAGCCAGCGCCAAGCAAGCGCATGATTCGATTCGTTTACTGATGTTGGTGAACGATGTGTCACTGCGTGGCTTGATTCCAGCAGAGCTCGCGAAAGGCTTTGGCTTTTTCCAGTCTAAGCCTTCTTCGGCGTTCTCCCCGGTCGCAGTCACACCTGACGAGCTTGGCGAACAGTGGAAAGGCAGCAAGGTACATTTACCGCTGATATCGACCTACAACGACCAGCCTTTTGGTTGTCCGAATGCCGGTATAGATATGACTTTCAATTTTGCAGAGTTGGTTGTGCATGCAGCTAAAACTCGACCATTATCGGCGGGCGCGATCATAGGTTCAGGCACGGTTTCTAATAAACAAGGCACTGACCATGGCACCTCGATTTCTGAAGGTGGTGTGGGATATTCATGTATTGCTGAAGTACGCATGATAGAGACGATTCGCGATGGCAAACCTTCGACTCAATTCATGTCGTTTGGCGACTCGATTCGCCTAGAGATGTTTGATACGGCGGGTGATTCCATTTTTGGTGCGATTGACCAAAAAGTTAGCCAATATCGAGCGTTATAGCCCATATTATAAAGATTCAGCTCGAGCGAGATCATTGTATGAATCAGAACATGACACTTTATGGTTACTGGCGCTCTTCGGCCGCCTATCGGGTGCGTATTGGATTGAACCTAAAGCAACTCAACTATGAGTCTAAATCGGTGCATTTGGTGCGTAATGGCGGCGAGCAGCATGATCCACAATATCGCGAGCTCAATGCCAGTGAATTAGTGCCAGTGCTGGTGGATGGTGACGTTCAACTCAATCAGTCGCTGACGATTCTGCAATATTTGGACGAAAACTATTTGTGTGAGAGCAGCCCAGACTCCTTGTTGATTCCAGAGCAAACACCATTGCGCTATCAAGCGTTGGCAATGGCTCAGGATATTGCGATAGAAATTCACCCTCTGAATAACCTGCGTGTGTTGCAGTATTTGGAGCGAGAGTTGTCGTGTGAGCAAGAGGCGAAAATAGACTGGCTTCACTATTGGATGAGCCAAGGTTTTTCGGCATTAGAAGAGAAGCTTTCTAAGCATCGTCAAACATACGCTGATTCAGTTTATAGCCTCACCGATTCACCATGCATTGTCGATATTTGCTTGGTGCCACAGGTGTATAATGCGCTGCGCTTTGGCGTTGATATGTCGCCTTATCCGCTGATTAACTCAATTGTCGAAGCGTGTAATCAGTTACCCGCTTTTATCGACGCGATGCCAGAGAACCAAGCGGATGCGAATGAGTCCATGTAGATTCACTGATGTAAATGCAAATACTCTTCCCTTGCGCTGCCAAAACCGCTTCTTGAAAGAAGCGGTTTCCAACATTAAATATATTAAATACAGTTAGTGTGTGAATATTTATCTCGTTTAGAACTAATATGGATTTAATAAAAAGCCTTGTTATTAATTAAAAGGCTTTACCCCAAGGTTTTATATTAGTGGTTTTTATCACTCGATAATATTAGTAATAAACAACACCTTCGCCTTTCGTTATCAGAGTGCCAGCTTCATTGGTGATTATTTTATCTAAATCAAATAATGAACCAATCGCCGCATTACCCAAGCCAGCTTCAACGAATTTACAAACGGCATCAATTTTTGGCCCCATAGAACCAGCAGGGAATGAAAACTCTGCTAAACCAGCAGGCGTTGCTTGCTTCATTTCTGCTTGGTCTTCTTTACCATAGTTACGGAAAATCGAACCATCGGTTAAGATAATAAACAAGTCGGCATGGATTTTTTCAGCCAGTAATTCAGCCGTAAGATCTTTGTCAATTACGCACTCTACGCCAGTACTCTTACCCTGTTCAATACTCACGGGAACGCCGCCGCCGCCACAAGCAATAACAAGGTTTTCTGTATCTAGAAGAGTTTCAATTTGCTGAATTTCAACAATGCTTTTTGGCATAGGAGAAGGCACAACGCGACGGTAGTACTCGCCATCAGCTTTAAATTGCATTGTGCTTTGAGCCATTAACTCTTTAGCTCGTTGCTCTGTATATACAGGGCCAACAAATTTAGTCGGGTTAGCAAACGCAGGGTCTTTTTTGCATACTTCAGTTTGCGTGACTAGCGTCGCTACGTCTAATTCAGGGTCAATGTTTCTTAGCTCTTGTTGTAACATGTAGCCCACCATGCCACAGGTTTGAGAGCCGAGTACATCCATTGGGTATGGGGTAGTCTCTGGCGAATATTCGCTATAAGCCGCGTTTTGTTCCATCAACAAACCTACTTGTGGGCCATTACCATGAACGATAACAATCTCATGCTCGCGTGCGATTGCAGCAATACTCGCCGCTGATTTGATTATATTTTCACGTTGGTTCTCAGCCGTTAATGCTTGGCCTCTTGCTAAAAGAGCGTTACCGCCTAAAGCTAATACTATGCGCATGATAATGTCTCCGATCATTTAATAATGATTTTATTTATTTTACGTAGGGATTAACCGCTTGTTTCTAATTAAATTCAAGATTATTAATAACAATGACTAGGTTTTTTAATTACTCTTAAGTAATTAACATGCCGAGATAGTATGGGAAAATAACTGTTCTAAATGTGATAGCTATCAAATTATCATTTCACTAGAAATAGAGCTGTGGGAGCGGGAATTATTATAATTCGATTAAATATCCATAAGCTGGGATACAATCCAGTGGTGGACTCTTTTTTTGTATAAATGATTCGTCTTTAGTGAATATTATCTCAGCCCAAAAAATGAATAATTTAACATTTTTGTTTTAAATATGACGTTCAGATCTCATTAAGAACTTTAGAAAAGATACGGAGCCAAATTGAAGCGGGGAGGACACTAGCTTAAATAGTGGCTTTGATTCGGTTTTCAGTCGGCTGCCTTTACTCCAGATGTTATCTGACAGCCAAGTGAAAAGTGGAGATAGCTTGCTACGTTCTAGGCCTAATCGCTAAAGCGAAACAACGCGCTTTATCTCTTCCAAAACCTCGGCGTTAGCGATGGCCCCGAGGTTTTCTACACTCTTGCCATTAATCACCTGTTTTACTGCCAACTCCACCAATTTGCCAGAGCGCGTTTTTGGCACATCGCTGATCGCAAATATCTGGCTTGGCACATGCCTTGGTGAACAAGAAGATTTGAGTTTGCTTTTGATGGCTGCCAGTAGCCCATCATCTAGATCCACACCTTGCTGCAGTTGAACAAACAGCCATATCTGCTCATTTCGGTCGACATCTTTACCGACGGCGATGGAATCGATGATGCCGTCAATGGTGTTCACTTGCTGGTAGATCTCGGCAGTCCCAATTCTTACCCCACCGGGGTTGAGGGTGGTGTCGCCTCGACCGTAGAACAGGTAGCCACCATGCACGCTCTGTGCGACTTCATCACCGTGATGCCACACATTGTCGAACCTATCCCAATAGGTGCTGTGATAGCGCTCTCCGGTGTCATTCCAAAAGCCAGCGGGGAAGTTGGGTAGGGAGTTGGTGCATACTAATTCGCCACGTTCGTGATCGACCTTTTGACCAGACGAATTGAACACCTTGATGTCGACGCCGAGCCCGGCCTGTTGGCACTCACCGCGATACACAGGCGAGATTGGGTTACCCAAAACAAAGCAGCCACAAATATCCGTGCCGCCAGAAATCGACGCTAAATGCAGGTCTTGCTTGATGTGCTTGTAAACGTAATCGAACTGCTCTGGGTAAAGCACAGAACCCGTCGAGCACAGTGTTCTTAATTGAGGCAGAGAGTGGCTGTCGATTGGTGAGAGTTCGGCTTTCTCAATCGCTTCTATGTACTTGGCTGAGGTGCCAAATGTCGATACGTCAGCACGCTGCGCTAAATCCCATAGAACGTTAGGTTGCGGGTAAACCGGGCTACCATCAAAGATAACCAAACAAGCACCGCTGGCGAGCGCAGATACGTGCCAGTTCCACATCATCCAACCACAAGTGGTGTAGTAGAACACGCGATCTCTTGGTTTAATATCGCAATGAAGCTGATGCTCTTTTAGGTGGTTGATGGTAGTGCCACCGACAGAATGCACTATACATTTGGGTTTGCCTGTGGTGCCGGAAGAGTAGAGTACAAACAACGGTTCATTGAAGCCGACACGAGTAAATCGAAGAGGTTTTGTCTGATAGTGATTAATGATGCTGTGCCAGCTTTGGGGTGACACATCATGTTTAACTTTGTTTTTCTTTAATTCGTTCTTCTCTAAATCGCTCTTCTCTAAGTCATTACTCGGTTTCAAATAACCGATCTCACACACCTGTTTTAATTCGTTTAAGTGTTCGATGATTTCACGGTTCTTGCCCGCCATATCGAACGTTTTGCCATTGAAGGTGTAACCGTCACAGGTGAACAGCACCTTAGGTTTCACCTGTCCGAATCGCTCAATCACACTCTCTACTCCAAAATCAGGCGAGGTCGATGTCCAAATCGCGCCTAAGCTGGTGGCGGCTAGCATGGCTATCACGGTTTGTGGCAGATAGGGAGTATACGCAGCAACTATATCACCTTGTTTCACTCCGCTATCGACAAGCCATTGCTGAACACTAGAGACAGCTTCACACAGGGTTTCCCATGTATAACTCTGTTGTTCGCCACGTTCATTCTCAAACCAAATCGCAAGCTCATCAGGCATGGTGTGTGCCAAACGCAGCAAGTTCTCGGCGTAGTTTACTTGTGCATTGGGAAACCAAACCGCATCACGGTTCGATTTAGGCTGCTGCCAGCGGCTCCCACCTTGAGCTTTGATGGTCTCGCTTTCTGCCTTGTTAATAGAGTCTTGTGAGCCGACTACTCCACAAAACTGCCACACGTTTTGCCAAAACGATTCCGGCTGAACTACAGACCATTGGTGGAGTTCGGCATAGTTTTTTACGTCCCTATCTAGGTTTAACCAAGACTGTTCAAGGCTATCGATGAATCGGGTTAAGTTGGCATTGGCGATACGCTGCTCGCTTGGCTGCCAAATGGGCTTATTGCTTTCGTGCATTCCTTTACCTTTAACAAAAAGTTAACGTTTTCAGTCTGGTCTTTAGGTTTTACAAAGTCAAAAGTTCAGCAAAATAAGCGCTTGGTGGAATTGTGTAAATAAAATGTTACACGATCGCTTGTTTCGAAAAATCGCGCAAATTGGCGCTTATAAGGAGTGGAGATAGGCTTAAAGTGAGACATTCGAAAGGAGGTGTGTAATGACTCAATATCATTCTAAGCCCGTGAGCCAAGAGGGATGGGTTGAGTGGAGCCTCGAAGAAGATGCCATTTGGCACGACTTGGTGAAAAGGCAACTGGACGTCATTAGTGACCGCGCATGCGATGCTTATTTGCACGGTTTGACCTTGCTGGATCTACCATTAGACAGAGTTCCCCAGCTGCCAGAGATAAATAAAGTGCTAATGGAAACAACCGGTTGGCAAGTTCAGCCTGTGCCTGCATTGATCGATTTCGACCGATTCTTTGATTTGCTCGCCAATAAGAAATTCCCAGTTGCGACATTTCTGAGAACGCGAGACGAGTTCGATTACTTACAAGAACCTGATTTCTTTCATGAAATTTTCGGCCATTGTGCCATGCTCACTAATGCCGATTTCGCGGCTTTCACTGAGCATTATGGAAAACTAGGCCAAGCCGCCACATCTAAACAGCGCGCTTATCTTGCCCGTTTGTATTGGTTTACGGTTGAGTTCGGTTTAGTAAAAGAAGGCCAACAACTGAAAATCTATGGCGGTGGCATTCTTTCGTCTCCAGCGGAAACTATGTATGCGTTGGGAGGGGATTTGGCCGTTCGCGAGCGGTTCGATCTGCAAACGGTTTTAAGAACGCCTTATCGTATCGACATCATGCAGCCGAAATATTACGTGATCGACGAGCTATCTGAGCTCTTTAAAATCAGTCAGGAAAACCTATTACAGCAAGCTGATCTCGCCATCGATGCGGGGTTACTACCACCACTTTTTGAACCCAAGGAACCAACACATGTTGAATGAACAAAAATGCGAAGCCTGCAGTATCGACGCGATTGCCCTAAGTGAAGATGAACAACAATCTTTACTGTTGGAGTTGTCAGACTGGCAGATCATCGAAAGAGACGGCATCCCGCAGCTTGAGAAAGTGTTTAAGTTTAAGAACTACAAACAAGCGTGGGCATTCAGCAACAAAGTGTCAGAATTGGCAGAAGAAGAGTTCCATCATCCTTCGATCTTATTGGAGTGGGGCAAAGTCACCGTCACTTGGTGGAGCCACTCAATCAAAGGCCTGCACAAGAATGATTTCATCTGCGCCTCACGCTGCGATGTGTTCGCGGTGAGTGAATAGTTTTGTAGGTTAGAAGTTACTCTTGCAACCTCTGTGATGCGATTAACTCATTATTCGGCTCATAATGTGAGTTGAATAATTGCCTTAAACAGCTCATAGTATGAGTTGAATAAGTGATACTTTCGCATCATGGGGCGTAATATGTGGATTTGGCAGCAAGATAATTGGCCAAACTTTGTTTGGGATAATCAGAAAATAGGCGTGAGGTTAAGAGAAGTACGGCTTAATCAGGGCATTCTATTGGGCAAGATTACCTCACAGTCGGCAGATCAATCCCAAACCATGCTCGACACCTTATTAGCGAACATAGTCCATTCCAGTGCGATTGAGGGAGAAAAGCTTAATGCTTTCTCGGTCCGGTCTTCTTTAGCCAATAAACTCGGTGTCAGTGAAGATCGACCTTTTCCAACGACAGAACAAACCGATGGCCTAGCTGAAATTATGTTGGATGCGGTGCAGAACCTAACAGAGCCACTAGCGCTTGATAGGATCTTACATTGGCACGATAGACTGTTTCCTCAAGGCTACACCATGTTTAACCCTGTAGTTGGAGGTCAGCTAAGAGGTGACGCTCCGATGCAAGTGGTATCAGGAAGAATTGACCGCCCAACCGTGCACTTTGAAGCGCCTAGCCGAGACATTCTTGATGCTGAGCTAGATACATTTATCAAATGGTTTAATGATTCACTTACCGACGCCACACTCGATCCTCTATTGCGAGCCGCAATCACTCACCTTTGGTTTATCACCTTACACCCGTTAGATGATGGTAATGGTCGTATTACTCGATTGTTGACCGACTTGGCATTAGCACAGGCCGAGCAGCAGTCGGTACGCTTCTATGCGATGTCGGTGGGAATTCTCGCTAACCGCAAGCATTACTACGAGATATTGGAGCGAACCCAGAAAGGGGGACTCGATATTAGCGAATGGTTGATGTGGTTCTTAGATACGTTAGACGAGACGTTTACAGGGGTTTTCGCTGAGGTCGACCAAACTGTATATAAGACCAACTATTGGCGCAGCATCGACCAAACCAAGCTTACAGCAGAGCAAGTAAAAGTGCTGAATAGGATGCTCGATGGTGATTTTTCAGAAGGTATCAATGCCAGCCAATATCAGAAAGTAGCAAAGGTGAGTAGTGCCACAGCAACACGTCATTTGAACGCTTTGATTGAGCATGGCTGCTTAGTTAAATCTGGTTCTGGTGGTAGAAGCACGCGCTATCTGTTGCCGGAATAGGAGTGATACGCTCATACTTCAACTTACTATGCCTCTAGTGACCGGATTTCAGTGGTATTCTAAGCTTCAATTACAAATCAATATTCAGTCAACTAAACATACATGAATCGAGACAGTAGGACTTTGATGAAAGCACCTTTAAAATCGAGTGGCGAAAAAGGGATCTTCAATAAATTTGATTGGGTTAAAGAGGCAGATAGCAAACTCATTAGTGCGAAATTACTTAGAGAAAACGGCAATCAGAAAACACTAGAACTTGAATCATTAATGACTACTACCTCTTACACATCAAGTGATGTTTTTGAGGTCTTAACTATCAAAGATGCTGCTTACAAATCGAGTGTTTTGATGTTGGGCTATGCACTTGAGTTGTTACTTAAATCAGGGGTTGTGTCATTACTCATATCTGCGCCTAAAGATTTACTTGAAAAAAAGGTCAGAGCTTATAGCCATAACCTAGTAAGTGTTGCTTTGGACTTAGGTATGAAACTGTCTAAGAGCGAGACTGAGCTGTTAAAAACTTTAAGTAGTTACATTATTAATGAGACTCGGTATCCAGTTACCCCTGAATCCGTTGAGGATTATTGTAATAAAACTAACGAAATCAATGGTTTTATTGCTAATGACAAATGTTTTTGTGATGGATTAGAGTTTTATAGCAAGCTTAAGAAGATTATAAATGATATTGATGGAACTCCTGACAATATGAAAATCTACTCTCGTATGGAATTGGAACGAGATGGATACATCATATTTCGAGTTGGTGGCTCTCTTCCTCCTGTCATTATTGTTAAATACTGTCAGACTCAGATTGATGCCAACACAAACACATTGGGCACGATTAAAGAGTTACTTATAAATAAGAATAAACAAAATATGTCTATCTATTCTCATTTGATGGAGTCTTCGTGGGATGCTGCTTTGTTTTTCAATGTGAGTAATAAGCAGGGCTTAACGCGAGTTCCCACTGATAGTGAGAAATAAACAGGATCACAGTTATTGACGCTCCGTGTTCTTCTTATTTATTTTATATGAGATCTGGCTTATATCGTGCAAACTTATTGGTGCTTTGAGCTAAACGCACTTTCCCAAACTAGCTTGACCTGCATCAGTGACTTGCTTGGTTTCGGGTCTCATAAACCCTTTCTGTTACTCATAGTATTGGTTTTATGAGGCTGCTCTATGATATATTTCTCGGCCAAGTGTATTACAGACGAAGGCTAGCAATGTCTATCAACCTTTCACTCCTTCCACCCAGCGAGAAAAATAAAATCGAACTGGATAAGCAAGCATCGTTTCTTGTATGGAAACTGAAGCAAGCGAAATGTGGCCCTGAAGCCATTGTTGAAGAAGCAATGAAGCTAGGTGACCCAGAAGAAAAGGCCTGGTTTGATCAGTCTGTAGAAAAATACAAACGGGTAATGGGTGTCGCATAAACGCAGACAAACCTTGCCCAGCAGTGCTGTAGAATTGAAATGACACAGTAATTTGCTAGAATTTGCACCGTTAATTGAATCAGAGAGAAGATCCCGATGGGAAGAAGTTTTGAAGTGCGCAAGGCCTCAATGGCGAAAACTGCAGGCGCAAAAATTAAAGTTTATTCTAAATACGGTAAAGAGATTTACGTACTGGCTAAGAACGGCAGCTCTGACCCAGACATGAACCTACCTCTTAAGCACCTGATTGCTAAAGCGAAGAAAGACCAAGTACCAGCACACGTTATCGAAAAAGCGATCGATAAAGCGAACGGCGGCGGCGGTGAAGACTTCCAACCAGCTCGCTACGAAGGTTTTGGCCCAGGTGGCACAAGCGTAATCGTTGACTGTCTAACTGACAACGGCAACCGTACTTTCCAAGACGTTCGCCAATGTTTCGTTAAGACTGGCGCGAAAATCGGTGTTGAAGGTACTGTTTCTCACATGTTCGCTCACCAAGCTGTATTCCAGTTCAAAGGCGAAGATGACGAGATCATCCTAGAAACGCTTATGATGGAAGACGTAGACGTGACTGACGTTGAGCTAGAAGACGGTGTAATCACTGTATTCGCTCCAACGACTGAGTTCTTCAAAACGAAGACTGCACTAAACACTGCGTTCCCAGAGCTAACGCTAGACGTTGAGGAAATCACTTTCGTTCCTCAAACAACTACGCCAGTAGCTGAAGAAGATTCTGAGAAATTCCAGAAGTTCTTAGACATGCTTGACGACTGTGATGACGTTCAGCAGGTTTACCACAACGCTGAGCTGTAATCTTTACAGTAACAAAAGTTATTAAAAAACCGAGCCTAGTGCTCGGTTTTTTTATGAACGTTATACCTGATTTTCCTTGATCATCGTTCCATAATGTACGGCTGACAAAGCGTTCTCTGGTCGCGATTTATCGCTGAACTTCATTATATTGTTCGTCTTATCCCGACATGAATCTGATTTAAGTACTCCCTGAGTATCATCGGGGTGATCGCCAAGCGTATTTAGTGTACAAAGAAAGAAAATATCAGCCAAAGGCTTTGACCCTGCTTATTGATGCATTGATTGAGAGTGTTCGATCTTTTCATAGCGATGGTTTGGTCAAATAAAAGGAGAAAGAAATGAAAGTAAGTTTTATCGGGCTAGGCGTTATGGGTTTCCCAATGGCAGGCCATCTAGTCAAAGCCGGTTTTGAAGTAACGGTATTTAACCGCACTCACAGCAAAGCGCTAGGCTGGGCTGATAAACACCAAGGTAAAGCGGCTGAATCTGTGGCTGAGTGTGTAGCGGAAGCTGACGTGGTATTGGTTTGTGTGGGTAACGATGACGACGTACGCAGCATGACAACCAGCGAAACAGGCGCATTGGCAGCGATGAAGCCAAACGCGATTCTTGTCGATCACACTACAACGTCTGCAGTTCTGTCTGAAGAGCTTGAAGTGGCAGCGAAGCAAGCCGGTATTCGCTTTATGGATGCACCTGTATCTGGTGGCCAAGCGGGCGCAGAAAATGGCGTGCTAACCATCATGTGTGGTGGCGAACAAGCGCTTTTCAACGACCTTCAACCTGTGTTCGAAGCTTACGGTAAGTCGTCAGTTCTTATGGGTAAAGTCGGCCAAGGCCAACGCGCGAAAATGGTTAACCAGATCTGCATTGCAGGAGTGTTGAATGGCTTATCTGAAGGCTTAGTGCTTGCTGAAAAATCAGGTTTGGATATCCCAACTCTGGTTGATTGCCTTAAAAACGGCGCTGCTGGCTCATGGCAGATGGAAAACCGTGCTACCACAATGGCACAAGACAAGTTCGATTTTGGCTTTGCAATTGATTGGATGATCAAAGACTTAGGTTTCTGTCTAGATGAAGCTGAGCGCCAAGGCATCCAGCTTCCACTGACTGAAAAGACCAACAACGCCTACAAGGCACTGTCTGCCGAAGGACAAGGCCGCATGGATACATCAGTATTGATGAAAGCCGTGGTTGAAGAGACAAAGAAGTAGAAAGATCGAAGTAATAGGAACTTCGTTTAGATAACTAAAAATAGCCGCGGATTAGCGGCTATTTTTTTGGTTTGAGCTCTGCCGAATGCGTTAATCCAAAATAAATCCCCTCCTAGCCTCCCCTTGATTCATATGTAGATCCCTTGCTGATCGTGGAGAGGGGAGGAATAGAACATCGATCGTTAAAAGTGTCGATATATGTTCAGTGCTAAAGAAAGTTCTCCCCCTCTGCTAAAGATCTAGAGATATTGATGAACCCAGATTGAGGGGGAGTTAGAGGGGGAGGTAACTATGGCTAATTATGCGAATAGTGTTCGTCTAGTTCCTATAAGGTTGAGACCCCACTCACACCGCCTCTCAACCATTCACTCCTTATAATTACCATTCGTCGCATTGGTAAAACTGCACGACAAATTCTAGTTAACCTTTCAACGTCAACATTTGAAAGGGATTAGAAATCATGACTACTTCACACTCATTTAATTCAGGCTCTACAACTTCTGTGCTTAAGCGTTCATTGCTGATTGCTCTTGTTTCGTTTGCACCGTCGTTAGCTTTAGCGAACCCGAGTTCAGACGTGCTCGATATCTATAACCAAGCCGCGCAAGGCAATGAAGACTTGGTTGAGGTGGCTTATGAACGCCTTAATGACACGCTGCAACAAGACGGCGCTACGCCACTGACTTTAGTTTATTTAGGAAGCACAGAAACCCTGATGGGGCGTGATGCGTTCTTACCTTGGAACAAGATGAAGTATGTGGAGAGAGGCTTATCAACCATTGATAAATCACTGGTGCTGCTGAAAGACGAAGACCAACCAATTCATGAACAACCCCGTGTTCAAGGGCTGCCAGATTCTTACCTAACTCGCGCAATGGCCGCCGTTACTTACACCTCTCTGCCAGACATGTTTAATCATTTCGATCGTGGTTATGACCTGTTCCTCTCGCTATTGGCTGAAGATGCTTTCCAGCAACAGCATTTCGCTGTGACATCGTGGATTTACCGTTATGCGATTGAGGCATCGATTCGTGCTGAAGACCTAACGCAAGCACAAGCGTGGCTAGAGCAAATGGAAACGGCCGATGCCGACAACATCGAAACGATGACTGCGAAGGCCCTAATAGCGAAAGCGAAATAAAGGGCATGGAAGCTAAACAGTTGGTTAGTAATCAGAGGAAAACGGGATGATTGAATTTAAAGATATCGGCAAAGCATATGTCACAGGCGGTCAACGTGTTGATGCATTAAACGGGGTCGATGGCCATATCCAGCGCGGTGAAATGGTGGCGTTGTGTGGCCCGTCGGGTTCTGGAAAAAGCACACTTTTGAATATTCTTGGTTTGTTGGATATGAGCTATCGAGGACAGATCAATATTGATGGCCAACCGTATCCGACAGAGCAAATCGCCGCTGCACGCTTTCGCCGTCAGTCGTTGGGTTTTGTATTTCAGCGCTTCAATCTGGTTCCAGTGATGACGGCACTTGAGAACGTGGCCTACCCATTGATGTTGAACCAGTGTTCGAAACAAGAACAGCAGACCAGAGCACAAGAGATGTTGGAGCGTGTTGGGCTAGGCGAATATGTACATCATCGCCCAGACAATCTTTCAGGCGGCCAGCAGCAACGTGTCGCGATAGCCAGAGCGCTGATCCACAACCCAAGCTTAGTCATTGCCGATGAGCCGACCGCTAGCTTAGACAGTCACACCGCCAACCTTGTGATCGACATTATGAAAGAGCTCGGCCATGAAATGGGCACCACCTTTATTGTCGCAACGCATGACCCAAGAATGGCGCAGCGTTGTGACCGAGTCATTGAACTTATCGATGGTCAACTGGCACTACAAGCCACAGCAATGGAGGCAATCTCATGGGCAAGTTAACACAAAGAATGAGCACTTTTTTGCTTCCTACCTCGGTGCGTTTGGCGTGGCTTAATTTATTGAGAAACGGTCGCCGTAGTCTGCTTTCGGTATTGATCATCGCAATTGCCGTATTTGCGCTGACCTCGGCTGGAGGTTATGGGCTTTATACCTATGAATCTCTGCGTGAATCGACCGCGCGCGATACTGGTCATCTTACTTTGAGTACGCCGGGATATTTTGAGCAAGATGAAGACATGCCGCTGAGCAATGGTCTAGACAATGTTCAAGCCCTAACCAAGAGCATTATTGGCGACAGCAATGTGCGTGGGGTGCAGCCGCGAGTCTATTTTAGTGGTTTGGTGTCTAACGGAAGCAAGTCGAGCATCTTTATGGGAACAGGCGTTAATGAGCGCGAGTTCGACATGAAAGGACCTTTCCTTGACGTGCGCAGCGGTCAAACTCTCTCTGATGTGAAATCTCCCAGATACGACAGCCAAGAGCCACAAGTGATGCTGGGAACCGACCTTGCTCGCAACCTCAAAGTTGCGGTTGATGATTGGGTGACACTGCTCGCCACCACCAGTGACGGCGCATTGAACGCTTTTGATTTTAAGGTGCAGGGTATTTACTCGACAGGAGTGCCTGAGCTGGATAAGCGTCAGTTATACGTACACATCACCACTGCCCAAGAGCTTTTAGCGTCAGATAAAGTCAGCACCTTGTCGGTCTTTCTTTTTGAAACCAACAAGACTTCGACGGTTCAACAGCGCATCCAATTGGCTTTGGACAAGCAAGTTGGTCAACAGGGCTCAGATATTGAGCTCACCCCATGGCAAGGTCGCGCGTTCTTCTACACCAAGGTTAAAGACCTTTACGACCGTATCTTCGGCATCATGGGCGCGGTGATGGCATTGGTAGTGTTTGTGTCGTTGTTTAACACCATGACCATGTCGGTGACGGAGCGAACTCGTGAGATTGGCACTTTGTCGGCACTTGGCAGTTACCCTTCTGAAATCGTGGCGGGTTTTCTAAAAGAGGCGGGCTTACTGGCGGTAATTGGCAGTGCGATAGGCGCACTAGTGAGCGGTTTAGTGTCGGTGTTATTGCTGGTGGTGGATATCCAAATGCCACCACCTCCCGGCAGAACCGAGGGTTACCCACTCAACATTTACTTCTCATTGGAATTAGTTGGTTACGCCACTTTAGGTGTGTTGACGATATGTTTGCTAGCCGCTTATTTCTCTGCTCGCAAAGGCGTAAATAAGCCAATCACGGAGGCGCTGGTTTATGTATAAATTTACTCGTTCACTCACTGTTTTAGGTTCTGTATTGGTTTTGGTTCTAGCATCGACACCAAGCTGGGCAGTCGATTCACAACAAGTCACAGAGATGATCGCCAAGGCGGATAGCTATCGCTTGAACAGCGAACAGGCATCAAAAGTGGTATCTCTGGTCGCGCTATATCAAGACGAGCAACTAGACAAAACCCGCGAATACAACGTCTACACAAGACCAAACCGAGAGTCGCTGGTCGTGTTCAAGTCGGCGGTCGAGGCGGGTCAAAAGATGCTGATGATAGAGGACAACTATTGGTTACTGATGCCGAAATCGCGCCGACCTATCCGAATCACACCAATGCAGAAACTCTTGGGTGAAGCTTCGGTAGGGGACATTTCGACGCTCACTTGGAGCGAAGATTACCAAGGTAAGTGGGTTGCCGAGCAACAGGTTGAGAGGTCGACTGGCGAGACACTCGATACTTATCATCTAAAGCTAACGGCGAAAACCAAGGGTGCCAGCTATCAATCGATTGATCTGTGGTTAACGGCAGACCGAGCGTTTCCTGTTAAAGCGGATCTGTATCTGCGTTCAGGTAAGTTAGCCAAGCAAGCTTGGTTTACTGAAGGCGTGCGAGATGGCTTGCCAAGTGTAGTTTCGATGACTTTGCTCGATAAGATTCAACCAAGTAAGAAAACCGTGATTGAGTACCGCGAGGTAAGCGAACAAGCTTTAGCGGACAAATACTACAACCCTGCTTACTTATCACGTAATAGCGTGTC
Source organism: Vibrio sp. 10N.261.55.F4 (assembly GCF_041470465.1). Lineage (NCBI taxonomy): Bacteria > Pseudomonadati > Pseudomonadota > Gammaproteobacteria > Vibrionales > Vibrionaceae > Vibrio > Vibrio sp. 10N.261.55.F4. Next base: position 110,221 of record NZ_JBFRMM010000020.1, on the reverse strand, counting down.
TGGGCTTTAGGTGGGTGCCATGAAAGCTTCTAGTCGTCGATTCCACATCAAGCCTTTAATCGTTACTTTCCTTGTGCTGCCTTGTATGAGTAATACGACTCAAGCGGACGATCTGAACCTAGCCTGGGACTGGCAACTCAGCGCTGAGTCGGTTGAATCACGAGAGTCGCCATTCAGCCCTTTAGCATCTGATAATCGTCAGTCATTCAATGGCTTGCTGGATCTTGAGGTTGGATATGATAATTGGCTTGGTCTGTTCGCAGTGAAAGCCAACGATATTCTAAGCAACAACCCTCAAGAACAGGACGCGAGCTTTGAGTCTGAATTTATTGTGCGTGAGTTGTTTTGGCAAGGTGGTGTTGAGCTGTCGAATTCCGTAATCGGTGACCATTATTTTGATGTCACGCTTGGCAAGGTTCTTTTGGATTGGGGCGTGGGTTATGGCTACCGACCGTTAGACATCATCAAGCCGTATCGTCAGAACCCAGTAGGTATTGTCGCAGAGGAGGGCGCGGGTGTGGCATCGGTGTCACTGTTCGATATGACGGGCGAATGGACACTGCTTTACAGCGATTCATCATGGGCTTCGCAAGATGTGAATGAATTCGAAAAGCAGAATCAGCAACAAGGCTTTGGCTTACGTCGTTACAATCTTGTAGGTGATCACGAGTATCAATGGGTCGCTTATTATGACGATGTACGCCACGGCTTGCTTGGGGCGAGTTTAGTGTCGGTGTTGAACCTCGCTTGGGAGTTTCATGGTTCGATGGTTTATCAGCGACAAAGCCTTGGCTACAGCCAGCCTGATTCAATACTTAAACCTGTTTACCTCGAAGAGCAGGGCGAGGCCTATCAAGCGTTAGCAGGACTCACATGGGCCAATGACACTGGCCACAATGTGGTGTTGGAATACTGGTTTGATAGCCGAGCGTGGAGTGATTCTGAGTGGCAAAGCGCAATAGAAAGTGCCGAGTCTTTGTCAGTTAATCCGATGACAGCATCACTGGCTAGTTCTTACGCTCAAGGGTACCAACACGCCAATTTGGTTCAGCACAACATCATGTTTCACTGGTCTCTGGATTCGACACATGGCTGGCTTGAAGATATCACGCCAACGTTTGATATCATGTTGTCTCCACAAGATGGCGGTTTTATTGCAACCCAGTGGCTCAACTATCAGGCTTTAGATAATGGCAATTCATCGTTGGATTTGGAACTTGCTGCACGCTTTCTAGGTGGTAAAAGTGATTCTGCTTACGCCAACTTACCCGATAGTCATATGATTCTTTTAAATATCAAAGGACGATTTTAATGAACACTTCTCCAAACCGTCAGGCTTCATGGATCAAAAGCTTTACGCTGACCACTCTGTTTTGTTTCGTTATTGCCGTCACTACACAAACGATTTGGGGCGGCGACTTTGTGGTCAATCTCGCGATAAGTTTTGGTTTTGGTTATAGCGCAGTAGGTTCCTCTTTTATTCTGGTTAAGTTGTTTAAAACAGAATCCAGGGTATTTGAGGTGGGTATCTCAATGGTGACCGCGATGACCTTTGGTACCTTGAATGCGCACTACTGGTTAAACGGATATTTCGGAACCAATATTTCTGACCTTAAATCCGTAGTCTTGCTCGGTGTGATCTTCTGTTCGGTTTGTTATTACTATTTCTATACCCGAGAGCAACAACTGCGCGCTGATAACGAATTGGAAGTGGCCAAGCGTCGTCAGGCCGATCAAGAAAAGGTGGTGGTGCTGAGTCAGCTTAAGCAACTGCAAAGCCAAATTGAACCGCACTTCTTGTTCAACACACTTGCGACCATCAATGTGTTGATAGAGAGTGATAGCGCGAAAGCCAAGTTGATGCTCGAAAAACTCACCGACTTGTTGCGTGTGACTTTGAAAAACAGCCGCACTGAGCAATCGACCATCGCACAAGAGGTCGACTTGTTAGACGCTTATCTTAATATCCAAAAGATACGTTTGGGTGAGCGCTTAGCGTTCTCGATTGAAACACACGAGATTAGGGATTTGCAGGTGATTCCCCCGTTCTTGATTCAACCCTTGGTCGAGAATGCACTCACGCACGGTATCGAACCCAAAGCGGCGGGTGGCCAAGTGAATATCCGTATTACTCAACAAGCCGAGCAGTTGAAGATTGAAGTGTCAGACAGTGGTGCAGGGTTGAAAACACCTTCTGCGAATACGGGGCATGGTGTTGGGTTGAGCAATATTCGTCAAAGAATCGAAACCCTGTATGGTGATCAGGCAAGCCTAACGATTACTGAACACGCTGAAGGCGGGGTAGTCTCTACGATCTTGTTACCGCTGACTGACGCAGTCGCCTAGAATTACAGATCAGAAAGCACAGAACAGTGATGAAAAGTAGACGATTTACAGTGTGAATTTAAAGGACTAACCATGAGCAACCCAGCAATACAGCCGAGCGTAACGGCGATTATCGCAGACGATGAAGCACTGTTAAGGCACCACCTAGACAAGAGTTTGGCTGAGGTTTGGCCGGAGTTAGAGATCGTCGGTAAGGCACAAAACGGTTTGGAGGCGATGCAGAGTATTCAGCAGCTTAAGCCCGACGTGGCTTTTCTCGATATTCGTATGCCTGAGCTGGATGGAATATCACTAGCGAAACAACTCAACAAGCTAGATTCGCCGCCATTGATTGTGTTTATTACGGCATATGACGAATACGCAGTTAAAGCCTTTGAACACAATGCGATGGATTACCTGCTGAAGCCAATCAACGAAGAGCGTCTACTCGCTACCTGTCAGAAGGTGCAAGCACGTCTGTCGAGCAATCAAACACAATCCGGTATTACGCCTGAGCAGCCTGATATTGCGGCGCTAATGAACCAGCTTCAACAGTTATCCCAGTCAACCTCGCAGCAACCTCAATATCTCACATGGCTCAAAGCCAGTATCGGGGAAGATATCCACCTGATTGCCGTCGATGATGTCGCTTACTTCAAAGCAGAAGACAAGTACGTCTCGATATTCAAAAAAGGCCAAGGCAGTTCTCTAGAGGAGTTTATTCTTCGTGTGTCACTAAAAGAGTTGATAGCGCAGCTCAATCCTGATGAATTTTGGCAGATCCACCGCTCGGTGGTGGTGAAAGTCTCGGCCATTGATAAGGTGAAGAAAGGGCTCTCAGGCCAGATGTCGGCGTATGTGTCAGGGGAAAAGCTACCGATCAGCCGTGCCTCGCAAGCGTTGTTTAAGGGTATGTAGCGTACGAGCAAAAGGCGCGACATATCACCTTTATAATTGATTCGTGTAATTTATAAATTAAACACTTTCATATTTATATCGAGTGACTCTAAAATTTTAGTCGTTTGATTTAATGGCGAATTATTACACTTTGGCGATCGGATATATTGAAGCAAAGCCCTTCAAAGAGATCGTTATGAAAGCATACTATTTAGTCGTCGTATTGAGCTCCACATTGCTAGGTTGCAGTTCTACTCCTCATCAACAAACGTTATTGAAATCCGATCCATATTGGGTCACAGGTGAATTAGATAACGGTTTAACCTACCACGTTTACCCTGACCGAGAACAACCAGTATCGGTACGCTTACTTGTGCATGCCGGCTCTTTTCAAGAGAGCGATCAACAAAAAGGTTATGCCCATTTTGTTGAGCACATGGCGTTTAATGGCAGCAACAATTTTTCAGGGAATGATGTAGTAGAGTTATTTGAGCAATCTGGTGCTAGCTTTGGCGCTGACTTAAATGCTTATACCTCTTATCAAGAAACCCTCTATAAGTTAGATCTACCCGACAACAAGAATCTAGATAAAGCGTTGGCATGGTTTAGAGATATTGGCGATGGTTTACTGCTGTCCGGCGCTGAGATCGAAAAAGAGAAAGGGGTGATATTAGGAGAATTTCGACACACACGAGTTGAAAATAAGCCTCTCTCATTTAAATTCTACGATCATATGGTTGAAGGCACGAATTACCAAACCAACGATCCCATTGGCAATAAAGAATCCGTTTCTAATGCGAATGTTCAAGAGTTAAATAACTATTACCAAACCTGGTATCAACCTCAGTTAGCCGAGGTGATTGTCTCTGGTGATATCACTCTGGCAGAAGTGATCCCTTTGATTGAAGAAACTTTCTCTGATTGGCAAAGAGGCACAACACCGGTTCCCGTGAAGAACACGTCAGCGGATTACAATACTCAAGATTTTGTGGCGTATGGAGCTGGGAGCGAGCCACCGAGCATCGGGATAGTGATTGAGCGTGGGCAAAGAGTGACACAGAGCCATGAGCAACAACATCAGCTTTGGCTAGATGATATTGCTCAACAACTCATCCAACAAAGGTTGAATTCAGATTTTGTTGACGCTGCATTGCCAGTGCAATGGGTTGCTTCGACTCCCTATTTCTTAGAGTACCAAAGGTATTCCATTACTACGGTTGGCTTTCCTATCGATAGTCGAGAGCAAAGCCAGCAGCAGTTTATTTCTACTCTCGCCTCATTGCGTGATTATGGTGTGAGCGAATATGAATTCACGAGTGTGATACAGCAATACCAAGCTAACCTTGATGACATTCAAGCTAACTGGGAGAGAATGGACGCAGTAGCTCATGCTGACGGTAAGTCGACGGCGCTGGTGATTAACCAAACGGTTCAATCACAGCTTGATTATAAGTCGAGCTTGAAAGAGTTTCTTTCGAGTACGGATCTAGAAGCCGTAAATGATAATTTAGATGATTTACTTTCTAGTCCATATATTTTGGGATTAGGTTTATCGTCTAAAGAAGACTTGCAGGCAATGAATAACGAGCTAAAAGATGTCAGAAAAGCCTATAAAAAGACAGGTAACAGACCATTGCTCGTTACTGCAAGCTCGGCGTTTAGTGTACCAGCGTCTCAAGGTGAAATTGTAAAACAAGTTCAGGTGAGTGACGATCCTAATTTGAAGCAATGGACACTAAGCAACGGCATTGAAGTTTTGTATCTCCGTAACTCTGAGGCTGGTAATAGTGTTGGGGTTTACTATGCAAGTGAGGGGGGAAAAGCGGCGCTGAGTCCTTCGCTGTTTCCTGCTGTAGAGATTGCTCTGCCAGCTTCGATTCGTAGTGGTGTTGGTAAATTTAGTGGTTCGGAGTTCACCGCTCACTTGAGACGCGAAGACATTGAAATCTACCCCTTTATCAACTTTACTCATCATGGTTTAGAAATAAGCGCCAAGAAAAAGACGCTTGCAGAGGGTTTAGCTGCGCTCCATACCATTGTAACCGAACCTAAAATAGACAGTGCCCAGCTTGAGGCTGTGAAGTCTGAATTTGCTCAAGATCGTACAGCATATTTAGAAACACCAGTTGGTCAGTTTATTCAGATGGTTAATCGCAATAGCTATCAAACAAGCAGCCGTCACATGATGCTTGAAAGTGACGATATTAAAGCTGTCACGTCGCAAGATATACTAGACGTACAGCATCAACTCTTTCAAAAATTAAGAGACAATACATTGGTTATTGTTGCTGATATTAACCCCGCTGAAATTAAGCCTCTTGTGCGTCAATACGTTGCATCGTTGCCATTAGAAGCCGCTGTGTCTCCTGATTATCAGGTGGCTTATAGTCCTGATTCGAAAGAACGAATGGATATATCCGTCAATAATGAAGACAGCAGTCAGTATTTATTGCGTGTGATTTCCCAGCAAGCTCGGGATCAAACCGCAAAAGATGTGTTTATGGACGATATGCTTCAGCGCGTGTTGTCGAGCCGTTTAACGGCTTATGTTCGTGAAGAGTTAGGTTTGGATTATGCGCCTTATGTGTACTCGGTTGCACAAGACAGTGAGCCGAGTCATGACTGGTTAATCGGCTCTTTAACGGCTCCAGAAAACTCAGATAAAATTGAACAGGCGATTGATAAGGTCATTGCTGAAGCGGCAAAAGGGATTTCTGAAGATGAGACTCGGACGGCCGCTAAGCAGCTTGTAGCGGACCTTACTCCACTTAAATATAAGCCTACCGAACAAGCTTGGTTTATTTCTCGTTATTTGATTCATGACTATGGTTTTGAGGTGTTGTTCGACCTGCAGGGGACGGCAGACTCAATTTCTAGTCAAGACATGACAGAGTATGCGAAAGAAATTTTTGGTGATAACAGCTATCAGCTGAAGAATTTGTTAAGCCCACAAGGTTAGGTCTAGTTAGGTGAGTGGTTTTCTTGAAAGCCGCTTCTACTTTTTATATGTGGATTCACTTACAAGCCAAATGTTCAAGCATTTGGCTTTTTTTTATTGCACTGACAAGCGAGTCTAAAATCGATGTATTAGGCTCTTATCAAAACACCACTTTAAATGAGCACAGCGATCTTACATAACGATTTATGATTTATAAAATAAAGATCTAGATCACAAAGATACTCATCAGGTTCAATATTAAATAATAATCGTTAGCTCAATCTGTATATTGTCGATGAATGACATTAAGAGGTTGTTATGAAAACATATTATTTAGCGATGGCTCTATGCCTCACCTTAGTTGGCTGTAGCTCAACATCAAAAACTACCGAAACGCCAATCCAGCCGGATCCGGCATGGACTTCAGGCCAACTAGAAAATGGCCTTACTTATCATGTTTATCCAGATCATGAAGAATCCGTATCTGTTCGTTTAGTCGTGCACGCCGGTTCGATTCAAGAGACTTCTCAACAAGAAGGCTACGCGCACTTCTTGGAACACATGGCATTCAATGGCAGTAAAAACTTCTCTCAGAACGATGTGATTCGTCTATTCGAAGACGCAGGCGCTAGCTTTGGTGCTGATATTAATGCCTACACCTCTTATGAAGAGACGGTCTACCAGTTAGATTTGCCAGATAACATCCAATTGCAGTCTGCTTTGACGTGGATGCGTGACATTGGTGATGGCCTGGATCTATCAAGTTCAGAAGTCGAAAAAGAAAAAGGCGTGGTTCTTGGCGAGTTTCGTATGGCTCGCCTCGATGATAAGTCATTCGGAGATATATATTATGATCACTTCATTGAAGGCGGCCCTTACGAATCGCAAGATGCACTAGGGACTAAATCGTCTATTGTGAATGCCACTCCTCAAGGTATCACCAACTTTTATCAGACTTGGTATCAACCTCAAATAGTTGAGCTGGTCGTTTCTGGTGATGTGGACATCAAAACCGTGATTCCACTCATTGAAGAAAAGTTTTCTAGCTGGGAACGTGGCGACACGCCGAGACCAGAGAAACAGAAAGTGACCTCATTCAATGAAGATGATTATGTTGAGTACGCAGGAAGAGAAGCGCCAAGTATCACTCTGACGTTTAACCGAGGTTTAAATAGAGTTGAAAATCATGCTCAGCAGAACCAACGCAGGTTAGATGAAACCTCTCAACAATTGATTCGACAGCGATTAGAAGCGGTGTTCAATGATGCCGCGCTGCCGACTCAATGGATAGCGTCTGATAGCTATCGAATGGGTTCTCTGTACTATTCGTCAATAAGTGTTGGGTTTCCGACTGGAGGCCGCGAAGTTATCCAAAAAGATCTGCTTTCTACATTGGCATCACTGCGTGATTTTGGTGTTTCGGAAACGGATATTGTTGGTGAACTGCACTACTACCAAGACTTGCTGGATAACATTGAGCATGACTGGGATAAAATGGACAGCGTTGAACACGCGAATTACAAAGTGAGCAGGTTAGTCACTGATCGAATTGTCCAATCACAGAAAGACTATCAAGTCAGCTTGGAAGCTTTCATTGATAACTTGAGCCTTGAAGTGATTAACGACAACATCAAGAATCTACTTTCTGATGATTACTTTATTGTTATTGGGATGGATGACTCCGAAGACAGAACCGCGATCATCAACTCTCTCGATAGTTTAAAAGCCACGTATAGCGAGGCGGGAGTTGCGCCGCTTGCGATTGGAACAGCCAGCGCTTTTGCTGTACCTAGCTCGCAAGGCGAGGTTGTACTTGCTGAACAAATGTCTATTGACCCATACATCCAAAAGTGGACGTTAAGCAATGGCATCGACATGTGGTACCTGCGTGATTATGAGGCAGGTGATGATGTTGGGGTGATGTACATGAGCCTCGGCGGAAAAGCCGCTTTGGATCCGAGCTTGTACCCAGCTGTTGAGGTTGCGTTACCTACCTTCGCTCGAAGTGGTGTCGGTGAGTTTACGGGCTCTGAGCTTTTAGCGTACTTTGATCGTGAAAATATTAGCGCCGATTCTTTCATTGGTAATACTCGTCATGGTATTGAATTTAATATCAATAAAGACGGACTTAAAGATACGTTTGCTGCGCTTTATACCTTCATAACTGCGCCTAAAATTGTTCCCGAGCAGTTAGAGGCAGTGAAACAGGAGTTTGTACAAGGTCAAGAATCTTTCTTGAGCAGCCCTGTCGGTCAGTTTGAGCGCGCAAGAAACCAGAATATCTATCGTCAAGACAGTGGCCACCTCTTTGTTGATAAAGAACGTGTTGAAGCGGTTTCTGTGGAAGACGTCGCTAATCTTCATCAGCAATTGTTTGGTCAAATGAGGCATAACCAATTGGTGATCGTGGGTGACATCGACCCAAGTGAATTAAAGCCTTTGGTTGAGCAATACTTGGCTTCGATTCCATTAGAAAAAGCTGAGGTTCCTGAATTTAAGGTGGCTTACAAGCAGCCATCTGAATCACGCATTGATTTAGCGATCAACAATGTGAATAGTGCAGAGTACATCCTACGAGTTATCTCTGAGCCTAGCGTTGAAGTTAAAATGTCGGCAAAAGATGTTTTCATGGAAGACTTGCTGCAGCGCTTGCTGGCGACTCGTTTAGATACCTATATTCGTGAAGAGTTGAGCTTAGATTACTCGCCATATGCGTATTCAGCATCCGCAGATAGTGAGCTGAGTGGTGAGTGGGTTATCGGGGCGATGGTAGCGCCGGAGAACGTTGACCAAGTTGAAGTGGCGATCGATAAAGTGATTGCAGACCTTTTACAAGGCGTCTCTGAAAAGGAAATGCACGCAGTCGTGAAACAGTTTGAAGCGGACTTCACGCCTCTCGAGACGAGCTCTATTGACCAAGCATGGTATCTGTCTCGTTATTTACTTCATGGTTACGATATCGAAGCTTTGTCTCAAGTTGAGCGAGTGGCGAGGTCGATTACTGCGGAAGACATGAATCAACTTGTCCAACGCATCTTTGGTGAAGATAGCCGTAAGGTTAAGAACATCATGCGTCCTAAAGCCTAAAGCCTAAAGCCTAAAGCCTAAAGCTTGAAACCAACAGAAAGAGACAACTCAAAGCCAAGCGAGCACCGCTTGGCTTTCTTGTTTTCCCACCATTCATAACGTCTATGCCTCACCTGTTGTTAAGCCGTTTTAGATCTATGTAAATCTAAATTTTGAGATCGCTTAATCGGTTGCATCGTATCATTTTCTAAAAAAATGTTTTAAATCAAGACAGCGTTTCATTTGTATTGTAGATTGACGATCTACGAGAATGTTGTTTGGATATTAGATTGCTTAAACTGGGTACCCGATTAGTCTTAATGTTGTTTTTACTGAGCTTTGGCTTAGTGAATTCTAACGGCTATTCGTTTCCTTCTAAGCCATTTCAAATATACTCGGCTCAAGAGCAATCTTCACAGAATGATCTTTGTAAACAAGCTGATACGGATAATCCGTCGAGCTACTTAGAGTGCGATAAGGCTCAGTTTGGCACCGTGCCTTCTGGTGACAGTTCTAACTATCACGACACCGAATCAAGCCTTCAAGCAGCAAACTTCAGACGTATGCTCAGTAACGAGCAAGAAAGCGTGGCCGATCTTGAGCCTGCTTATCATCTACTGATTGACTTCTCTCCCCCCTCAATACTGGCTTCCCTGCTCTTCAACACGCCGTTGTTGGATTCCAAGCTGCACTGGACCAGTATTGTGAGTTCTCCGTCTTCCCGGCTTTCGGGGTGGAAAGAGGGCAACATCCAATACTCGCATTTCCGAGAACTTCTTAGCTAATCGTTTGACCCTAAATTGGTCGTATCGATGGTCGCCTAGTGCCCATTGAACTCGCCAGTTAACCAAGACAAACATAGCGACATCAGCTTTAGCATCACTATCTTTCAATCAGCTTGTTCTGGTCGTGATTAGCCATCGCTCGTGTTCGCAAAATATTAGACATACCAATCGTAGTAAATAACTGGTCACCCTAGCTGGTTAAAATGCTCGATCACTGCTTTTTTCTGGTGCTATTTTTGAGCACGTATTTACGGTGATTGGTAGAAAGAAGAGATCTTGACTGTGAAAAAACGCATTCAAAGAAAACAAATTAACCACTACTCAAAGTGGAAATACGCGGTGCTTATCGCCACCATTATCATCATGGTTCTGAGTGCTTTACCTTCTTGGTATGGCGAGAATGCGTCGGTTCAAATTAACAACCGTTCTGAACAGACCATCGATGCTAGCCAAATTACCCAATACCTTGCGAGCGAAGGCATTCAAGCCAAATCGGCATTTCAAAAAGACCAACGTTTAGTCGTAATCTTGGAAGACGCAGAACAACAAGCGAAGGCTAAAGAGGTGCTGAATGAGCGCCTATTGGACAACGCGACGGTTGCGCTAGCGATGGAGCCAGCAGCTCCGAAATGGCTGACTGACATGGGCTTCGCACCGATTCAGCTAGGCCTTGATTTACGTGGTGGTGTGCAGTTCCTGTTAGAAGTAGACATGGAACCGGTTTACCACGCACAAGCGCAATCTGTAGTCGATGAAATCACCAGCCAAGTGCGTTATGCACGCGGTAAAGTGGTGAACAACCAAGTTGAGTTTAACTTCCGTACTGATGCCGATTTCGAGAAAGCACAGAAACTGATTCGCGAAGAGTTCCCACAATGGCAACGTGACCGTTCAGATAAATCGCTAACGTTAACTCAGTCTGAAGAAGAGCAAAGAACGCTACGTAATCTAACGGTTCAACAAAACCTGCAGATCATGCGCAGCCGTATTGAAGAGCTAGGCATCACTGAGGCATCGATTCAACGCCAAGGTGAAAGCCGTATCCGTATCGAATTACCGGGTGTACAAGACCCTGCAGCTGCGAAAGACGTGATTGGTGCTACGGCTTCATTAGCGTTCTACTCTGTGTACGACAACGCAACGCGCAATACTCAAACTCTGAAAGATTCAGATGGTAATCGCGTAGTGGTTGCTCGCAAAGCAGTGCTGAGCGGTGAATACATTATCGATGCACGCAGTGGCATTGGTGAAATGGGCAGTGCAGAAGTAAACATCACGCTTGATTCTTCTGGTGGTAAGAAAATGTCTGAGTTTTCTCGCCATAACATCGGCAAGCCAATGGCGACCGTTTACAGCGAATACAGCCGTGACAGAGCCGGTAACAGCGAAAAAACCAGCGAAGTAATCAGTGTGGCGAACATCCAATCTCAACTGGGTAGCCGCTTCAGAATCACTGGTGCAGGCAGCATGGCAGAAGCACAAGAGCTTGCTCTATTGCTACGTGCCGGTTCATTAACAGCGCCTGTTACCATCATTGAAGAGCGTACTATTGGCCCATCTCTGGGTGCTGAAAACGTAACGAATGGCTTTGCTGCTTTGGCTCTTGGCCTTGGTCTGACTCTCACGTTTATGGCGCTATGGTACCGCCGCCTTGGTTGGGTCGCGAACTGTGCATTGGTGGTTAACATGACCACATTATTTGGTTTGATTGCGCTGCTACCGGGTGCGGTGTTAACTCTGCCGGGTATTGCGGGTCTAGTACTGACCGTTGGTATGGCGGTGGACACCAACGTGCTGATCTTCGAGCGTATTCGAGACAAGATGAAAGAAGGGCGCAGCTTTGCTAGCTCTATCGACCGTGGTTTCGATAGCGCATTCTCGTCAATTTTCGATGCTAACGTCACTACCATGATCGTTGCTGTGGCTCTATATACCATTGGTAATGGACCGATTCAGGGCTTCGCTCTGACACTGGGCTTAGGTCTTCTAACCAGTATGTTTACGGGCATTTTTGCTTCACGAGCGATCATCAATTTGGTTTGGGGGCGTGACCAACGCCACGATGTAAGGATTTAAGCATGAGTACTTCAAAAATGACTATTTCAGACCGCTATTTTTCAAATAGCTATATTTCGGATAAGAATATGACTCGCCTTCGTAAGGTGATGTCTGCGATATCTATTGTGCTGTTCATGAGCTCTGTGATGCTGGTGGCGGTGAAAGGTTTTAACTGGGGCTTGGACTTCACAGGTGGTGTGGTTGCCGAGGTTCAGCTCTCTGATCAAGTCACCAAAGATGCGTTAAAAACAAAACTTGATACAGCTTTCCAACAAGACGTGCAAGTGGTTGGTATGGCAGAACAGGATCGCTGGACAATCCGTTATAGCCAACTGACAGATGCTCCACAGCCAAACTTAGTGGATGCTTTGTCTTCTGTCAGCGACCAAGTAAAAGTGCTTAACAGCAGCGTGGTTGGCCCTCAAGTCGGTCAAGACATGGTTGACCAAGGTGGCTTAGCGGTATTGGTGTGTTTCCTAATGATCATGCTGTACCTGAGTGTACGTTTTGAATGGCGTTTAGCACTCGGCGCCCTAGCCGCAATCATCTATGACGTGACGCTTATCTTGGGTCTGTTCGCTTTTACTCAGTTCGAGTTCAACCTGACTGTGTTAGCGGCTGTGTTGGCGATTTTGGGTTATTCATTGAATGACTCGATCATCATTGCCGACCGTGTCCGTGAGATGCTGCGTGGTAATCCAAATGGTGACACTGACAACCTGCTTAACGAATCGGTTAAAGCGACCTTCTCACGCACCATGGTGACCTCAGGTACAACGCTAATCACCGTATCTGCACTTTGGCTACTTGGTGGCGCTGCGCTGCAAGGTTTCGCGATTGCACTGGTTGTAGGTATTGTCAGTGGTACGTGGTCTTCAGTTTCAGTAGGTATCACACTGCCTAAGTTACTTGGTCTACAGCCTTGTCACTACCAAGTGAAAGCGCCGGTAGAAGTTGAGGGTGAGTACCCTTAGGTTATCTATTGGTTAACAGTACAACTTAGTCAGTAACGTCAACAAAGCCCTTCGTTTATAGTAAAACGAGGGGCTTTATTTTTTATAAGAGTCAAACAGTTACAGAAAAGAGAGCCTATTTCAAAAAACGATGGATTGAGCAGGCAAGCCCTCATGATATGAAGTATGTTTAGATGACGTTCGTAGAAATGAGGCAAGGGAATGGAATATCGACATCAATGTCATGTAGGCGACCATGGTGATGCGCTAAAGCATCCAGTATTGAGTGCACTTGTTCGGTCATTAATGCAGCAACATTCACGCCTCAATGTTATCGACACGCACTCTGGTACAGGGTGTTATGACCTCAACACTGCACCAAGTAATCATGCTGGTGAGTTTGCTGAAGGGGTTGGGTACTTGTGGCGCAATAAGGCTTATCTTCCTCCGGCATTCGCTTCTTTTATGTCGGTGCTGGAATACTACAATCCGAACCAACTTATCTCTTTGTATCCGGGTTCTGCCGCCATCACTTACCAACAAGGTCGCAGCCAAGATAGCTTCTATTTTTCAGACATTCAGCAAGATGAAGCTGATTTACTGCAAACTAATATCGATAAGTTACAGTGTGACTTGGGTATTTCAAGCAAGCTTACGATTAGCGCAGGTGATGGGCTTAAAGCGTTACCTGATGACGTAGCTAAACATGACAATCATCATCTGATTGTTATCGACCCACCCTATGAAACCGATTCAGAATATCTCGCGGTGATTGATGCCTTAGTTAAGGCATATCAGCAGTCGGAGAAAGTATCTGCACTAATTTGGTACCCGCTCTACACGGATGATAAGAGCTCACTGATTCTGAATCACTGCGTGACAGCGGTAAAAGATGGCTTGCTACCAAGTCCGATCAAGTCGGAACTTCGCCTTAGAGAGCCCAAGGGTGATGATCGCCTGATCGGCAGTGGTTTGCTGTTGTTCAATCCACCACAAGGCATTGCGGGAACGGTCGCGGATACGCTTGATTATTTACACAGCCAACTCGCCACTAATGGTGAAGGCTACTGGCAAATGAGAAGCTTATAGATCTGATTTTTATGGGTTTTATGATGGTTTTCTAGACATCACTCACTAAACCACTGTTATCTATGTGGTTTAAATTGACCAAACGCTAACTTTTATCGATTGATTAATTGCAGTGAATCATTTAAAAATAGAATATCAATGCGCACAAGTGCATAATGGCTCATAAGTTAAATAATTACCCCTAATTAATATCAGATTGTGGTTTACCCCCTAAACTGCATAAGGCTCGCACTAGTCACGCGAGCCTTTCTTTTGCCTGAAGGAAAATCTAAGGCAGTTCTATCAATTTAAGATTCACTACAACACTGGATAATCGATGTAGCCTTTTTCGTTGCCGCCGAACAGAGTGGCGCCATCAAGTTCTGATAGTTCGCTGCCGTTTTGTAGGCGTGAAACTAGATCTGGGTTAGCAACGAATGGGCGACCAAATGCGACGAGATCGGCGTAGCCTTTGCTTAGTACTTCTTCGGCGCGTTGTGGTGTGTAGCTGCCGGCAACGATGATGGTGTTAGAGAACAAGGCTCTTAGTTCGACACGGAAGCTTTCAGGGATAACTGGAGCATCATCCCAGTCGGCTTCTGATAGGTGCAGGTAAGCGATGTCTCGATCTTGAAGTGCCTTCGATGCCTCTAAAATCGTTGGTACGATATCTGGGCAGTTCATGTCTTTGAAGGTGATGAACGGCGCCAAGCGCACACCTACTTTATCGGCACCTATCTCTTCAATCACAGCATCAACCACTTCGATTAGGAAGCGAAGTCGGTTCTCGCGGCTACCGCCGTAGTTGTCGGTGCGTTTGTTTGAGTTGGTTCTTAGGAACTGATCAATCAGGTAGCCATTGCCACCGTGTATTTCCACTCCGTTGAACCCTGCCTCGACTGCTTTTTTCGCTGAGTTAGCAAAATCTTGAACAACACGATCGATATCGGCTTGGGTCATCTCTCTTGGTTGGATGCAATCCACCATGTTGCCGTTACCATTCTCATCAGAGATCCAAACCTGCGTTTCTATTGGAGCTAATGCAGAAGGTGCAATCGGTAACTCGCCTTTTTGAAAGGTAGGGTGTGATACTCGGCCTACATGCCATAGCTGGCAGAATATCGCGGCACCTTGTGCTTTTGCTGCTGTTGTTACTGACTTCCAACCTTCGATTTGTGCATCGGTATAAACGCCGGGTGTGAATGAGTAACCTTGAGAGTCATCAGAGATCTGCGTTGCTTCCGTGATGATCAGCCCTGCACTTGCGCGTTGTTGGTAATAGGTTGCCATCATGTCGTTTGGCACGTTTCCAGGTTGGCTAGTACGAGCGCGTGTCATGGGTGCCATAACCACGCGGTTTTGTAGTGCTAGGCCTTTCAGTTCTGATGCTTCGAATAACTTGTTCATGGTCTCTACCTTTATGAATTTTTAGTGCTGTGCCAATTCCAGTTTGATAATGAATTGGCACTTTGAAGTTACGGAGTTCTTAAATTATTTAGCTTCTGTTGGTGCAAATATTGAGTTGCTTTGTGGTTTCTCGTTTCGGTTAGCTTTAGCGATTAAGAATAATCCGACGATAGGAACCACAACGGCTGCGAACGGAATCATGCCTGCGCCTAGTTGGCTGTCGAGTACCATGCCGCCAAGGAATCCACCAAAGGCATTGGCTAAGTTAAACGCTGAGATATTCGCAGTTGCTGCTAGCTCTTGCCCTTCGCCACCGTGGTTCATTACTCGAAGTTGCATGGCAGGGACGTTCGCAAATGATGCAATACCAAAGACAAATGCAGCTGCAACGAAGAGGATTTTGTTGTCTACCACAAGGCCAACCACCACCAATGACACGATCATTGCGACAGCCCAAAACATTGAAGCTTTGCCTAGGTTTTTATCTGAAGAGCGTCCGCCCAAGGTGTTACCGATGATTAAGCCAACACCTACAATCACTAAGATCCAAGTCACTGATTCTTGACTGTAACCCGTGATGTGCATGGCGATTGGCGCAAGGTAACCGTAAAGCGTCATGAAGCCAGACCAAGCAAAAGCGGTGATCGCCAAGCTGATGAGAAGCATTGGATTTTTGAATGCCAACAGCTGAGTTTTGATGTCTTTCGCTTCGCTGTGACCTGAAGATTTTATTGACGTTAAGATTGAAATCATGGCGATGGTGCCAAGTGCTGCCACGGTAAAGAAAGTGGTGTGCCAACCGAATTGCAAGCTCACCCAAGTTCCTGCGGGAACCCCAAGAACGTTAGCGAGCGTTAAGCCAGCGAACATCTGACCAACAGCACGACCTGCCATTTTCTCAGACACTAAATTGGTCGCGACAACTGCACCTATGCCATAGAAAGGACCTTGCACTAAACCTGCGATAACGCGGCTTGCAAGTAGAAGTGGGTAGCTAGGAGCTAAGGCTGACAAGATATTGCCGATGATGAACAAAGCCATTAAGCCAATCAGTACCATCTTCTTGTTAAAACGTGCGAGGTAGATGGTTAAGATCGGGCCACCAATAACGATAGCCAATGCGTAAGCACTAATTAGGTAGCCGGCTTGACCTTCGGTGATCGAAAGGGATGTGGCAATTTGTGGAAGGATGCCTGCGATAACAAACTCAGCGGTGCCGATGGCAAAAGCTGCGAGTGTCAGTATCCAAACTTGGAATGGGATCTTTTCTTTATGGATCGCTTCTGATTTCATAGTGAAGTACCTGTGTTAATTCTTGTTTGTTAGGACGTGAGATACACGCCCTAACGATTGTTCTTTATGTCTTTGCTTCTTTGCGGAGTGTTAGCCGAGTAGAGCGCCGCCATCGATATCGATGATTGACCCAGTGACGTATGGGTTATTAATTGCGAACAGGTAACCCATGGCTATCTCTGAAGGCTCGCCAACCTTACCTGCGGGTAGGTTGTTTTTGGCGTTGTCGTACATGTTTGCACGAGCGGAATCGTCCATGTTTTTGTAGGCTTCCGTCATGGTTAAACCCGGGCTAACGGCATTGACTCGAATGGGTGATAGCTCTTTCGCCAGTATTTTGGTTACGCTTTCTAGTGCGGCGTTGATGGCGGTTTTTACGTAAGTACCAGCAACAACTTTGCGTGACAACATACCAGTTGTGAAGGTGATAGAGCCGTTTGGCGTCATGTAGCGTGCGGCATGTTTGGCTACGTTTAAGCTGCCCCAAAACTTAGTGTCAAAAGCTGTCTTAGCGTTTGCGGTTGCTACGTCTGTTACTTTTCCTGCGGGAGCGGATGAGCCAGCCGTTACGATTAAGTGGTCAAACACGCCAATCGATTCGAAGTATTCACAAATCGACTTTTCATCGGTGATATCAACGCCTGTGTGTCGGCTGGCAATATGTACCGTGTTGTTCTCGTTTCTTAGTTGCATCGCTAGTGCTTTGCCGATACCTGATGTGCCACCAATGATGACGAAAGTGCGTTGCTCTTGTTTAGTCGATTCGTTAGTCATTCTCTGAATTCCTGCGTTGTTCTGTTGATGTTTGCCATTATATTTATTCGACTAAATTTGATAATTGGTTAAAATATAAATTCATTATTCGGTTAAGCTGAATAGTGTGACTGAGTATTCAAATCGAGCATTAAGATCGAGAAGTAAGACGAAGAGGTGGAAGCGAGAATCGTATGGATAAGTTTTCAGATATGGCGATGTTCGTCAGTATTGTTAAGCATCACGGGTTAGCGGCGGCGGGGCGCGAACTGGGTTTATCGCCTGCGACCATGACAGCAAGGCTGCAGGCGCTTGAAGAACGATATGGTGTGAAGTTGTTGAATCGAAGTACGCGTCATGTGTCTTTGACCGACTCTGGAGATCTGTATCACAAGGCATGTTTGGAGATTTTAGACAACGTCAGTGAGGCCGAAAACCTGATTCAAAATGGCGTAAAAGAAGTCAAAGGCTCGCTAAAAATCGCCGCGCCAAAAGACATCGGAAAGCAGTACATTCTTCCTATTTTGTCGGAGTTTTGCCAGCAGTATCCGGACGTTATTCCTTACCTGTATTTGAACGATAACCTCTCGAACATTGCTGAATCTGGCATGGATATCGTGGTCCGTTATGGTGAACTGGTCGACAGCAGTTTGATATCCAGACGCTTATCGCCAAGCCGACGTGTGTTGTGCGCTTCTCCTGAATACCTCGCTAAACACGGGACGCCGTTGACGCCGCAAGACTTGGTTGAACACGACTGTTTGGCGATGCTGCGGAGTAATGAAGAGCTCAAGACATGGCACTTCCAAGATCATGATATGAAGAAGGCTGTGACGGTTGTGCCGAAGCGATTTTCAGATGATGGTGAAGTGATTCGGTACTGGGCATTAAAAGGTGAGGGCATTGCGCTTAAATCGGTGCTGGATGTGCAAGACGACATCAATAACCAACGCCTTGTGACTCTGCTTAATGGCTACATGAAAAACTTCAATACCGCGATGTCGGTGTCGAGCGCCGATTTGAATGTGGTGTACATCAGCAAGAAATATCAGCCCAAGCGTATCCGGTTGTTTCTTGATTTCTTGTTTGAGCGGTTTGGCGATTTGGTTGAAAAGTCTAGTTAGATTAGCCGAGAAGCAGCGCATGACAGATCTCTCGAACTCAACACCCGGGTACGGACAGAGAACATTGAACTGGTTATGATACGACCAACATAAGGATGTGATTGGAGAGAAAAATGAAAGTCGTCGGAGATACGGTTATCCAACCTTTTCACAAGGCAACCTGCCATTGCGGTGCGGTTGAACTAGAGTTCAGCTTACCTAACGGGATAGAAAAACCACGTCGCTGCGATTGCTCTATCTGTCGTCGAAAAGGCGCGATTGTTGGTTCTGTTGCGTTGGATGGTATCAAGATCCTCAAAGGTGCCGAGCATCTCAAGTTATATCAATTCAATACCAACACCGCGAAGCACTACTTTTGCTCAAACTGCGGTATCTATACCCACCATCAACGTCGCTCTAGCCCAAATGAATACGGGTTCAATATTGGTTGTTTGGAAGGGGTGAACCCTTTTGATATTGGTGATGTGGTGACCAACGATGGTGTCAATCATCCAGCTGATCGTTAATTTATTGAGCATAAAAAAGGAAGGAATTATGTCTGAATACGGAGCGATCATTCGCTGGAAAAAAGCAGAAGATGAAGTCTTTAGCGACAATCAATACAGTCGAGGTCATACGTGGGAGTTCGATGGTGGTGTCACTGTGCCTGCTTCGTCCTCTCCACATGTTGTGCCACTGCCGTTTTCGGTGGAAGCGAATGTTGATCCAGAAGAAGCGTTTATCGCGGCACTTTCTAGCTGCCATATGCTGACGTTTTTGGGCATTGCCGCAAAGCAGAAGTACGTGATCGACTCCTATGTCGATGATGCGATTGGTGTGCTGGAAGAAGATGAATCTGGCCGCTCATCGGTCACTAAGGTGACTCTGCGCCCTAAAATTGTGTTTTTAGGTACCAAAAAGCCCACCGCCAAGCAGCTCGACAAACTGCACCACTTGGCGCACAAAAACTGCTTTATCGCGAACTCGGTAAAAACGGACATTGTGGTAGAAACTAAAGCGTAAACCACACACGTTAACATCCAAAAACCGCGAGGTTGCTTAGTGCATCACTGGCGGTTTTTTTGTGTCTGTGTAATCCTACGTACGGTTTTAATTGAGTGACAGTTAGAAAGTTTTGAGAGATAGGTAGAGAGCTCTTGAATGGTAGGAATAGATTGATTAGCAGAGAGTTATGTTTAGCGTCCCATTGAATAGTTTTGTACATCGTGTGAGTGATAAAAGCCAAGTGATGGTGAATGCTGCGGAATGTGGATGTCAGTTGAAACGAGTTCGTCGTTCGCGTAATTGGCTGTTGGTCGCTCAAGAGTATCAACTCGTTGAATTTAAAACGATGTTAACCCATGAAAAAGACGGTTGGATAGCAATTGCAATCGACAAAGTGCTGCCTAAACCCGTGGTGTGTTTGGCATCTCTGTTGGCCGCTACACCTTCAATGACTGTGGCTCAGCTGGTGATGGAATCTGGATGTTCAATGGCCGAAGCAAGACGTGCTATTGATGAACATGAAGGTCTGTAGGCGTATTCAAATCGTGTGAAAAGAGAATTGCGAGCAGCAAAAAGCCCGTAACGATATTGCGCTGGAAAACGTCATATCGTTACGGGCTTTATCATCTGTGCTGCTGTTAAGCTAAGCCATGCGGCTTATGAAGCATTGAATCGATTAAGAGTTCGCTACTTTTACACGAATCGTGTTTTTGCCAAGCTTTGACAAGTTCAGCTTGTTTAGTGCCGCTTTAGCTTCTTCTTGCTCTGGCATTTCAACAAAAGCGAAGCCTTTTGAGTCGCCAGTTTCTTGGTCTAAAACTAGGCTGCACTCTTTTACTGAGCCAAACTCAGAAAATAGCACACGGATGTCTTGCTCAGAGGTAGAGCGCGATAGGTTACGAACTAGAAGTTTCATAATAAACCTTGAATATGAATTTACGCCGAGCATTGTCGCACACTTTCATGCTCACCCTCACAAATAATTACTCTAATCATTTCTTTGGTAATGTGTCGCTCTATTTACCGATTAAGCGAGCTGTTTACCTGCTAGCCGCGGTTTATCGTGATATCTGACACGAATCCATGCTCTGTGCTGGTCAACGCCTGTTGTAGCATCTGAGCGGCTTCTTGCGCGGTCATAAAGCTCGAGGTATCCATGCCTTTACCGCTTGTATTCCAAAACTCGGTCGCCATTCCTCCAGGGTAAACCGCCACGATTTTCATCGGGTGACCTTTTAGCTCCAACCTCACCGATTCGATAAAGCCTTTCACGGCCCATTTTGCCGCGCAGTAGGTGGACTCTTCCGCTTTAGCACCTTGTGCCGCCGTCGACATCACCACAGCGATGGTGACCGATTGATCTTTGTAGCGCTGTACAAGCTCGCGAATCAAAAAGATCGAAGACTCAATATTGTTCTTCAGCATGTCGCTGATGATGGTTGGATCTTGCTGTTCTATCTTACCGAAGTACCCACTGCCAGCGCTGTGGATCACCAGCTTCGGCATTTCAGGTAACGCATCCAATAACTCGCTCACTGAGTGCGGGTCACAGAGATCACACGCTTGGCTAATGGTATTCGCAGGTAGGCCTTGCGCCACTTCTGCTAAACGTTGTGCATTGCGACCTGTAATGGCTACGCGCTGAGCGTCGGCGTTAGCATATTGTTTCGCGAGAGCTGCGCCTAAACCGCTGCTTGATCCGGTAATTAAAATCATACTGTCTTCAATTTGTAGAGTTGATTCGAGATAGTAAGGGGCTAGGCTAAGATTTTCTGAGATCTATGGCTAAAGTTGATCGATAGCCTGGTTGATAGGTTGATAGGTTGATAGGTTGATAGGTTGATAGGTTGATAGGTTAATAGCTTGGGTGATCGGTCGAGCGGTAAGGCTGAGCTAAGAGAGTGGGGGAAAGCCGTTAAGAATCGACGGGTTTAGCAAGAAATAACAGCGTTAAAAAACAACGAACTAACAAGTAAAAGCGCCGGCATAGAGCCAGCGCTTTTGAGTAATCATAAGTGATTATTCGTCGTCGAACTGTTTGATCGTGAACGCGTCTTCGATTCGGTTAAGCTCTTCTTGTTCTTTCACTCGCTTCTCTTCTTGCAGAGTCGCTCTCGTTTCGTTGAAACGTTTTTTCTCTGACTTAGTCAGGAATTTTACAGCTTTTTTGTTGGTCAGTGCGTAAGCAACTACGTCTTCACCTTTTTCTCTGCGGTCGTTTACGCGTTGTGAGAAACGTTCATTGTCGCGAGCTTTACGCTCCGCTGAGGTCAACTTGCTCATGCTTTAAAGCCTTTTCAATTATTCATGGTAGGGAATCTACGCTTAGCGAAACAAATGGGGACTGCTTAGTGTCAGTCTAGTCCATTTGTATGCTGGTGGCGCATCTTAGCACAATGGCTTGAGCATGCAGGTATGCTATTCGAGGGATCAAACAAAACAGCCCACAATTTTCGTTGTGGGCTGTTTTGTTACGTACTGGAGATGTAGTCATCGATTTGAAACTAAGAATCAGAAACGGCAGCTAAATCAAATCTTCTCTATGTATAAGATGACCTCTCCGACTTTAAAGCCAAACTTGGACATCTCAGTCTTGTTGAATAAGCGCTTGTCGTCCATCAAGAACATCCAATCATCGAGCACCACTTCATAGGTGCTGCCGTCTACTTCAATTTCTAGATCATATTTCCAATACAGCGCTGAACCTTGGGTCTCACCATAAGCGGTTCCAACGACATCGTTGGCAGTCCCAGAATAGGTGTTTTCGCCCGTTTTGATCAGATTCCAAACGCGAGTTGAGCGCTCGCCATCAGCAAAAGAGAACCACTCTTTTATTTCTCCGTTGTCACCGTCCCAAGTCGCGATCAGTTTGGCATCAAAGCGGCGCAGTAAGTTACCAGAGCGGTCTAGCACCATGCCGTAGGCCATTAGCTCGCCATTAAAAAAGGTTTCAAGCTTGAGCTCTGGCGTTGTGTCGACATGGTCTTCTAAACTTGCAGAGCCACAGCCCACTAGCCAAGTGAGTGAAAAAAATGCCAGAGCAAATTTTATTATTGTTGTTTTTGGATTCATTTGTTCAAACCTAAAAGTTGTTTACGAAGACCGGGTTCAGAGGTGTTTTCAGACAACCAAATCGCTAGAAAGGCTTCACCAAATTGCTTGTCTTGGATGGTGCCGATCGGTTGTTCATCGAAATAAAAACGACTTACGTTATCTTCAGCGACACGAATCGTGAGTGTGCTTCCTTCTTCCACGTTCGGCCACATCGCGTACAAGGGTTTCAACCAACGTTGAATGTTGCTGTCAGAGTAGCCAAGCTTGTTCCACTGATCTTCGGTAGCGTCTACGAGGTCTTTGCTATCGATAGAGCGGTAATACTCAAGCTTCAAAGCTCGTTCGGAGTTGGTTGGAGTCGCGTAGAATTCTGCCGAGTAGAGAGTCCAAAACAGGTAACTCATTTCACCCTCACCACGTTTGTTCAGATCATCGACAGCAGAGGCTCTAGCGTGTCCGGCAAATAACAGCGCAGCAAAGATTAACGGGAGAGTAATAAAGCTTAGAAGTGTGTTTTTTGCTTGCTGATGAGCGCGAACAATACCTCGCTCAGGTTTGAACGTTTGTGTCGGGTTGCGTGGATAAGCCATAAGTCACCTCGTTATTGCCATTTTAGGTTGTATTAAGTTGGAGTAGGCGGCCACCAGTAAGGGCAACAAAATCCCCCAACTTATTGCAAGGGCAGCAACTACCGATGCATCTGGCCAAGTAGTAAGAAGAGCACCTGCTTTGATGCCTCCCCAATAACTACTAGTACCTGCTACGAACCCTATGACAAACAAGATCACTTTCGAGCATTTTAAAAGCCAATTTAGGCTGTGGTTAAAACTGATTAAGAACATGATCCACAGGCAGACAAGCCACACCGGGAACCACGATTGATTCGCAATTTCAGAGTCGACGGCAAACACGCCGAAGTGGAGTAAGAGGCTATCAAGCAATAGCCCCAATGGTAATAAAATGAGTATCTTCAAATCGCTACTGCGAGTCGGTGATAGAAGGAAGTGAACCACTACAATCAGTGGTGTGACGAACGGGGCTTGCGCGGTAAAGAAAGCACTGCAAACCCAGGTCGCTTGAAACAGTACGAGATTAATAATCCAAAACCGCTTCATCTTTTTCTCCAAAGTAACGAGGTTTTCTTGCGACTACATGGTGAGTGCTGATCACGCGCTCTTTGAATGCGCCTTCACAGTAGCAGAAGTAGAAGGTCCATAAGCGTTTAAACTCTTCTGAATAGCCGAGAGACTCTAGCTCTTCCCAACTATTTTCAAAGGCGATGTTCCAATCATTCAGCGTTCGAGCGTAGTGCAGGCCAATGTCATCAATTTCTTGAACCACAAGGTCGGTGCTGGTCGCAAGGTGTTGGGTCATCACTGAAACAGAAGGTAGGCAACCGCCGGGGAAGATGTACTTCTGAATAAAGTCGACACCTTTGCGGTATTTGTCGTAACGGCTGTCAGCAATAGTAATTGCTTGAATCAGCATCTTGCCTGAGGGCTTAAGTAGCGAGGAACATTTTTCAAAGAAGGTTTGTAGATACTCATGTCCGACCGCCTCTATCATCTCGATCGAAACCAACTTGTCATACTCACCAGTGAGATTGCGATAATCCTCTTTGAGCAGGGTGATTTTGTCGGTTAAACCAAGCGCTTTTACTCTCTGTTCAGCAAGTGCATGTTGGGCATCTGAGATCGTGGTAGTGGTGACGTGGCAACCGTAGTGTTGCGCCATGAAGATGGCTAAGCCGCCCCACCCTGTGCCTATCTCGACCACGCTATCTTTCTCAGACAGTTCTAGTCGCTCACAGATGGTTTTCATTTTGTTTTGTTGAGCCTTCGACAAGGTTTCTGCGTCTTCGCTGTAGATTGCGGAAGAGTACTGCATCGAGCTATCTAAGAAGCGCTCATACAGCTCGTTGCCAATATCGTAGTGGGCGAGAATATTTCGCTTAGAGCCTTGCTCGGTGTTGGCATTCTTACGTCGCAGCAATAGGTTTTTGATGCGAGAAATCCATTGTGTCTTGTCATCAAGCTCATCCAATTGGGCTTGGTTACGAGCCATGATTTGAATCACACGCGTGAGGTTTGGGCTGGTCCATTTACCATCGATGTACGCTTCAGATGCCCCAATGCTGCCATTGATGACCACATCTCTAAAAAAGGTCGCATCATGAATCACGATTCGACCTTTCAATTCAGCTTCTCGATCACCAAATACTGAATGCTGGTCGCGCTCAATGATTTCAAGCGTTGCGAATTGCAGGCTTTCTAACACCTTGAAGATTAAAGCTCGATATTTACAGTTGCTTGAAACAGCAACGGCTTTAGCTTGTTGTTCAATATTGTTGTTTTGTTTGGCAAGCTGTTCCATGTAAACCTCGCTGATAACTCATTCTAATATTTTGTGCCAACTAAGCTGAGTTCAGCTCCTTGATTGGAGCGAACCCAAGCTAGAAATGATTTCTGTTTTAAGCGCTTAAGATGTTGAGTCTGGATGCGCCACAAACGGTACTTTTTTCAGGAATAATTTGAGAGCCTGATAATAAATTCCCATCACGACTTTTATCGTCATCGCCGGAATCTTGAATACCGTTCGTCTAATGTTTGTCTTGGTTACTGACTGCTTCGTCAGGGCTAGTGTCGCATCGAAAAGCTTGTCGTCTCGGCGGCTTTCGATGTGAACTAACGTGCGTTTCGCTGGTGGCTTAATCTTCCAAAAATAAGTCATGTTCAAATCCATGAACGGCGAAACGTGAAACTCTTTTTTTACCTTCAATTCTTGGTGCATGTCGATGAGATAGTAGTGTCTTTCTCGCCAAGGCGTGTTACTCACCTCAGCCAACATGTACTTACAATCTCCAGTCTCGTCATAACAGAAGAAACAGTTGATTGGGCTGAAGTAGATGCCTAAACAGCGGCACTGAGCAAGCATCGTCACACGGTTTGAATCAGACCAAACCCCACCAAGTTGTTGCACTTTGGAAGTTATACGTTGCTTAAGTGATTTTGGTTCATCCGTGGTGACATTTTCTTTTTTTTCAGCGAGATAATCCGATTCGACAAAGCGAATCGGGTTGTACCAACGAGTTCCGAACAGCGCACTGCGCGCTGTGGTTTGGGGCAGCTCATCAAGATCTAACCCCATCATATACAGCTGATAGCTGAACTCATGAGTGATGTCGCCAAAGCGGCGATGTCTGACGTTACCCCAATAGATACCGCTGAGCTCTTCACTCTTTTCGGATGCGATCCCCATCTCGGGTGTCAGGGTTTGACTGTTCATAACGCGGAACTCGTACTCAAATCTAAACCGAAGCGTTTGGTCACATCGAGTGCACTGTGGACACCGTCTTCATGGAAGCCGTTATACCAATAAGCGCCAGCAAAGTGCGTCTGGTTTTTGCCACAGATTTGCTCACGCTTGTGCTGAGCTTCGACCGTGTTCGAATTAAGTACCGGGTGATGATAAACAAAGCTGCGAATAATTTTTTCTGGGTCGATGGCTTCGCTTTGATTCAAGGTGACACAGAAGGTGTCTTGGCTTTCGATGCCTTGCAGAATGTTCATGTTGTACGTGACACAAGCAGGTCGTTTACTGTCGCCATCCAACATGTAGTTCCAACTTGCCCAAGCCAGTTTTCTGTCTGGTAACAAGCGAGTATCGGTGTGCAGAACCACTTCATTGCGGCTGTATGGGATCTCGCCCAGTACCTGTTGCTCTTGTTCTGTTGCATCACCAAGCAAGCGTAAGGCTTGGTCTGAGTGGCAAGCAAAGATTACTTCGTCGAAACCTTGTGCGCTGCCATCTTCAAATTCAATCGTGACGCCTGTTTCTTGGCGAGTCACTTGTTTAATCGATGTATTCAGTGCAACAGTCTTACTTAGGCGTGAAAGGATGATTTCAACATAAGAACGCGATCCCTTTGGTATCACATACCACTGAGGACGGTTCGCGATATCGAGCAATCCATGGTTGTAGAAAAACTGAATGAAGAACTTGAGCTCAAACTCTTCCATTTCTTCCAAGCTTGTCGACCAAATCGCCGCGCCCATCGGTAAGATGTAGTGCTGGCTGAAAAAGTCGGAAAATTGATTATCTCGTAGGAAACTGCCAAGGGTAACGTCTGGTGTGAATTCATTGCTTTCAAACTGAGCCTTACACAGCTTGTTGAACTTGAGAATGTCAGACACTAAAGACCAGAACTGAGGTTTGAAGATGTTGCTCCTCTGCGCGAATAACGAATTAATGCTGTGGCCGTTGTATTCAAACTTGGTCGTCGTGTTGTGGACGCTGAAGCTCATCTCAGTCGGTTGCCTTTCGACATCGAGTTGTTCTAGAAGCTGATTGAAATTCGGGTAGGTTCGATCGTTGAATACGATGAAACCTGTATCTATCGAAAACGCCGAGCCTTGATGTTCAATATCAACGGTCGCGGTGTGCCCCCCAACGTAATCATTCTTTTCGAATACTGTTACGTCGTGGTGCTTATCTAATATATGCGCGCAAGTGAGTCCAGAGATACCTGAACCAATAATGGCGATTTTCTTCATTGTTATACCATCCTTGAAGCGAGTTTTTGCCAAACTGGAGTTGGAAGCATTCTTAGTAGCTTCATCAACATGATGAATCGTCTTGGGAAATCAATTTCACTCTTTCCTTGAGCGATACCATTTACGATTCGCTGAGTTGCGGCCTCACTACTAATAATCATAGGCATAGAGAACGTATTTCGCTCGGTTAATGGCGTTTCAACAAAGCCAGGGTGCACAATTGAGACATGAATGTTGTGCGTTGCCAGATCAACCGAAAGTGTTCTGCCTAAGTAGGTGAGGGCTGCCTTTGAAGCGCCATAAGCCTCGGCTCTTGGCAAAGGTAAAAAGCTGGCGCTGGAGCTGACTAAAACCAAACGGCCGCCGGGCTTGATGTTTTTTAACCAAGCTTTAAGGGCGTAGCCAATTGAAATTAGGTTTATGTTGATGACGCGCTCGAATAGCTCGGCATCAAAGTTCACTGGGTCGTCGATGTACTCACAATCACCTGCATTTAAAATCAGCAGGTCGAGCGGCTTGTCTTGGTCGAGTTCTGGAAAGTTGTGGTAATCAGTCAGATCGAAACAGAGCGGTGTAATTGATGAATGCGCGATGTCTGTATCGTGAGAATCAACTAAGGCTTGCAGTTTGTCTGGATTGCGGCCACAAGCAATCACCTGATGCCCTTGCTGAGCGTAATCTTTAGCTAGGGATTGGCCGATACCTGAGGTCGCGCCTGTAATCATAATATGCATTATCGACTCGCTCTCTTTTTGATGGATTTTATCGCGCAGCCCAGTACTGGAATGTGTTCATACAACATAGAACCGACGTCGAGGTAGTCTCTGTGGTAAATCACTTGACCGTCGAGCATCTTGAGATGGCTGTGTCCTTGTACTTCGATTGGCTTTTGCCCATTTAATTGCTTGTGAGCAAACTGCATCGTCCAGTAAACGGAAGCTTCGTCGTTCGCTTCGAAAGTGTGTTCGATATGAAAGTAACAGCTGGTTACTTGGGTGTAGAGGTTCTCGAAGTAGTGCGTAAGCGCCGAAATACCGCTGACATGATGCAGCGGATCTTGGAATTCAATATCAGGGTGATAAACCGTCTTAAGCACGTCGAAATTGTCGGTTCCGAGTTCTCGATACATGTTGAGAAAGTTATCAAGCCATAGAGAGTTATCCATAATATTCACTCTAATTATTTGAAGAAGGCTAAGGCTCTCAATCGTGCTTCTTTATGCTCAACGATGGGTTGCCAGTATTCGCTGTCTATTCCGTTTTTAGCGATAAAGTCATGTGGGAAATGTACATGCTTATCTGGGATATTTTGCAGCTCTGGTATGTACTTACGAATAAAAATTCCTTTTGGATCAAACTTTTCACTCTGAGTGATTGGATTGAAAATTCGGAAGTAAGGTTGAGCATCACAGCCAGTACTTGAAGCCCACTGCCAGCCACCATTGTTGGCACTAAAGTCTCCGTCGATAAGGTGTGACATAAAGAAACGTTCGCCCCAACGCCAGTCAATAAGCAGGTGCTTGGTTAGGAAGCTTGCCACCACCATTCTTAGCCTGTTGTGCATCCAGCCCGTTTCAACCAGTTGACGCATTGCTGCATCAACCAATGGATATCCTGTTTTTCCTTCGCACCAAGCTTTGAAGCTAGGATGATCGTGATACCAATCTAAACCATTGTATTTTTGCTGAAAGTTAGCGCCTTTAACCAGTTTAGGATGGTGAAACATCAAATGCTTATAAAAATCTCGCCAAATCAATTCGTTGAGCCAACAAAAGGCCGGTAATTGCGTATCAAATAACAGATCGGGTTGTTGCTGAATCAATTGAATCGCTAACCAACGTGGGCTCACGGCGCCAATCGCTAAATAAGGCGATAGCCCCGATGTTCCTTTAACTGAGGGAATATCTCTCAGGCGCGCATAGTCGTTGACTTTATTGCCTAAGAAATTGGGGATCACATTGCCCAATACATCTTGGCTTAATGGCCAGCGACTCGAATCAACACGCGGAAAATCGAAATCATAGTCAGCGGAGAGGGTTAAGGCTTGTAAGTCGTCAGGAAGCTGTGTTTGTGAACGTTCAGCTGACTCGACAGGAGCTGGACTGCAGATGATGCCTTTCACCTGAACTTCTTTTAACCAAGCGTTCTTAAAGGGCGTAAAGACTTTGAACATCTCGCCTTGTTTGTTGAGAACGCTACCGAGTGGCAGCATAACGTCACAATCGCTTATCTTGAGGTTTAGGCCGCTTGAAATCAGCTTTTTATCGCGAGCTTGTTCATCGACCTCTGGTTCAGAGTTAGCGTAGACGCACTTGGCATCAAGCTGCTGGCATAGATCGATGAGTTGATTGGATTGGTCGTCAAAATCGGTCGCTTTTAGGTGAAGCAACGTTATCCCGAATTCAGCGAGCTGGGAATCGAGTTGTTTTAGATGACGATAGATGAAATCAGCTTTGATTGGCGCAAGGTGGTGCTGCTGCCACGCTTGAGGAGTTGAAATGAAAACGGCGATTGTTACGCCGTTTTCAACTGCCGAGACGAGCGCTGGGTTATCGTGAATCCGCAGGTCTCGTCGTATCCATAGTATGTCGCTCAATATCCGTATCTCAGTTTAAGTTCTTGAGGGTGCGGGTTTAGGTAAACCTGTGATTCTAGGTATTCGTTCGGGTATTCCATCAGGTAGTGATTTATCAGTGTCAGCGGCACTAACAGTGGGATAACACCTTCTCGAAAAGCTGCAATTTGGTTGGTCAACTCTTGTTTGTGGGCGCTACTCAGTTGTTTCTTAAAGTAACCCTGCAAATGATGCAGCGTATTGGCGTGACTCCCTCGATTCGCGTGATGTGACAATGCTGTCATCAAGCCCTCGATGTATTGAGCCGCCAATTCGTCGATTTCTAAGTCATTACCCGCTAGCAGTTTGCCTAAGCTTTTGTAACCCTCAACGTGGTGACACATGACGAGGTACTTGTGGGCGCTGTGGAACTGAATCAGTTTGTGCTTGGTCACACCTTCATCCACAAGATCGAGCCATTTTTGGTAAGTGAACACTCGAGTCATGAAGTTTTCACGCAAAATGGGATCGTTAAGGCGGCCGTTTTCTTCAACGGGAAGTAACGGGTTGCCGTCCATAATTTGTTGGGTGAACATGCCTATGCCTGTCGATTCAGAGCCGCGACCATGGTGGTGGTACACCTTCACGCGCTCCATGCCGCAGGTTGGGCTTTTTTGACACACAATAAAGCCAGCAATGTGTTGGTTTTTCTTTGAGTAGTTTTGACCGAACTCGATCAGTTCGTTGGTCACATCACCTGAGCCATCAGGGCGAGAAACATGGATGATGTCATCTAGCATTCTTGTTTGACGAATGGTTGGACGAGGGGTTGGAAGACCAACAGCCATCTCTGGGCAAACAGGTTCCAATTCCACGTAGTCTGCTAGGTCGTCTGTACAAAAACGAGAGCGTTTATGACCTGTGTCGAAACGTACTTTGTGTCCAGCAACACATGCACTGATACCGATTTTGATTTTCTTTTCCATTGGCCAACTCCTTTGCTCTTGCTCTGAGCTTTTTCTTATAGTTCAACATTGCTAATCGTACTTACAGAGCTGGGTGTGTTTTTAATTTGACACCGTAGTTGTTTTTATTCAGATGTATTGACGATATACAGGATAGCTTCATGCCATCCTGTATATTTATAGCCTGCAACTGGGTTAATAGATATATTTTCCAAGAGGATTGAATAGTTGGCTCACACCTTTTGTGAAGTAAAGCGCATCACTTGAAACGGTTAAACAGACACAACCTTCTTTTGTTGCAGGTTGGTGAGTGTGATTGCCATCCAACCAGATGAAGTCACCTTTGTTGTAAACGCCCATTTCGTCTTCGAAACTACCTTCTAGAAGAAGCGTGATCTCGAAGCCTTTGTGGGTGTGGCAAGGCACTTGTCCATCTTTGTCGATGTGCAACAAGCTAGTGTGGTGTGCTTCGTCAGCAAAATCGAGTCTTGCTCGTGAAATTTTGCCTAGGTTCATCCAGTCCTTTCTCGCGACTGAGTTTAGAGCGCGAGGGATTGTGAATGTCGTGTCAGCAACAGTTACTTTCTGAACCTCTGGAGTCACTTCAACAGACTGAGAAGTATCAGCTGTGATTTGCTCTATCGCGTCAAAATCAAAGTCCATGTCGTCCATTGAGAAACTGTCTAGGTCTTCATTTGAGAATACTGGCTCTGCGTCAAATGCATTATTCGCTGCCTCAGCTGTAAGCTGCTTGACTTGTTGTTGGCAGTGTTCACACAGCTCGACATGGCTAGAAACAATCAAAGAAACTGAATCAGCCAACGTGCCATCGACGAAGTCTTTCAAGATTGCCGCGTTTGGGTGATGTTTAATCATGGTCTTGTTCCCCCATGTGAACTTTTAATTTGGCTAAAGCGAGTCTCAGACGTGATTTCACCGTTCCAAGTGGGACGCCAAGTTGCTGAGCGAGTTGCTCTTGAGAGAGCTCTTGAAAATAGACGCCTTTGACGATGGTTTTCTGAGCAAGAGGCAATTTCTCTATCTGAGTCATTACGTGTCGGCTCATCAAATGATCACCGAATGGCAAATCTTCACTTTGAGATTCGGCTACCATCGCATCGATTGGCCAGATATCGTCGGCTATCGTTTGTTCGGCTTTCGCTTTCACTTTGCGCAACATATCGAACGCTGCATTACGCATTACCGTGTAGACCCAAGTGGTCGCAGCGCCTTTGTCTACATTGTAGAGATGCGCTTTCTTCCAAACGTTAGTCATCGTGTCTTGAACTAGCTCGTTGGCAGCAGCTTCGCCACCCAACTTACTAACACCAAAACGCTTAATCTTAGGAGCGAAGAACTTGAACAAACAGGTGAACGCCTGCTTGTCTCGGTCTGTACCAACCAACACCAACCAGCTTGAGAGCTCTGTCGGTACTTTGTTGTCTGTAAGTACTTTGTTATCGGGAATAATGACATGCTCCTTGCCGTTCCCTGAACTTCTGCTTTCCACTTGCATAGTAACTAACCATCATGCGAATTTGATAGGCACTACGTGAAAGGAGAAAGTCGGGATCACTTTAATTTAAATTAATTTCTACTATACAAAATTATAGTGAAGAAAAGTGCTTATTGCCCCGTAATGATTTGATTCAAAAAAGGAACTAGAGACGGAAAACTGGCTGGCTCAGTAAATTCTGTTTTCTTTTCCAGTGGGATAGGCATCATTTCGAGCAATCGCGCACAGATCCATTGTGGGCTCTCGAAATCTGGAGTGGGATAGAGTGTTCTTATTGAATCGTGGTCGCGAAACAACTGAACCAAAAATGCGGTAAACACGTTAGGCACTTTATATTCATGGGTAGGCCAGTGAGGCAACGAGCTGAACTTACTTTTAATCAGGTCATCGTCGTCTCGAAACGAACCATGTAACTGCACCAACTTTTCCCCTTCGACATCAATTTCTAATATCTGGTCGTCCGACATATTGAAGTCGACGATGGCCACCTTTGTTCCCCAAGAACTGAGATGACCAGAGTTAGAGTTATCTTGAGTGGCGATAATGAAACCATCGCCCTGCGCTGCGTAAGCGACCATCGCAAGATACTTTGGCTCAAAAATGCGCAGTCTTTGTCTGCCTCCCGGTAGAAGGAAGATGGGTAGGGGAAACACTGCGAGCTCCAGAGAAGACTCTACGGGTGTTTCTGGTTCGGCGTCTGTCCGTGTGGTCTTCCTAGGTGAATTCGGCACATAGCACTCCTTAGTTCAAATGTGATTTGAGAAGATATACGTGGGGAGGGTGGTGTTCGATCAATTCGCTTCGGCTTATGTTGGCAAAGGGATAGGTATTTTGTTGCACCTGTTCATAAATTCATTGTTTTTACCTTTTCTCGTACGCGTCATTAGGTAATATATGAACAAATAGTAAGCGAATGGGTAGTCGCCAGACGATGCTTCTATCTGACGTTCTTCTATACCTAACATCGCATCAAAGGAATGGTCATGATTGTTATTTATGGTATCAAAGAGTGCTTAAATCCAATTAAGTTGCAGCTCTCTAATGTGTTGCAGCAGTGCTTGAACAGTGAAATGGGTTTACCCGATGACAAGCGAGCACATCGGTTTGTGCCATTAGAACGAGATGATTTCTTTTACCCAGAAGGGCGAACGCAGGCTTATACCGTTATCGAGATTAATATGATGGAAGGACGCGCTGTTAACACCAAAAAGCGCTTAATTAAGAAGATTTTTTCTGAGATTGAAAAGCAGCTCTCTATCTCTCCAATTGATATTGAAATCACCATTAAGGAACAGCCATCGCACTGCTGGGGATTTCGAGGCATGACCGGCGATGAAGCTCAAGATCTTAAGTACAAAGTGAAGGTGTAGGGCTAATGCTCTTAACACATAAGACTTAAGCCTACCTATCAAGTGACGGCTTTGGAATTTGATGCCAAAGCCGTTTTGTCTCGTTCTCGACACTAACCTTTAAGCATCGTCACTATCTTTTAAATACTGATGCCAATTTTCATTGATCACGTCAAAGTGCTCAACGCAGAACTCTTTTCTGTCTTTCAAATAGTCGTTTTCCACTTCATCGAGCAAGTTCTTATAGGCATCGGGATCGCTGCCATACACCAAGCATAACGTGGAGAAGTAACGCTGCAGGTCGAAACTGTGCTCGTCGATGTATTCCCCCAAGTCGTAATACTCTGGGCGGTCTTCTGACTCGAAAGCGAACATGTCTGCAGCGCTGATAGCAGCGTCGGCCCCATGCTCTACGTAGTTAAGCAGTAGCACGGTTGCTAGGTTATCAACCGCATCTTCTTCTTTACCCAATATGGCAATGTTCTGATCTTCGATATACGCATGCCCAGTCTCGTGTAGCAGGGTGTGCAGCAAGGTATCAATAGCGCCGGTTTGCGCAGATTTCCCATACTCTTTTTCGTATTGGTTCTTCTCAAAGTAATTGAGTGACTCAGCGTAAAAACTGTAAGGGATCAGTACTTGATGGGTTTGTGGATCGTAGAGTGGTCCTTCTTCCCCGCCATATTGAATGGTTAATGGCTTCTCAAACATGAAGAGTTGGTTTGATAGGTCGACCACGGTGTCATTAACGCCACTGCTTTGAATCTCTCGTTTGAGCTGCTCTTCTTCGGTATTTTGCGGTGTAGAGTACTCGACGATTAGGTTACTTTGGGTGGCTTGTTCACTAGATGCATAAGTTGTGGCAAACATTGCACTCAGGGCTAGGCTGCAGGTCAATGTTCGTTTCAATAATGTCATCGGCTATCCTTGTGATTACGTTGCGATTCAGAGTCGTGCTGGGGGTAACAACTCCAAGCTGTGTACCCTGATTTAGTTATTGCGTTAGAGTATAAGTTTAGACGGAATTTTGATGCATCGAGGACTGCAATTTTTGAAGTAGGCGCTATCCTATCAATGAATAATCCGCTTAGAGATTCGCCACAAAGAATAAGTAAGCTGAATGAGCGGTGTCGTTGTGATTCGTTTCTATTGGTAATTAACAGATAAATTTCGGTTCAACACAACCCTTGTGCTATACTCCGCGCCCCAATCCGAATTGGCTTGTTTAATCTTAGGAAATTATTATGAGTGTTAAAAACGAACTTCAACAAATTAACAACCGTCTAGACAAGTGTCGCCACAAGTTAGATGCTGCTAAAACTCGTAATGATCGTCCTGTTGTTCGTCAGTTCGAGGAAGAGATTAAGAAGCTAACTAAGAAAATTGCCCAGCTTAAACACAAAGAAAGCTATGATGTGAACCAAGAGCGTAAGTCTCTGGTTGATATGCCATTTAGCCGTGAGATCACTAAGGCTGAGCAAGCGGATATGGGTAAACTTAAAAAGTCTGTTAAAGGACTCGTAATTGTTCATCCAATGACGAAGATCGGTAAAGAACTTCGCATTGAGGTTATGACTGGTTACGCACCGAAAAAATTCTAATTACCAGCGATGGTGATGAAAGAGGAGCTAGAAATAGCTCCTTTTTGCTTTTTTAGGTATTAAGAAAGCAGAGTCAGCGGCATAGATACTCACGCCGTTTTCAACTTTTAGGAGGTGATTGTTGTCACAAATCCTTTTATCTCCTATAAAAGTTAACGTGCTACTAACATGGTACTAAGCGATCGCAGTAATGTGTTCGCTTTTCGAATCCACACTTTCTCTCCAGTTTGTATAAATATAGGTAGAGCAGCACAAATAATTACAGATAAAACTAGACTCATTAGGGAAGATGAGAACGTAAAAAAATAGAGGTTATATGAATCAATTAATTTCAATTGGACCACTAGAATCCTTCCTAATCGCGATTAGTGTTTTGTTTCTAGGTCATTTCGTCAATGCAAAGCTTCCGATTCTCAAAAAGTACAACATTCCAGAGCCCATTGTCGGCGGCTTGATTGTCGCTTTTGCTATTACAGCCCTGCACTTTAACGGCCTTGATCTTGAGTTTTCCTTGCCCCTGCAGAACACGTTTATGTTGATGTTCTTTGCAACGGTCGGTCTTGCGGCGAACTACACGCAGCTGATAAAAGGTGGTGCTAAGGTATTCCTATTCTTAGGGGTAGCGTCGGTTTACATCATTATCCAAAACGGTGTAGGCGTAACCTTAGCTACGGCACTAGGCCTTGAACCCTTGATGGGTTTGATTGCTGGCTCTATCACCCTTTCGGGCGGTCACGGCACAGGCGCGGCTTGGTCTCAAACTTTTGCAGACACGTTTGGCATTGCAAATACGCTAGAAATCGCGATGGCTTCAGCGACCTTTGGTTTGATCATCGGTGGTATTATCGGTAGCCCAGTGGCGCAAAAGCTGATTGATAAAAACCAGCTTGAATCTGAGTACGGCACTGGCACGCAAACACATGAGCGCTTCCCTGAACTTGTTACTTACAACGAGTATGAAGAAGACAAAGTGACGGCGAAGAAGGTGATTGAAGTGTTGTTCATCCTTCTTATCTGTATCACGGGTGCGAAGTACCTAGAGCAGTGGGTGGCGACTTTTGAAATTTCTTGGTTGATGATTCCTGACTTCGTTTACGCGTTGTTTATCGGTGTGTTCATCACTAACGTGTTTGAAGTGACTAAGCTGCATAAGACTGACAGCGAAACGGTCGATATTCTTGGTACGGTGTCATTGTCACTGTTCCTAGCAATGGCGCTAATGAGCCTTAAGCTTTGGAACATATTTGACCTTGCGATTCCGTTCTTGGTTATCCTGGCGGTTCAGGCGGTTGTGTTAGGTATCTTCTCTTACTTTGTGACGTTCAAAGTAATGGGTTCTAACTACGACGCAGCGGTTATGGCAGGTGGTCACTGTGGTTTCGGCCTAGGTGCAACACCAACAGCGGTAATGAACATGGGCTCTTTGGTGAACCGTTTTGGTCCTTCACCACAGGCGTTCATGGTGGTGCCAATTGTTGGTGCCTTCTTTATCGATATCGTTAACCTGATTATCCTTCAGGGTTACATCTCGTTTATCGGTTAATGTTCGCCTTTACTTAAACGCAATGTGCTTATCGCACTAAGATGAATACAAGAAAGCCAGTCTGTTGACTGGCTTTTTTTGTTCTTGTTTATCGAGGTTTTCTTGCCTGATACCCCTGCGGTTAGGGCTCTGTCACATCAATAACTAGGGCGTGTTGATCTTTCGAGCTGATTTTTGCAGTGAGTTGCTGGGTATTTATACAAGGCAGAGGCATCGATGTGTAGCTAGCCTACATTAGAAGCCGATAACGCAGTAGAAATGACCAGCAAACGCTGCCCGAAGGGTTCGAGCTGGGCGCCACCGCAAAAAGCGTTTTACTCTTTGTTGAGGGAGGTTTGCTTAGAATGACTAGGCTACTTCTCCCTCACCGCGATTAAAACGCTTTTGACTAGGCGTCCCCATCCGAACAAAATTTAACCACGAAAGGTCAACACGCCCTAAAGTGTTGTAACGACTTCATCAAGAGCTAGGCGCGCTTTTGGTTTGCCGTAGTTGTAGTCTTCGCCGTCTTTGTGGTAGCCGATAGCTAGAGCTACATCAACAACGTGACCTTCTAGTTCGTCAGCAAACTCTTCGCTGATCATAGCTGCATCTACACCTTCCATAGGTGTTGAAGCGATACCTAGACGAGCTAGTGTGTGCAGTGTGTTACCTAGTGCGATGTAAACTTGAGACTTAGTCCAGTTACCGTTGAAACCTGTTTCGTCTGTGTTCATTTCTGCGAATGCGTAAGCACCTAAGAATTGCTCGTACATTTCAGCTGGTAAGTGACCAGAGCTTACTTCTGTATCAGCACGCTTCGCGAATTTCTCTTTAGTGTACTTAGGATCGTGAGCAAACAGGATCGTGTGTGACGCTTCTTTCGCATGTGGTTGGTTAAACTGGAACATGTTTTCGAAAGTATTGTGGAAGCGTTGTTTTGCTGCGTCACTCTCAATGATGATGAATTTCCAAGGCTGAGAGTTGATAGAAGAAGCTGACAAGCGAAGTGCTTCTTTGATTACTTCCATGTCTTCCGCAGAGATGCGCTTTTCTGCATCGTATTTTTTAGCTGTGTAACGAGTGTTTAGATCAGTAATGATTGGATGAGTCATGTTGAATCCTAATATCTATCAATAATAAATGTTGTAGGGTTTTATGTTCAGTTACGTCAACAATAAACGGATAACCAATTTAAACGAATCTCAATAGATTGAACGTCTAAATAGTTATCGAACATGCCCCAATAAATCGAGTATCTGCGGTAGCTCAAGTCGATGGGTGTAAGATAATAGAAGAATGACTCGGGAAAAATAGCGAACATATCAAATCACTATGGTTAATAATGTCCATAATGATTCAATAAGTGTGATCTTAATGGAGGTGGAATCTCTAGATTCAGTAGCTTAGTACGCTTTGATACCATATTGGCGCAATAATGGCGGAAGTACGCTGTCTAGGTTGGGGATATCTTCTGGCGTGATTTCGATTAAACCAAAACCATGCTCTTCATAGATTTTTCTCGTAGCTTCACGTTTATTTTCGGCGATTGGCGCAGAATCAGTTCCCCAGAACTGGATGTATACTTTGCCACTTGGTAGATAAAAATCGCTGATCACTTCTTTTGATATCGGAAGCGGACGCTCGTACGCATGGACCACTCCTGCCATATAAAGCCAGTTATCAATGATCAGCTCTCCCTTTGATCGAACATAATGCCCGTCTAAGCTTCGGTGCTTCGCCTCAAATTTCTGACGAAAACTGGAGAATGACACATCGGTCGAGTGGCTTTCAGCATCATGCCCTAGGAATTCAACAACAGACTGCTTTAAACGTTTATTGCGAACCAATGAGTCGTGCCATACCACGAATAAGTTTTGAGTCGCTTTGTCTTCTCTTTGTTCACCTCCGGCTTTTAAGCCTGTAGAGGTGACATGCCAACCGTCTTCTTCTTTTGTTATCCAACCAAGCTCGTTGAGCAGTAAGTTGATTTTCTTTGCGCTGAGTTGAAAGGCACTGCCAAGCTGGGTGGCGGTGAGTGTTTTTCCTGAGAATGAATCCAAATCGATAAGAAGTTTCTCTGGCCAGACAATAAAGATACCGAACTTCTTATGTTCGACATATTCCCCACCAAAGCTTTCTCCTCGTTCTGTAAGAACCCAGCGCTCTTGTGAGCGCACGATATAACCCGCTGTTTTTAGATCGCTAAATAAAGTTTTAGCTTCTATGCCTTTTTGTTTAGCGAGTGCGGATGTGGAAATTTTGTCTGACATAGTCTTTTCTCAAATAGCAGAGTGATCCGCTGATGGGTTTTGGTGAGATACATGATGTGATAGCACAGGCGAGTACCATATCACATCTACTAATGCCAACTGCTGCTCACTGGTCTATGTTTTTAGTAGAAAGTCATGTCTGATTTTGATTTTGTGGGAAATGTGGCTCTTTCTGTAATTAAATTACATGATTAGCGATTCTGCTCATCTGGATGCATATTTTCTATACGTGACACGATGTTCTTTTATACGGTTTATATAGATCTTAGATGCTATATTTTATTAAGTGTGATTTTGATCACTATTTATTTTTAAGTATTACAAAATAAAGTGTGATCTATATCTTGTGTTAATGATATTTATTCTCATTAATTTGGCTTTGTAATTTAAATTCATGGTGTTTTTGTGATCTAAAGTGCTCTTGTTAACCCTAAAGTGTTTTTCGTATGTGATGGTTGTCACGAAAGTTGGGCTAAGGTGCATTTTGGAAATGTTGTGATACATTTTAATCGACTTTTGAGTACACACTTTCGGTCATTTGACCAACCAATACATTACGGGGTTCTACCTATGTTATCACCAGAAGCAAAGATTAAGGTTCAAAACTTTGGTCGTTTCTTATCCAATATGGTAATGCCAAACATCGGCGCATTTATTGCGTGGGGTTTCATTACTGCACTATTCATCCCAACCGGTTGGTGGCCTAACGAAACGTTAGCATCAATGGTTGGCCCTATGATTACATACCTATTGCCACTATTGATTGGTTACACCGGTGGTAAAATGGTTGGTGGTGACCGCGGTGCGGTAGTAGGTGCCATCACGACAATGGGTGTTATCGTTGGTACTGATATCCCAATGTTCATGGGTGCAATGATTGTGGGTCCACTAGGTGGTATCGCAATTAAGAAATTCGATGAAGCTGTTCACGGTAAAGTGAAGAGTGGTTTCGAAATGCTAGTGAATAACTTCTCTGCGGGTATCATCGGCATGATCTGTGCGATCATCGCGTTCATCGTGATTGGTCCTGCGGTTAAGATTCTATCTGGCGGACTTGCTGCTGGCGTAAACGCAATGGTAGAAGCAGGTGCATTACCTCTAGCATCTATTTTTGTTGAACCTGCGAAAATTCTATTCCTAAATAACGCAATCAACCACGGTATCTTCTCTCCACTAGGTATCCAGCAATCTGAAGAGATTGGTCGTTCAATCTTCTTCTTAATCGAAGCAAACCCAGGTCCTGGTTTTGGTCTTCTACTTGCTTACATGGTGTTTGGTAAAGGTAGCGCGAAGCAATCTGCTGCTGGTGCATCTATCATCCACTTCCTAGGTGGTATCCACGAAATTTACTTCCCTTACGTTCTAATGAACCCACGTCTAATTCTTGCGGTAATCGCAGGTGGTATGGCGGGTGTATTCACTAACGTAGTGTTCGATTCTGGCCTTATCTCTCCAGCATCTCCAGGTTCTATCTTCGCAGTCTTACTGATGACGCCAAAAGGCTCTTACATCGGCGTGATTCTATCGGTTATCGCAGCAACGGCAGTATCGTTTGTTGTAGCGTCAATCCTCCTTAAAACATCAGCGCAAGATGATGAGGAAGATTCACTAGAGAAAGCTTCTGCACAAATGAAAGACATGAAAGCGTCTTCTAAAGGTGCAGCATCAGAAGCAAACGTAAACCTAGCGGATGTAAAAGCAGTTTATGTAGCGTGTGATGCGGGTATGGGTTCAAGTGCAATGGGTGCGGGTCTACTACGTAAGAAAGTAGCAACAGCTGGCCTAGACATTGAAGTGACCAACTACGCAATCAACAATCTACCGGCTGATTCGCAAATCGTTATTACGCATAAAGACCTAACAGACCGTGCTCGTAGCACTGTGCCAGGTGCGATGC
The DNA here is from genome assembly GCF_041470465.1 of Vibrio sp. 10N.261.55.F4. NCBI lineage: Bacteria > Pseudomonadati > Pseudomonadota > Gammaproteobacteria > Vibrionales > Vibrionaceae > Vibrio > Vibrio sp. 10N.261.55.F4. Next base: position 69,287 of record NZ_JBFRMM010000020.1, on the reverse strand, counting down.
ATATGTCTCTAAGCAACTTCCTAGACGGCGGTGTATACGACCAACTAGTTGCTGAACTTGTCGATGCTCAAAGTGGTGAAGCGAAAGTAGAAGCTCCGGCGCCTGCTGCAGCTCCAGCACAAGAAGGCAACAAGCTTGCACTGACAGACGACAGCATCTTCCTTGGCCTTAAAGCGACTCAAAAAGAAGACGCAATCAAGTTTGCTGGCGAACAATTAGTAAAACTTGGCAACGTATCACCAGAATACGTAGATGGCATGTTTGCTCGTGAAGAGCTTGTGTCTACTTACCTAGGTGAGTCTATCGCAGTACCACACGGCACAATCGAAGCGAAACAGTACGTACAAAAAACCGGCATCGTTTTCTGTCAGTACCCTGAAGGTATTCAGTGGGGCGAAGATGAAGATGATATCGCGAAGATGGTTATCGGTATTGCCGCACAAGGCGATGAGCACAACATGGTGCTGATGGCTATTACCAATTCACTCGATGATGAAGAAGCTGTGGAATGCCTACAGAACACAACAAACCCTGCTGATGTTCTACGTATTCTCAACGGAAACTAAAAAGCTCTAGTCAAGCTCCTGAGTGAAGGAGGCCGGTATCCCCCTACTGGCCTCATTTTCGGTCTTAATCTTTCTAACAAGATTCAGTCTGAATAGCTTACTGCTTAATGCCTAGGGCACATCGTCAAGGCATGTTGTTGAGCAGTTAGCTATCTAGATTCAAATATTTATAAGGTCAAAATTATGAAAGCGTTACATTTTGGTGCAGGTAATATCGGTCGTGGTTTCATTGGTAAGCTTCTTTCTGATGCTGGTATGAAGGTTACGTTTGCTGACGTAAATGAAACGGTTGTAAATGCGTTAATTGAACGCCAAGAATACCCAGTTAAGATTGTTGGCGAAGAGTGTGTTGTCGAAGTTGTTAAGAACGTGACAGCAGTAAACTCAGCGACAAGCGCAGTAGTAGATTGCATTGCTGAGTCTGATCTTGTGACGACTGCAGTGGGCCCTACGGTTCTTAAAATCATCTCTAAGTCTATCGCTCAAGGCATTGAAAAGCGTGCAGCAGCAAACAACACTGCACCAATGAACATCATCGCGGCAGAGAACATGGTTCGCGGTACTAGCCAATTAAAAGCAGCCGTGTTAGAGCACCTTTCTGATGAAATGAAAGCGTTCACTGAAGAGCACATTGGCTTTGTTGATTCTGCGGTTGACCGTATTGTTCCACCGGCAGAAGCGGGCGAAACAGATCCTCTAGCGGTAACGGTTGAAACGTTCAGCGAGTGGATCGTAGATCAAACACAATTCAAAGGTGAGATTCCAAACATCCCAGGAATGGAATGCACTGATAACCTAATGGCTTTCGTTGAGCGTAAACTGTTCACGCTAAACACAGGTCACTTGGTAACGGCATACCTTGGTGTGCTTGCAGGTCATGAGACTATTAAAGACTCTATCGAAGATGACGTAATCCGCGCTGAAGTAACAGCGACGATGGAAGAGAGTGGTGCGGTTCTGATTAAGCGTTACGGCTTTGATCCAGAAGCACACGCTGCCTACATCCAAAAGATTCTAGGTCGTTTTGCTAACCCGTTCCTACGTGATGAAGTAGACCGCGTTGGTCGTCAGCCAATTCGTAAACTGAGCCCGCAAGACCGCCTAGTTAAGCCTCTAAACGGTACATTAGAGTACGGCCTACCGAATGCTCACCTAGTAAAAGCAATCGCTGCTGCGTTCCATTACAAGAACGAAGACGACCCACAAGCGGTTGAACTTCAAGCAATGTTCGCAGAAAAAGGCTTTGCTGAGACATTAGCGCATTATTCTGAGCTGAATAGTGACTCAGAAGTTGTTAAACTAGCGGAAGAAGCTTATCTAGCATTGAAATGATAAACCATCAAAGTGCCACACCAGTGGCACTTTCTTATTGTCGAGCCGTTATGCCAATACAAACAAGCCATGAAACTGAATTACTCGAAGCCCTTTCGGAAGCTGAGAGTGCTGGCGCCTGCCTAATGGCTGCTTATGATGCATTGGACGACACGGTAGATGCCGTATTAAAAAACATCTTTAAGAAAGACGACACTGCAATTAAGTTCGTTGTCGAGCCACTTCTCAACAGTGGTGGGCCGTTAGGCGAGATCATGATTCGTGCTAAGTTGCTACTCGGGCTTGGCGTGATCAGTAAAGAACTCTACGACGATCTCGAGGTTTTCGTTACCTTGAAAGAGTGGGCGAAAATACAGGGTGAAGACACCAGCTTCACAGAAGTTGATGTGATATTTGAGCTCAACAAGGTGCACGCGATTCAGCGTATTATGCCTATCGAATATGACGCGGAGATGGTGGAAACCATGTCTGGCCCAATGCTTGAAATGTTCTTGGGGCGACATAATCAAAAGGTGAAGTCGACGATCGTATTAGCTATCACTGACATTATCACTACCTTGTGCCGAGATAACGCGCTGAGCTCTTAGCTCTAGTTTGCAGCCCTGCTTATCTTGTTTCACACCCTACATATCTTGTAGTTGTTGGTTCGTTTCAATACAAAGATTAAAATGATGGCGGTTTCTCTCGTTGGAGAAATCGCTTTGTTGTTTTTGTGCTTCTAAAAAATATCCGAAATATCTTCCCATTAAATACAAAAGCAGCAGGCACAAAAAAAGCCACATTCAGTGGCTTTTTCTATTCAAGACGCTCTCTTTATAAAAACGCCCTGCTATTCAAGACTATAGGAATTATAGGTCTTGGATGTTCTCAGCTTCTAGCTCTTGGAAGTAGCGTAGAGTCTTAACTTTTAGCTCTTGTTGAGCTGGCTCATCAGCAACGATGATAGCTTTACGGTGCATCTGTAGAGCTGTAACAGTCCACATGTGGTTTACAGAACCTTCGATAGCCATTTGAAGCGCTTGAGCTTTGTTGTGGCCTAGAGAAAGGATCATCACTTCTTCAGCATCTAGAAGAGTAGCAACACCGATAGTTAGTGCGTATTTAGGAACTTGGTTGATGTCGCCATCGAAGAAACGAGAGTTCGCGATACGAGTGTCTTCAGTCAACGTTTTGATACGAGTGCGTGAAGATAGAGAAGAACCTGGTTCGTTGAATGCGATGTGACCGTCGATGCCTACGCCGCCCATGAATAGGTTGATTTTGCCGTATGAACGGATTTTCTCTTCGTATGCTGCACAGTGAGCATCGATATCTTCAGCTTTGCCGTCTAGCAGGTTGATGTTTTCTGCTTGGATATCAACGTGGTTGAAGAAGTTCTCGTGCATGAATGTGCGGTAAGACTCTGGGTGGTTAGGGTCGATGCCAACGTACTCATCCATGTTGAATGTTACAACGTGCTTGAAGCTAACTTCGCCAGCTTTGTAAAGTTCAATTAGCTCAGCGTAAGTAGTTAGAGGTGTGCTACCAGTAGGAAGACCTAGTACAAATGGACGCTCAGCCGTTGGAGCGAACTTGTTGATTGAATCTGCGATATGACGAGCAGCCCATTTACCTACTTTAGCTTTGTTGCTTAATGGAATAAGTCTCATTGATTTTGCCCCTAGAAATAAAATTTTATAGTGTTCTGAAACATTAATTCGCATTATAAAATAAGTTATCCAGTTCCGCTATTGTTTTAGGTCAAGTTTTTGCTTTTTTCGTCGTAACTGTGACTGGAACTCTCAAAATTGCACAATTATTGTATGGATATTTGGTGGCGTTAAACAAGATTAATACGTTTGTCATATACAGCAATGTTGATCTAATTCAGCACCTGAAAGGGTTGGTGTGTTTCTATGCCTTGATACGATTATTGCAATAATGGCATCGCTCGAACCATTGACGAATTTTGGTGCATTAACGTGTTTCGAGTATAAATAAGCGTTGAGCGTATAGTTGAAACTAGAAAAATAATGATGGCAATGGAGCGCTATCGTGATAAAAGACAGGGGCAGGATGAAGAACGATGAATCTCAGTGGGATGAATACCCATAAGATTGAACGAGAGCTGTGTTTTAGTCACGCTATCGCTATGAATTGTATATAAATATTGGTAAAAATGGATAGGTTGGCTAAACTTACCAATTACAAAGAAGATGTGTGTTTGAAGGCAAAAAAAAGCCCAAAGTGATGAGGTATCACTTTGAGCGATTTTACTAATCTTCTAACACTAACTCACTTTCGTATTCTTCCCTAGATACGTCGCCGCGTTTGCAGCCGTTTAGGGTGTGAAAGCGACGGCGTCCACGAGCCAGTTGAATGTACTTCAACCAAACACGCTCTAACTTGGACTTTGCCTTATGAGGGTGAGACAACACTTTAATGAAGTGTTTTTCTTCTGCATTGATTGGTGCTAGTTCACCAGTTTCAAGTGCAAGCATAGTGTCACCAAACAAGGTTAGGATTTCCTCTTCTGAAAGAGTAAAATCACCCGACTTAGCGAACCCTCTCGGGAATTTAATGGTGTCATAAAAACGTTTTTTTCCGTGTCGGAATTCGGTCTCAGACATATCAGCCTCAGTAATGTGGTTAGATAGAAATTAGTGTTTATTGCTCACGCGAAAATATTGTTAAAAGGCTAAAATAGGAAACAAAATGTTTTTGCCTTTACGATAAACAATCCTAGATCGGCTAGTTAGCAGATTTATTACAGAGATGTATTTGATGGATGTGAAAGTATTTAGAACCTTTCTTGAGGTTGCAAGGGTGCGCCATTTTGGGCGTGCAGCTGAAAACTTGTATTTAACACAAGCGGCGGTGAGTGCGCGGATCAAACAGCTTGAAGGCTATTTTGATACTCAGCTCTTCATTCGTGACCGCAATAACATCAAACTCACATCTTCCGGTGAACGTTTGATTGGTTATGCCGAAGTGATGGTGTCCACCCTACAACAAGCCAAATTTGAGCTGTCGTTAGAGAGTGGTAAAGCCTTGCAGTTAACGCTGGGCGGCACGCCGAATATTTGGGATGCGTATCTGCAAAACTGTTTAAGTGTGGTAACCGACTCTTTTGGTGGTTACGGCTTTATGGCAGAGGTGATGGGGCGCGAGCAACTGAACCGTAATTTGTTAGAACGAACCTTAGATATGGCTTTCGCGTTCGATCAGATCAAAGCAGAAGAGCTGAACTGTAAAAAAGTCGCTGACTTGGTTTTGGTGTTGGTATCAACGCAGCAAGATGATCTGGAATCTGTATTTCAACATAAGTATGTTTATGTGGATTGGGGAACGCGCTTTGGTTCTGAACACGCAGAACGTCACCCTAAAGTGCCAGCACCGTACCTACGTACCTCTACAGCCCGTATCGCCCTCGATTTCATTTTAGAGAAAGGCGGCAGTGCGTATCTTCCGGTGTCTCTAGTCGAACCTTTTATCGATTCGGGTCAGCTGCACAAGGTGAAAGGGGTTGAAGACTGGTATCTCCCAATTTATCTGAGCTACCGTAAAAGCAGTACCTCGGTTGATGCGATCATGCAGGTTGAGAAGTTGGTTAATGAGATTGACCCATCGACGGCTTACACATTGCAGCAAGCCGCTGAACAAGCACCTGAGTAACGGCATTCGCGGTAAGCAGTGGCTTTGCTGATTAGATTCAATAAAAAATGGCTCCCAACTAATTGTATAGTTGGGAGCCATTTTTGTTTTAAACCAGAAATGTACTTCTTTTCGGAACTAGAGATCGTTTCTAATTCCATAAATATCGTTTAGGCCTGGTATGTGTAGCCTTTATTAAAAGCCCTATAGGTTCATTAGATTCTCAATAGACTCTTCAAGAGAGTGTGACATGTACGAATGGATTTGATTGCCATCCGTTGCGTCAATCTCGATCATAGAAATCCCGTTGTCCGCTTTGTCTTCAAGAAAGCTTAGAGACTGCTCGACTGATTGACTGGTGAGAACCTGTTGATTTGATAAAACAATACGACATGTGTGTAGAACCATAGCCTTTTCCTTTTTATATTCGATAGGTCTCTGCATCTTGGCGTGCTAAGTACCGATCGTTGACGTTGTGAGAAGAATGCCCTCTCTAGGTTAAATTTAGTCGAATTGAACAAAATTAAAACCCTTTTTTGTGATTTATCTGACCTTCGCTTCCGAAAGTGGCTAGCGACAATGGTGGTTCACGGTAAACTTTTAGGTATCGGATCAAACGCTATGGTAAGTGGGAAGAGTACGGCATGTCGAAAAAGATCAATCACAACAGCAGCTTAACCAGTGAGCAGTGCCATTTGGCTCGATATGCACGAGATGCTCGCTTTGATGGGATGTTTTTTACAGCGGTGAAAACGACAGGAATTTTTTGTCGCCCGATTTGCCCAGCCACACCACCCAAAGAAGAAAACGTCGAATATTTTTCCCATCAAGCTCAAGCATTGAAAGCGGGATATCGTCCTTGTTTACGTTGTCGACCAGACAGCGCACCTTTTTCGCCGGCTTGGAAGGGCGTCGAAACCACTTTCTTACGTGCGATGCAGTTGATTGATAATGGCGCTCTGAATTCAGGATCTATCGTCGACCTTGCAACGCGGTTAGGTATTTCAGATCGTTATTTACGAACCTTATTCGACAATTACATCGGCGTGTCACCCAAGCAATATAGTCTGTACAGTCAATTGATGTTTGCCAAGCAGTTGCTGCACAACAGTAGCATGAGCATTACTGATGTCGGCTTTGCTAGTGGCTTCAATAGTACGCGCCGTTTTAATGATGCCTTTCAAAAAGAGCTGCAGCTTTCGCCAAGCCAAATTAGGCGAGCGAAGCCAAGTGACACTCAGAGTAATCATATTCAGCTTGGTTTTCATGGACCCTTAGATTGGAACCACTTGTTGAGGTTTTATCGACGAAGAATGATTGAGGGCTTAGAAGGCGTTGGCGAAGATTATTATAAGCGCACGGTAAATGTGAACGGGTCAAAGGGTTGGTTCAAGGCGACTTTAGCCAAAGATAACCGCTTGGATATTGAATTCGAGTTGGATGATATAAGCCAATTAAGAAGCTTGATTGCGAATATCCGCCGTATGTTTGATCTTGATGTCGATATTGCCAAGGTTGAGACGTTCTTTACGACTATCGATCCTAACTTGGTGGCTAAGAGTGGTATCCGTATTCCTGGCGTGTGGAGTGCTTGGGAGGCAGGCGTGAGAGCGATTCTAGGACAGCAAGTTTCGGTAACCGCGGCGATTGGTCAGCTTAACTTATTGGTCAAAGAGCTTTCTGATGAACATGAGAAAGCCAGCTTCCCAACACCAAAACAGATAGCGGACGCTGATGTTAGCTTCTTGAGAATGCCGGGAAGCCGCAAAGAGACCCTAAAGCGTTTTGCCGAATACATGGTCGACAATGAAGCTGAGCATCCTTCCAAATGGATTGAGCTAAAAGGGATTGGGCCTTGGACTATTCAATATGCACTGCTTCGCGGGTTAAGCGAACCTAATCATCTGTTGGTTGGTGACTTGGTGGTGAAGAAGTTTATTGAGCATCGCCCCGCCATCAACACGGAGAGTGTTTCGCCTTGGGGTAGTTACGCCACGTTCCACTGTTGGAATCAGTCTTAATCGGAATACTAAGCTAGGAGATATCATGGACAACCGTTTTACTTACTATGAGAGCCCATTGGGAACCGTGACGTTACAGGCGAACGATGAAGGCTTGCTCGGCCTTTGGTTCGAGACACATACCACCAAGCCGGAACCGTTGGGTGTTCAAGATGATAGCTTTCCGATCTTTGCATTGGCTATCGAGCAGCTTAATCGCTATTTCTCGGGCGAAGCTATTCAGTTTTCTGTGCCGATTGCAGCCAAGGGCACGCCATTTCAGCAGTCGGTTTGGCAGGCGCTGACGACCATTCCTTATGGAGAGACTTGGAGCTATGCACAACTGGCCGATGCGATAGGCAATCCGAAAGCCGTTCGTGCTGTGGGTTTGGCGAATGGCAAAAATCCGGTTTCAGTGATTGTGCCGTGTCACCGTGTGATTGGTAAAAACGGCAAACTGACGGGTTATGCAGGTGGCGTAGAACGTAAACAGCACTTATTGGTGATAGAGGGAAGAGAGCAAGACTAGCAAGCGATTTAGCCATGAGCCTGTCGAGATGCTGGCTGAATATCTCGTACTACTTAATGGTGAAGGCGAGTGGTTCTTAAAATATGACTTTGCATTAAAATCAACGCTTTCTGGGAAATATCGATTTGGTTGCATATTCTTTGACTATGTTCTCTAGGCAAGGATGCCCAAATGAATAGATTCCCCTTACTAATATCTGGCTGCAGCTCTGCATTATTGCTGACAGGTTGTTTAACTGATACCAGCCGACCTTTCGAGGTTCCACAGCTTGCTCTGTTCAAAGGTATGTATGAGAACGCAGATAATGACAGTTATCTACTTTTTGAATCCGGGCAAGTGACTTATCAAACAACGGATAATTCCGTGACTCGAACCTATCGTGTTGATGATGACTTGATCACCATTGAATTCAATTCTGGAAGCAGCCGAACTGACTCTAGACTAGTGATGCGCATTCAACAGAAGGGCGAGATGCTAACTTGCAACCAATGTCCAGCGATACAATTGAGTAACGTCTGGACACTTGTAGATAAGCCTGTGAAAGACAGTTCGAACTAGAAAAGATCTCCGAATTAGAAAAGATCGCCATTAAGCCATAGGTGTGCAGCGATACTGACGGCATAGCCAATCATGATCACTGGCATCCATTTCAAGTGGCCAAAGAAGGTGTATTTGCCATGCGCCGCGCCCATTAACGCCACACCTGCCGCACTACCAATAGATAACAAGCTGCCGCCAACGCCTGCGGTTAAGGTGATCAGTAGCCAGTTACCCATCGACATTTGAGGTTCCATCGATAACACGGCAAACATCACCGGAATGTTATCGACAATCGCAGATAAGATCCCCACCATGATGTTGGCCCAAATTGGATCCCATTGGCTATACATCACGCCAGAGGCAAGCTCCAAGTATCCCAGTAGACTCAAGCCACCTACACACATTACCACGCCGTAGAAGAACAGCAGAGTGTCCCATTCGGCATGGGACACTCTTCGAAATACATCAAAGGGCACGACTGAACCGAGTCGCTTCAATGCCCCCCCATCATTGTTGGCAATCGCCACCGCTTTTTTCTTCGCCAGTGAATTTGGTAAGGTCTTACGCAAGAAATAACCAAAGAACTGTAGATACGCCAGCCCCATCATCATGCCCATTACTGGAGGGAAGTGGAGTACGGCATGGAAAGCAACCGCAGTGCCGATGGTCATGATGAACAACAACACGATGCGTCTTGCACCGCGTTTTAATTCAACGTGCTGATGCACCGTGTCGGGTTGGGTTGTGGGAACAAAGTAAGACATGATCATTGCAGGGACGAGGTAATTCATCACTGAAGGAATAAATAAGGGAATGAATTCACTGAAGCTCACATAACCAGCCTGCCACACCATCAACGTTGTGATGTCACCGAATGGGCTGAACGCGCCGCCAGCGTTAGCGGCTATCACGATATTCACACAGGCTAGGTTAACGAATTTAGGGTTAGATCCTGCGACTTTCAGAACCACGGCGCACATCAATAGAGCTGTGGTGAGGTTGTCGGCGATCGGTGAGATAAAGAAGGCCAGAATACCGGTTAGCCAGAACAGAGAGCGGAAATTAAAGCCTTTGCCCACCATCCACGCTTGCAGCGCATCAAACAGTCTTCTCTCTTCCATGGCGCTGATGTAGGTCATGGCGACGAGTAGGAAAAGTAACAGCTCAGCGTATTCCAGTAAGTTGTGTTCGAGTGCTTGCTTAGCGACTTCAACAAGGTTGTGTTCTTGGTAGATAAAACCAATGATTATCCAGATCAGTCCTGCTGCAAGTAACACTGGCTTAGATTTTCGGAGCTTTAGGTACTCTTCCATCATCACCACGATGTAGGCGACAACGAAAATGGTCAGGGATAGGTAGCCAGCGAATGAGTTGGTGAGCTTGAGTGGTTCTCCCAACTGAGAAGTGGCAGCACCTGCTACCGAAGAAAAGAGTAACAAAGAGAGAACAGCAGAAAGCTGGATACCTAACATGGATTACGCTCCGAAGTTAATAAGTTATTAACACGGGTAAAAGAGTAGACCTAAATAACCATGTGCAGTGTGATAGATATCTTAATAATTCAATAGATTATAATGAAAGGAATAGACTGTGATGTGAACGAAATACGGTCTTACATACTCAAAATTACTGTCTTCCACACTTAAGTTAAAGACTAAAGACCAAAGACCAAAGAAAAAGCCCTACCGGACTCAGTGCCGATAGAGCTTATTCGAAATTGCCAACATTATGCAGCATTGAGATCAAACGTCAGTGTTTGTTCTGCTGCACATACTTCAACAGGCCAGCCATAGGATTGGTATTCAAGCGCAAGTTTGTCCGCTACTACGCGAGATACTGTTGCAGTGATCCACATGCCTTTGCCCATTACTTGATATTTAAGCGTTCTCATTTCCATAGTCATCACCGTTCTCCTTCTATATTGGCTGCGCGAAGTCTATAGCACCTCTGAGGGCTGAAATTTCGAATTAAGCTCAAATTCTTTATAAAATGGCTCACTGTTTGCGCTTGGCTCAAAACTCAATCAACTAAGGGAAAACGGTTGCGTTCTGGAAGCAAAATCACCTTTTAAGTCTCTGTATTATAATCGAATTAAAATTGACCAGAAAAACAATGTAAGAGATCTCTTACAGCATTATCAGAGATCGCACTAGGTAAAAACTTCTCACTAGAAGCCAGACTTGTGTGGTGATTGTGTGCGTTTTTGGTTGCGCTGTTGAAGCAATATTTGTTTAGTTTTGTATGTTAAATATTCTAATTTACTTAGTGTATGGTTCTGCTTATAAATCTAAATCACAGTTTTATATGTTGCGGTGTTTCTTTTATTTAAACCGATACGCTATTTGATTTTGGTCATTAACCTTTCGAACATTAGTTTGCACTATCTATACGTGTTCTGTTCCATATAAGCGAGATGTATAGAGGTCCTTATGACTAATCCAACCAAAACCGATCGTAAAGTCACGATCGGCAGCTATATCGCACTCGCGTTCGCGATTGTGTTCTTTTCAGGCTTAATGCAGTCCAATGAATGGTATGGAGTGTTCGATTTTACAACGCTCAACGGTTCATTCGGTAAGGTCGCTTACGATGTGAGTGAAACGGCCGATGGTATTCAAGCGGCAACGACGTCACTGCGTGGTAAAGGCGGTAGTGGTGCTCGCGACGGTTTCATTTTTGCTTTGACACTTATTCCGACCGTGATGTTTGCACTGGGTATGATCAACGTACTTGAGCACTACGGTGCACTGGATGCGGCTCGTAAACTACTGACACCTCTGCTTCGCCCTCTGATGGGTATTCCGGGTAACTCAGGCTTGGCACTGATCGCTTCTTTGCAAAGTACCGATGCTGGCGCAGCGATGACACGTCAGCTGAAAGACGAAGGACATCTGACTAAGCGTGAAACCGATGTGTTCACCATGTTCCAGTTTACGGCGGGTGCGGCGATCGTTAACTTTTTCTCTTCAGGTGCGGTGCTGTTCACTCTAACCGCGATGGACGGCTCTTTAGCGGTGACATCGTCAATTGGTTTGGCTGTCGCTGTGATGTTTATCTTTAAGTTTGTCGGCGCGAATCTGTTCCGTATTTACCTCAACATTACTGAAGGCAAAGAAGACAAACCAAAATCAGACAAAGAACAAAAACTGGAAGAGGAAGTAGCATAATGAGCGAAGTTAAAGCAAAGAAACCAATGGTTACTGATATTTTCGTTGAAGGTGCTAAGAAAGGCTGGGTTATTGCGACTACCTCTACGGTACCGAATGTTCTGATGGCGTTTGTGATCATCAAGGCATTGCAGATAACGGGTGCGCTGGATTTGATGGGCAGTGTATTTGCTCCAATTATGGCGGTATTTGGTTTACCTGGCGAAGCGGCAGCGGTATTGATCGGTGCGTGGATGTCGATGGGTGGCGCGGTGGGCGTGGTTATCACGCTGTTTGACCAAGGTATTCTGAACGGCAACCATATAGCTATCTTGGCGCCAGCTATCTACTTGATGGGCTCTCAGGTGCAATACATGGGCCGTATTATGGGACCAATTGGTACTGAAGGTCGCTACATCCCGGTGATGATCGCGATTTCGGTATTGAATGCGTTAGGTGCAATGTTCTTGATGAACATTATTTTGTAACGTGACTTTGAACGGTTAGCTGCGAACAGCTTTCAGACGTTACAAAAAAGGAAACCCCGTTTGGCTTTCACCAAACGGGGTCTATTCTTTTCGTAGCCATCCTGCTACTGCGCGTTACTTATCTTTCAATAGGTAACTGGTGCTCCCTGCATCGTTCCTTGACGTGGCTAAATCCTTTAACCTATCCAATTCATCGCCGTCCTAGCGGTGTCCTTGCAAACTCATCATCCTGATAAGCGACTCTATCCTAGAGCATAACTTCCTTGCTGATAACTCATCCTAAGCCATCAAATCTTCATCCTGAAGATACCTAATCCGTTAGGCTTTTTCCTGTTCCTGCCAACTCCCTGTCGACATGTGTATTAAACACTGCAGAGGCTTTGCTCACAATCCACCCTAAGAAATAAATGTACCCACTGATCGAAAGAAATATGCGTGGATTCATACAAAACAAGGGCTTGGGTTTGTATTTTAGGAATTTTCTGCGAAGCTTGATTGTGATCTCTTACGTTCGGTGTGAGAGATCTCTTACAAGTACTCGGGTGCGATTTTCATTTTATCTCGGCGGGTGTTGTCGAACAGATAACAAAGAACACTGAGTAAACACAAAATAATAGGGAAATATGATGGTTACAGCACTTTACGCAGCCTTGCTGACGATCGTAATGATTTGGTTAGCAATAGAGGTGATCAAGCAAAGGCGAATCAATCTTGTTGCTCATGCTGATGGCGGTGTCGAGTCGTTACAGATAGCACGTTCGGCACAAAGTAATGCTATGGATTACATCCCAATCACCGTTATTTTGATGGGATTGTTAGAGATGAATGGCGCCGGTGTGTGGCTGATTCATGTCATTGGTGTGGCGTTTATTCTGGGGCGTGTGATTCATGCGAAAGGGATCTTAGCGAAGAACTTCAAAGGTCGAAAAGTGGGTATGGTGTTAACGCTTATCTGCATGATCTCTTTGATTGTCCTAAACTTAGCTTACCTACCTTTTGATAAAATGTTCTAGGGAGCATTATGGCGTTGCGTCTTCCTCCTGCTTGGGCGATTGTCCTCGCAGGCTTGATACTCAACATCATGGCGATTGTCATGTCGAGCTTGGTGCTCGATAAAATTGAAGCTGAGAAAGCGGAGTACAACGATCGCAAATACGGTAATGTGTACTCAATACAGCTTGCTTGGAATACGATTGAAACCCTAGAGCGCAAGCGTGAAGCGATTTTGATTCACCTTGATAAACTAGAAACGGTGCAGCCGACCACGGTTCTCGACGAAGCACTGCGTGGGCAACTTAGGCGTTGGGTGAGTAGCGAAGTGCCAAGTATCTCTTTGGCTCACTTACCGAAACTGATGATGCTGATAAACAGTGCACAAGAAGCGCAACGAACTCGAATCGATGATTACTATTTGGATAACCTGACCTTGGTTGAGTTAATCCAAAGGCTTGATGAGAAAATGGCTTTCTATAAGAACATCGCCCTGTTTCTTCAAGTATTTGGCTTGGCGCTTATCTTAGCTCGCGACCTCGCTAGAAGACCTTAATCTTTAACCTTAATGCCTCCATTTACTTATCGACTTGTATCGTTAGCGAGACTCATTTGGCAGGTTAGGGTGCTGTTGGCCTTGGTACTTTGGTAACTGTTCTTTTAGCCCCTTAAACGTGCTCAGTGCACTGCCTATCGATAACTTGTTCATCAACCAATTTGGCAAGATGCCCCCTGCGTTCGCATACGCGGTGTAGGTGATGTAGGTATTGCCATTAGTCAGCGGTTGCAGTGTCCAAAGTGCGTCCACATCGTAGATTCGAATGTACCCCGACTCTTTCGCCAAATAGTTCGACGCATCCTTTATCGACAAAACAAACTGCCCACCCTCGATGCTGTATTTTGAGTAGGTCACCATGTCTCGATCTCTGGCAGGCCACGGTGCTTTGAATTGGGTATAGACGATGTTTTCATCTTCAGATATCTGCATCAACACACGGCTTTGCGATACATTATCTATCCAGTTTGGCACGTTCTCACTGTCTTCCAATAACAGTAAAAAACCGGAGTAAGTGGTGGGCGTTTGCATCTGTGCTCGTATTTCGACCAAGCCTTCGCTGTGTGGCCTTTTATCAATCATGATGCCATCTTCACTTTTGACGAACTGCCATGGGTTGGCATAAGTCAGTGTCGATAGGGCGCAGAGGCCGAGTACCAAAATCTTAGGTAATGTCATTATTCTTCCATAAAAAGAAAAGCTTATCTGCTAGGAGTATAGAATAGAAATGGACTTAGTAGGTGTTGCCAATCGCTTTGGGTTGGCCTCTTTGGGGAAAATCCCAATGAAAACGGAAGCGTTCGGTCGCTTCCGTTTTATTCTTGGACAATGGATAAGCGCTGTAGGCTAGAGCTTATAGGCTTCTACGGTTTTGATGGTTGTCCAGTTGCTGTTGGCGTCTTGGATGAACTCTTGTGTATTCTCCAGCCAGCGTTTCTGAACCGATTTGTCTAAGTTCAGATACAACTTTCCATCTTCCACCTTCCAAGCGAGAGGGTCGGTTTCAAACTTCTTACCCATGGCTACTCCAAACGCGCAGTAACCGCCATATTGAGGGGCATAGGCTTCTGGATTGGCTCGAAATTCATCTCTGTTTTCACTGCTCGCAAAGTTATAGATCGCATTCTTATAGGTCGCTGTGAACTCAGATGTGCCTTTTACTGGACCTTCATTGGCAAAGTAAGCGACAGGATCATAGCCTTTAATTGCGAGGTTATTGCTGTCGACACTCATATCAAGGTCTGCTGCCATTAACGAAAAGCTGGTGCCTAGTAACGCGGCCATTAGAGTGATTTTTTGACTGGTCGATTTCATGTGTGACATATCAAGTTCCTTGTCAGTGTTGGTTATCTTGTTTGAAATAATTTAGCCCACTCGTCCGGTCTATAGAGGGACAAAAGAACTAAAAACTAAGCGAATCGTTCGGAGGATGCATGGATCTGCTTTCACAACTAATGGAACACTTCTCGATACGCATTGGCGTTTTCTATTCTGGAAACCTGTGTGGAGTATCGTCATTTAACGCGCAACAAGGTAAAGAGGGCCACCTTCATGTATTGAGCGCGGGGGAGTTGAGCTTGTCTAGCGCTCACACGGAACACAGGCATTTGTCGCAGCCTTGCATTGTTTATTTGCCGAAATGGCGTCACTGGCCGCGATGTCTCGTACTCAGTTTATTGAAGCATTCAAGCGCGAGGTGGGCGAAACTCCGGGTGATTATGTCCAAAAGTGGCGTGTGTCTGTGGCTCAGTCTTTGCTGTTACAAAACAAGCCCATCAATTGGGTGGCGGACGAAGTGGGGTACAACAGTTATTCTGGATTCTCGCGTGCTTTTCAGCATGTCGCGGGAATGTCGCCACGTTTATGGCTAAAGCAAAATGTGTCGTAAAGCGCTGGCCATCCCTACCTGCAATATGGCTATTGGCATCAGGCTGGCCTATGTTTTAGCGGAAATTGAGCGTAGTTTGTTCATTTCTCGAATGACGGTGTAAAAAGGTGGACTTTATTAGCTCGTTGTAACATCCTGCCCGTCCTATTTTATCAGACATCAATGAGACGAAGTGCCTGCTGAGCATTATTCAGCCTCCCGTATCTCATTAAAGTATTAAGGAGTTCAACTTGAACCTATTTGTAAGAGACCTTACCGTTATCGATTCTTCATACATCTGTGAACACAGAGGGGTCGTAGGAGATAGTTGGATTTTAGATGTCACCATGTCTGGTGAACTTAATGAAATGAGCATGGTGCTGGATTTTAGTAAGGTCAAAAAGCAGATCAAACAGTTGGTTGATCAACATGTTGACCACCGCTTACTGCTGCCAATGAAAAACTCTGCAATCGTGCATCAAGCAAGCAAAGCCGGTTACTCTAAGGTAGATGTGTTGCGCGGTGACAAGAGCCTGCACCTGCACTGCCCTGATGAAGCTTACTGTCTGATTGACGCTGAAGCGATCACCATCGAGAGTGTGACCGCTCATGTTTATGATATTCTTCGCGACAACCTTCCAAGTAACGTCACAGGGTTAGAGATTACCCTTCGCCATGAAAACATTAATGGTGCGTTCTACCACTATACTCACGGTTTGAAAAAGCATGATGGTAACTGCCAGCGCATCGCGCATGGTCACCGTTCTCCAGTAGAAATCGTGGTCGATGGTCAGCGTGACGGGCAACGTGAACAAGCATTTGCTCAGCGTTGGGAAGACATTTATTTAGGTTCTAAAGAAGACCAAGTTTCAGTTTCATCACTTAACCTGAGTGAAAACGCGAACAGTGTTAATGATGAAAGTCACTATGGCTTCCGCTACACCGCGCCACAAGGCGAATTTGAGCTAGCGATTGCTAAGAGTGAGACGGAAATTTTACCGACAGATACCACGGTGGAATTACTTGCTGGCTATATCGCGGATCAAGTTGAACCGAGCCTAGCAGAGAACCAATCACTACAAATCGTCGCTTATGAAGGTGTTGGCAAGGGCGCAATGGCGTTCCGATAACACTTCAACGAGTGACACAGTCTCATTACTGACATGATGAAATAAAGGCAAGATAATCCGTTATCTTGCCTTTACTTTTTGTGACTCTTTAAAACTGATTTAGCTGATGATGTTAGGCACAAACACTAACGAAGCAGCACGCGTCGCAGTGGTGTTTTTTCGATTCCAACAACCAACCCGAAGCTCAACAATACGGTGCCAAAAAATACCGTAACGTCTTTTGTCAATTCCGTAATGCCTAAGACTCCACAGACATTGAACAGCACGATAATGATCAGCAAATGGCAAACGTAGATGCCTAACATACGATTCGAGATCGCGCGAACCCACGCATAGTCGCCGATGTTTGGATTAGCCAAAAGCCACATAAATACGCCCATTCCCCATAGTGCCGTACCAAACAAGAAATCATTCATGTTGAATCCGACGTCGAACGTGGTGAGCCACGCCGCCTCAGCAAAGTGAATCAACATGCCTAACGCTAATAACGCCAGCGCTTTAGTGGATGACACCTTCCATTGATTCTGACGAATGAGGAAACCTAAGGTCACCATTAACGTGCTAAAGAACGGGCCGTTACGAGTAAAGAAAGGTGCGCAGAGTTCGGTCAAGTTCGCGTAGCTGCCCGCTAAAACACCATAGACGTAAAGTACAATGGCCGTTGGTAATAGCAGTTTTTCGAGTTTCATTTCGACTATCAAAGCGATGATCAAAACGGCACAAACCAGAGCGGGAATAAACCATAAATGAACCAATCCACCCTCTAAGAAAGAGTTGAGCGGGGTGTTCATTAAAAAGCCCCAATAGTCTTGGCGTTCGCCTAAGTAACCGAACTCTTCCACCTTCGCGAGGTTGAATGGCATGACTAGGCAAATGATGCTCCAAACCACCCAAACCTTGAGGAGTGGTTTCGAGTAGTTGACCACGGTTGTCCAAGGTAAGGCAGTGAGCTTAGGTTGAATCAGATAACCTGAGATAAGGAAGAAAAGAGGCACAGCGAAGCGAGCGGCTTGGTTAAGCACATAGCCAATCCAAGGCACTTCATCGATTTGCCAATAAGTAAGTGCCACTTGGCCATGTAAGCCAATGATCGCCAAGATAGCAATCACTCGACCCAACTCAATACTGGCGATGTGTTGTGAAGGCGTATGTTGAACGGAAGACATATCAGATCTCTAAGAAAATTTTCGTAGAATCTAACAGCCTTTTTATTGAATCAGTTAGCGCTAAATCAAGGGTTGCGACCTTTGTTTTAAGGCTTGTATTGATTATTTGAAGCCTGTCGCAGCTATATTAAATCCATTGCAGTAAGTACAAAAATACCGAGAGTACAAGTGATAAGAGAAACAACAGTAGTAAGCGCGATGATGTTAGCCGCCAGTGTTGAGTTTCCTCCCATCGCACGAGCCATAACGTAGCTTGCCGCTGCTGTTGGTGCTGCGCTCATCAAGAAGATAAGCCCGAGATCGAGCCCTTCAAATCCTAAGTACCCAGCCGCCAGTGTAATCAGTAACGGTGAGGCAATTAACTTGTAGCTAGAGGCGAACCACGTCGATAACTTTTCTTGTTTGAGCGAGCTGATGTCCAGCGACCCACCGGTACACAGCAGTGCCAAAGGTAACGTCATGTTGGCAAAGTACTGACCAGCATCAGTGACCATTTTTGGGATAGGAATCGAAAGCGCATAGAAGACGACCGCTAAGAAAATAGCGATGATCAATGGGTTCTTGGTAATCGACTTAGCGATCACTTTAATCGCTTTCGCACCAGTGTCTTCGCCTTTGGGTGTCAGTGCAATCACGGCTTGAATGTTATACAACACGGTTAGAGATGCGACATAGATAGCCGCCAATGCCACGCCTTGGTTGCCATAGATATTAGCCACATAGGCGAGGCCGATGATCGCGGTATTGGCGCGGAATCCACCTTGGACAATCACACCTTGATCTTTCGAACCTTTAAATACTAATTTGGTTGAGAAAATCGTGAACAAGAAAAAGACAAAGTTAGCGATGACGCCAAACGCAACTAACGCGCTACTGGCTGAAAAGTTGTGATTCGATTGAACAATACTCAGAAATAGCATCGCGGGCAGGGTGACTTGAAATACCACCTTAGATGCGACATCAATGAAATTGTCATTGATTAAGCCGATTCGCTTGAGCATCACACCAAGAAACAGCATTAAACAGATAGGGCCTGTTACCGACGCCGAAAACGAAAACTGTTCCCAAAGTGTGTTCATTCTCTTTCCCTAGTTATTAAACTCAATAATCGGTTAACTCAAATTCCTTTGAATACTGTCGCATTTTTCCACAGTTCTTTGATAAGACAAAATGAATACCTAGGGTTAAGTAAAAAATCTTGAAAAAAAGAACGAACGTGCTAAAAATAATGTATCAGATTTATTATTGGTGAATAATGAGTAAGGGAAAGATAACCAAAGAGTATATTTTGAGCCATGCATTCGCGCTTGCAAGTGAGAATGGGCTTGAGAGTTTGACGATTGGCGAGTTAGCCAAGCAGTGTGGCATGTCTAAGAGTGGCTTGTTTGCACACTTCAACTCTAAAGAAAACCTGCAACTCTCTGTACTCGAGTATTCCAACGCCATATTCACCGAAAGAGTCATCATTCCCGCAAGAGAGCTGGGAGATGGTGATATTGAAGCGAAATTGAAACAGCTGCTCGACAATTGGTTGGGCTGGAACCATTCATTCCAAGGCAGTTGCATGTTTATTGATGCATGGAAAGATGCGGGCAGTGAAAGGTCTGTGATTCAGAAAGCACTGCAGAAAACCATTTCAGTGTGGATTGACTACTTGACGATTCAGGTAGCAAAAGCGGTTGAGAGCAAACAGTTCAGAGCCGATTTAGACCCGAAACAGGCAACCTTCGAGTTATACGGTCTTTATTTGAGTGCGAACTTGTTCTACTCGTTACGAGGCCAACAAGCGAGCCACACCCATTTTTGGAGTGGTGTACAGCGCTTAATCGCTAGCTGGAAAGAGGTTTAGCTCGCAAAGCATCTGAGTTTTGTTTAACTAAGGCTTATAAGAAATTTTAAGAGAAGTGGCGGCAAGCAGCCATAAAAAGCGCTATCGCCATTTTTTACACTAACAAATAGCACGGTCGTTCGATTTTCAGGGCCGAGCTCGATCCGCCAATGATGATGGCGATACAAGGACCGGTCATGAGTGACAAAATCTACTTTAATACATCGAACAAATTCAGCTTCAAGCGCAGCTTAATTGGCGCAACAACCAATCTTCATTACATCCTAGCGCCGAGTCATGCGAAGAAAACAGCACGTAAGTTGCTGCTCACTCCAATGCGTACTGAGCAGAAAAATGCTGATCCCCAAGGGCTTATCAAGAGTGAAATCAAAGGTCGTGATGGCGTTTTAAAAACCTATTCTTTGGGTACGGGGCCTGTTTGGGTGCTGACTCATGGTTGGTCTGGCACCGCGAGTCAGTTTTTCCCTCTGATGGAACATATCGCCGCTAAAGGTTTTACGGCTCTGGCTTATGATCACCCTGCTCATGGTGGCAGTGATGGTGTACATGGTCATATTCCTGCGTTTGTGAACGGCCTTGAAGCGATTCTCGATTCGGTGGGTGAGGTAGCAGGTTTGGTCGGTCACAGTATGGGCACGGCTTCTGCGTTGGAATGTAAGCACGTTAAATTGGAAAACAAGCCATTATTGCTGATTGCACCTGTACTGGATTATCTAGAAAACCTATTTGGCAGCGTTGCGCGTTCTGGCTACTCAATGAAACTGTTCGAGGCGGTAGTTGGAGAAGTCGAAGAGCAGTTTAACTACCCGATTCAGTCTGTTGATCCCTATGGAAAGCTAGCGCTTCGTGAGTCTCAGACGATCATCGTTCATGATGAGCAAGACAAGTTTACTAAGTTTGATGTGTCTCAGCGTGCGGCTAATGAAATGGGTCGCGTTACTTTAATTGCGACTCAAGGACAGGGCCACGGGCGAGTAATGAAGTGCCCACAAGTGTTCGAGAGCTTTGATAACTTAATTGGCTAAGCACAACGAGCGCAAGTCAGTAGGACGCCAGTAAAAAGATCGTAGCTCAAAGCTAAGAAAACAAACATTAAAAAGGCCAACCAGACATTATCTGGTTGGCCTTGCTTTTAGGTGCTTAGTTGGTGTTTAGCTCAATCCTATTTTTAGTTAGCACAGCTTGCTAGGCCGATCTCTTTCCACACGCCCCATTGGCCTGTCGTTGTTGGATCTTCACCGGTTGTCCACCATTTCGCTTCCCAAACCTTACCGCCTTGAGTCACTTGGTCGCCACCAGTGTAAACTGCGCCTGAATCCCAAGCGTTAGTACACGTACCGCCGCCTGTGGTTTTCTTAAGAACTTTCACTGAAGTAGCTGCTACCGATGTCTCTGTGCCATCGCTGACTGTTACAGAGAAGTTCAGCGTTGTATCTTTCGTGTATTCCGCTGCGACAAAGCTCACTGAAGAACCTTGAACCGTTGCATCAATACCAGCAGGTACATCCCATGTGAAGGTCAATGTGTCTTGGTCTGCATCGCTTGAAGCCGAAGCATCAACCACGACTACATCACCCGCATTAACTTCAGCCGGAGCCGTAACCACTGCTACTGGTGCTGTGTTTACTGGGCCTGTATCTTTAGGGCTTACTGTTACAACAACGGTGTCAGTAGAAGTAGCACCTTCGTTGTCCGTTACCGTTAGGCTGAAGGTTAGTGTTTCTTGCTGAGCGACTTCAACAACATCGAAGATCGCAACCGCAGCATTAGCGTTCGCCAGTGTTACTGCTGTACCGCCGACTTGAGACCAAGCGTAGCTCGCGATTGTACCGTCGCTGTCTTTTGAAGCGCTGCCATCTAGAGAAACAGAAGCTGGGCCTTCAACCGATTGGTCTGTACCTGCAGCTGCCGTTGGTTTGCGGTTGACAGGATCAGTTGTACCGCCCGCTAGGCCTTCATGCATTGCATTCAGGATGTCGCCGTTATCTGCATCAATTTCCCAAGAGAATAGACCCGCAAGGCCAAGGCTACGAACGTACGCGCCTTTTGCTTTTACAGAGCGATCATCATCAAATGTGATTAGCTGACCTGAAGTGCGGTTCCAAACGTAAGGCGCTTCTGCCATTTCGTCATAGCCATATTCGAAGCCGTTGATGCCTTGGTTATTCGCGCCAAGCATGTTTGCTTTAATGCCTTTGTAATCAATAACGCCATCTTCCCATACGCCTTGCGCAGAGCTGCCTTTCAGTTTGCCGTTACCAACGCCTGTCATAGGGTCGCTCGGATCGGTGAGTGATGATGGTAATACGCCTTCCCAACCACGACCGTACATCGCTGTACCAACCACAAGCTTGTTCGCTGGAACACCTTGCTCAAGCAACAGTTGGATGCCGTTGTCTGTGGTGTAAGCTGGGCCTGTGTATTGTTCGCCATTTTCATCAAGGCCTGTGCCATCACATTGACCAGGACGCATGAAGTTACCGCAGTTTAGTGCTGTTTGGTGACCTAACACGTTGTTCCAACCGCCGTAGAAGTCGTAAGTCATTGCGAAGATGTAATCCATGTATTGGATAGCATCGCCGTAGTTCACGTCTTCAATCTTATCGTGACCAACACCGATCGCAGAAGTGAGCTCGTAAGTGCGACCGTTTTCCGCTTCTAGCTCATCTAGCATCACGCGAAGTTCTGCCATCAGTGCAATGTAAGCTGGGCCGTCATTTACAGGATCACCAAGGTCTGGAGCAGCACCGCCACCACCAGGGAATTCCCAATCGATATCCACACCGTCGTAGAATTTCCATGTGTTAAGGAATTTCTTAATAGACGCTACAAAGGTGTCACGGTTGGCTTTAGTTGTGAAATCAAAGAACGGGTCAGACAGCGTCCAGCCACCAATCGATGGGATGATCTTCAAATCAGGATTACGCTGTTTGAGCGCCATCATCATTGCGTAGTTACCCTTGATCGGTGAGCTGTATTCGTGTCCCGCTTGAGGGAAGCTTTTCTGGAAAGCCGCCCAAGGGTCATGAATCACCACTTCGTAATCGTTAACACCCTGACAAGCTGTCATGAGTGCGTTGTAGCTGTTACCGCCTACTGATTTAACTGATTCGTTCGGACCACAAATTGGGATGAAGCCATAAAGGATATGGGTTAAGTTGTCAGCGGGTAGGTTATCAACGGTGTAATCACGGCCGTAAATACCCCACTCTACAAAGTAAGTACCGACTACCGTATTTGGATCTGTGTTGTATGACTTGTTGTTCGGATCCACATTCATCGCAAGTGGCGCTAAGTGTGAGCCATCGGTATCAGCGATCGTGATTTGAGCAGGTGCGCTCTTGCTACAACCTGTTTCATCACACGCTTCGATTTCCATCTCAAATAAGCCGCCTTGGCCATATTCGAATGAAGCTGTGGTTTGTCTGCCAGTGATTGGGCCTGTGGAGACTTTAACGCCATCAAAGTAGATGTTGTACGTGTTTCCTGACGTTCCGCTCCATTGGTTGAACTTGACGTCGACCTTTGCTTTATCGTGATATTTCACCATCTGGTTGTAGCCAGAGGTGGTTTCCATCGCGAGTTCAATTTTGGAAAATTGCAGGTTGTTGGAACCGTACATGTCGATGCTAGGTGCTGTTGGAGCAGCTAATGCTGTACCAGATAGCGCTAGAGCAATGCTCGCAGCACAGGTATTTATACGAATCATACTTTTTCTCTCATTCCTTGAAGGTTACGAGAACCAAATGGCCCCATAAAACGGCTCCAGTCAGTTTTGAAGGAGCTTCCCAGTCAGTATTCGAGAGAGTTTTAATTTCATAACTGAAAATAAATCCGTTTTCGATGGACAACTAAAAAATTGTATCTTGTTACAATTCTGTTGCTTAATGAATGAGAGGCTGAGTCCATGTTTTATAAAATAAAACATCCTTCAGTAGGAAAATCTCACAAGTGAAAATTCACGACATGAAGTTATGAAAAGGTGCGACAAACTATAAGAAAATACTGTGGATTGAAGCTGAATCACAAAGTGAAGTATGTTGAGCGAGCGGGGTCGATCGACGGGTAAACTTGAAGACGAATGCTTATGGCAGTATGGATAAGAGGGTTATCTTTTGAATTGCTCAGCTAGGGAAGCACGTCGTTGTTGCATGACACTATGGGTATCACCAATTGCAGTATCTTCGTAGCCTTCTTTAACAAATTGCTGAGACGGTACGCTTGGCTCTAGTCGCTTCAAGCGAGGTGAATCATAGGTGCCGCTGATGGTGTAAACGGTGGTTCCAGATCCTGTGTTGATCGTGACAATCTTACCGTCAAAATCGAATGAGGTAGTGATAAGACGATGATTCATCATCACACCTTTGTCTGAAAGTGTCAGGATATCGGTGTTGTAAGGTGGCGCCGCAATCTCTATCCATGTGCCATAGACGTTGCTTGGACTGACCGATTGCTGGTGGGCTTGGTAAGCAAAATAGCCGGCGGTGAGGGCAACCATAAAGCCAGCTAATAGGAAGCCGTAGAGTAACGAGTTGGCAAATAGATCTCTGCTTTTAGTCGGCTTTTTTGCCATTATCTCTTCATTTTTCGACTGATATTGTTTTAGATTCTATTAATTAAAACCTTAGTTTGCAAAAATTGTTCTAAGAGTTAGAAGCAGGATCGAATGTTCTAATAAATGTGGTTGCGTTAGTGGTTTTTAGCCTTGCTCCTCAGTATTTACGCTATCAATGAAAGCGAACTCCAGAAATGCTTAAGCTATGCGTATTTATTTCTTGTAGGAAAGTCTCGAATTGGTTAAAACAATTATCACCTAAATTTACGCATAGGCTTACTCGGTGAGCTCAATAATTGCAATTTGAAGATAACAAGGAAGTACAATGATTAAAGAAAACACATACTTTGAAGGTGGCGTTAAGTCGTTAGCGTTTAACCAGTCTGGTGCTGATGTGAGTGTTGGTGTAATGGCGGCTGGTGAGTACACGTTCGGTACTGCGGCTCCAGAAAAGATGACCGTTGTTAAAGGTGCTTTGATTGTAAAGCGTGTTGGTGATGATGACTGGACGACATACCAATCTGGTGAGTCTTTTGACGTTGCGGGTGACTCTTCATTCGACCTACAGGTAAAAGAAGCGACAGCTTACCTATGTGAGTATTTGTAATCAGATCTAAATTTGTTCAATCAGGGCATCGTTTGTCTCTGATTGAATAGAAAAAAACCACGCTCTAGGAGCGTGGTTAAATAAGTGATAGTAACCGGCAGTGGATAGTGTCACTTGTTTTTGCAGTCATCAAATGGATGACCAAATCGTTGTTCGTTGCAAAATCTCTTCAATCTTCAATCTTCAATCTTCAATTCAAATCTCAATTCAAAGCTCAAAGACAGACATTGGTAAATCAGTAAGTCTCAAATACGCCGTCGTTGTAATCCTGAATCGTCTGTTCAATCTCTTCCATTGAATTCATGACGAACGGACCATAGTGCACAACAGGTTCATTAATCGGTTCACCAGAAAAAACCAGTACACCTGAATCTTCTAAGCTGTCTAAAGAAAGCCAGTCAGCTTTGGTGAGCAGGGCAAGCTGACCTTGCTTGATCACTTTGGAGCCGATCTTAATACTGCCCCGGTACACATAAGTCATGGCATTGTGATTAACATTAGTCCCTAACGTGACTTTTTGCCCAGAATGAGAGCGCCAATCCGCAACGCTTAACGGCACACCTGTTTTCTGTAATGGACCCTGCGCTCGTAAAGCCTCTGAATCCTTGTCAGTTTGGTTGTGCAGTTCAAACCCTCCGGCAATCACTCTTAACAAACCACTTTGTTCACTTTGATGCTCCGCGATGCTTTCACTTTGGAAATCGTGATACTGAGCTGGCTGCATTTTGTGTGTCGCAGGTTGGTTTATCCAAATCTGAAAACCATGCAGCGCACCTTCTTCCATCATTGGCATTTCGCTGTGAATGACACCACGGCCTGCGGCCATCCATTGAGCGCCACCGCTGCGTAGCTCTCCAACATTCCCCATATGGTCTTTGTGTTGGAAGTGACCTTGGAGCATGTAAGTGAGCGTTTCTATCCCACGGTGAGGATGTGGAGGAAAGCCGCCAACATAGTCTTTGCTTTCATCCGACTTCAGTTCATCAATCATTAAAAATGGAGAGAAACGTGCGTTATTAAAACCTGCGAGTCGTTGGATTTTGACGCCATCACCATCTGAGGTGGCATGTGCTGTAATCACATGATCTACTGCTCTTACATTCGTCATTTTGAAACCCTCATAAACTTGAATAGCTGTAGTTTATGTAATTTGATTTAAAAAGAAGATGGCACAGCGTTGAGTGACTTATTCGAAAATTTTGAACAGGTAACAATATGAAATTATGTCTATACTCAATAGAGAGTATATCGCCAAGGAGGCCGCTATGGCAGTTCAGCAAAAACATGGCGAAAGGCATGGTCGGATAGGTTTTGATAACGACTTTACAACGGAGCAAAGCCAGCGCTTTACAGAGGTTGCAAACAGCGCAGTTAAACGCCGCGTGAAAAAACGTGAGATAGAAGCGCCGTTTATTCAGTCAGCTAAGCAAGCCGCTTTTAAAACCGTGGTGAGGCGACCTAAAGGGAATAACCCAAACCGAACACGTCAAGTCATATGGATTATTATGATCGGGTTAGTGAGTCTTTGGCTTATGTACCTTGCAGGTTAGCAGCGCCGCTCCGTTATAGGAATGGCTAGCGTTGGCGCGTTTTTAATAGCGTAACATTGTTCCCTTCGATCTTCGCTTCAAAGCAATCTTCAAGTTCAGATGAATCCGGTGCTGAGCTAACAAGGCTCGTTGGTAGTTCTTCTATCAGGGTCGATACTGGGTTGTCGTGATAATAAGCATATCGGTTTTTTCCTGAATGCTTGGCAACATACATCGCTTTATCAGCACATCTCGTCAGCTCATGTAATTCTTGGGCATCTTGCGGATACAAAGCAACCCCAACACTTAACGTCAATTCCTTGATTCTCTCGTTTGTTTGGCAGCCGCTTTCGAACAGCCCGCAGATCCTATCTAGAATGCCGTCTAGATCTTTACGAGTTGGCACATCGTAGAGCATCAGAACAAACTCGTCTCCAGCAAAGCGCGCGATGGAATAATCGTATTCATGGCTTTTTCTGTCTCTGGTTCGAATGTTGTTGCTCAAGCGATTGGCAAAATGCTGTAAGACACTGTCTCCCACATCGTGCCCGTAGCTGTCGTTAATGCCTTTAAAGTCATCTATATCCAAAAAGACCAATGCCGTAAGTGATTGCTCACTATCCACTGTCGCAAGCTTTTCTACAGCCCAGCGCTCAAAGCTCCAACGGTTGGCCAATCCGGTAAGTTGGTCTCTGTAGGCGAGATCTTCAATGCCTTCTTTATAAAGGCGTTGGATATAACTGACGGCTTTTGTGTAGTAATAAGCGGATGTGTGACACACCAAGCTCATAGTAAACAGGCTAAGAATAAACCGATGTGTGCTGTTAAATGGCAGAGAAAAGTTATTGGGCATTGCCGTAATCAAGGTGCTGATAAACAAACAAAATGAGGTGCTAAAGATGATTCCAATTCTGAAGTCATTGATAAAAATCACCGCCGCCAGAATAGGGTAGAGCCAAAGAATTCGGTCAGGAATGGCGTGACTGTACAAAAATAGGATGACCCCTTGAACCAGTAAAACACCGCTCAGGATCAATTCGGAATATTCAGGGTTAATGACTTTTCTTACGTAAAATGCATTGGAGATAGCGATCAGTGCAAAACACAATTCGAAAACCGACAGTGTGTAATGTTGGCCTTGGAAGTAAGCCCAAGTGTAGAAAATGAATAACGCAGCGGCAGTCAGTGAAAAGGAGTGGACAATTTTTTGCTTGCGGGTGGATCGTATGTCCGCCATTTCTTCTAGGTGCCTGCCGACGAGCCTTTTCATGTGATCTGTGCCAAAGTTTTTGATAATGGTGTTAATAGTAGATTAAATAACAAGCTATGCAGAGGCTTAGATGTCTATTTAGTGTGACTACTATCAAGGTTTCATATGAAAGGCTGTTCAATCAATTCCAAATAGTGATGTATATCACCGATGGTGCTGGTCATCTCTAGAAGATTAGATTTAAGCATCAAACTTGTAACCGTTGTTTGATGTTTATCTACTTGCTTTCCAGAGAGTTACTCCACATAGTTTGTAAACGACCAAAATTAAGAAAGGCTCATTATGTTAATTACCTTTAGTTGTAAAGCTCATGCTAGTGTCACGATGTTTGGTGAAGTCGGCCTCCAGTTCATCAAGATGCTTGGGCATAGCGGCTCCATCCCAGGTGCTATGGATGCTTCAGAGGTTCCTCAAGCTCTGGATAATCTACGTGCTGCTATTGCAGCAGAGCAGAGCAAGTCCGTAGAGCATGAAAATACTGATGACGACAATGAAGAAGAGGTGGTTGAAGCGCCTGTTAATATCGGTAGTCGAGCGTTCCCACTGGTTGAATTATTAAAAGCTGCCATCAAAGATGAATGTGAAGTAATGTGGGAAGACGGTAGCGGCAAGCGACTGTAGTACGATTCACGCGAAACGTAACAAGCCTATTGAATCTATTTTAATCAGAATGAATGCTGAACCAGTATCGGACACACCATGACCATGGAGTTTTATGGTGATGAACCGATACTGGTGTTTTTTTAGTGAAGTAATCCACTCGTTTCTGTTTATTTACAAGGTTCGTCAGCCCTGAAATGAGTGACTTTTGTTATCGTAATATCAAATCCATAACAGACCGTAAACAAAGTGATGCTGTTCACGCTTTCTTGACTCCCAATTCTGAACTAAGAATTTTTCCTAGTTATTCTAAGACCCTCTCTCATGCGGTCGATTTTTAGACTCCTTATTATTTCACGGTCAACTAACAAACAATGTATGGCCGCAATTATGCCGTGCAGACCTCACAAAAAATAAGAGAGTTCACAATGTTAAAGTTCCTAGATCAGGTTCGAAAACCGACGCTGGATCTTCCGGTCGAAACTAGAAGAAAAATGTGGTTTAAACCATTCCTACAATCTTACCTCGTCGTGTTCATTGGTTATCTAACCATGTATTTGATCCGTAAGAACTTCAATGTCGCGCAAAACGACATGATTTCTACTTATGGATTATCGATGACGGATCTAGGTCTTATCGGTCTGGGTTTCTCTATCACTTACGGTATCGGTAAAACCGTCGTTTCCTATTATGCCGATGGTAAAAACACCAAGCAGTTCCTGCCATTCATGCTTGTCCTTTCTGGTATCGCTATGTTGGGCTTCAGCTTCAGTATGGGCGGTGGCAGTGCTAGCTTATTCTTGATGGTTGCCTTCTATGCGTTGAGTGGTTTCTTCCAAAGTACCGGCGGTCCTTCAAGCTACTCGACCATCACTAAATGGACGCCTCGTAACAAGCGTGGTTCTTATTTAGGCCTTTGGAATATGTCGCACAACGTGGGTGGTGCAGGTGCCGCTGGTGTTGCTCTGTTCGGTGCTAACTACCTTTTTGATGGCAACGTGATCGGTATGTTCGTGTTCCCATCAATCATTGCGATTGTGGTTGGCTTTATTGGTATGCGCTTTGGTAATGACTCTCCAGAAGCCTATGGTCTAGGTACGGTTGAAGAGTTGTTTGATGAAGAAGTCAGCGAAGAAGATACGGCTGCTGAAGAAAATCAAATGACTAAG
Source organism: Vibrio sp. 10N.261.55.F4 (assembly GCF_041470465.1). Taxonomy (NCBI): domain Bacteria; kingdom Pseudomonadati; phylum Pseudomonadota; class Gammaproteobacteria; order Vibrionales; family Vibrionaceae; genus Vibrio; species Vibrio sp. 10N.261.55.F4. The sequence goes on along the minus strand of NZ_JBFRMM010000020.1, from coordinate 39,765 downwards.
AAAGAGATCTTTGTTGAATACATCCTGAAAAACAAAGTGATCTGGTTGCTCTGCTTCGCGAATATCTTCTTATACATTGTTCGTATCGGTATCGATCAATGGTCTACCGTTTATGCGTATCAAGAGCTAGGTCTATCAAAAGAAACCGCGATTTCAGGCTTCACTCTGTTTGAGGTTGGTGCACTGGTCGGTACGTTAATGTGGGGTTATCTGTCAGACCTTGCGAACGGACGCCGTGCTTTGGTTGCTTGTGTATCGCTTGGCCTGATTATCGTTTCGCTAGAGTTCTACCAGCATGCAACCAGTGAGTTCATGTACCTAGCATCACTGTTTGTGCTTGGTTTCCTAGTATTTGGTCCTCAGTTGCTGATTGGTGTTGCTGCAGTAGGTTTCGTGCCTAAGAAAGCAATCAGCGTTGCGGATGGCGTGAAAGGTACATTTGCTTACTTAATTGGTGACAGCTTTGCCAAACTTGGCCTAGGTATGATTGCAGACGGCACACCTATTTTTGGCTTAACGGGTTGGAAAGGCACGTTCGCAGCGCTTGATACGTCAGCTGCCATTTGTATCGTGTTACTGCTATTCGTTGCGGTTGCGGAAGAGAAGAAGATTCGCCACGCTAAGAAAATACACTTAGCGTCTCAAAACGCGTAGCGAGTCTCACGTGCTTTATTGGTTTAAAGCACGTGAGATCATACCAATCGTTAGTTCGATTCAGTATCATCTCTATTAATAAACTTAATTTTAGATAGCTCCTGTTGGGGCTATTTTTCTTTCTTACTCTTAATTTTGGTTAATATCATGATTAATGTTGCGCTTGTTGATGACCACGTCATTGTTCGATCTGGCTTTGCTCAATTACTCAGTCTTGAAGCTGATATTACGGTCGTGGGGGAATTCAACTCTGCGGCAGAAGCGCGCCTAGGATTGCCAAGTTGTCACCCTGATGTCGTGATCTTAGATATCTCAATGCAAGACGAAAGTGGCCTGAGCTTATTGGAAGAGATTCCATCTGGCATTGCCAGCATCATGTTGAGCGTTCATGACTCGCCGGCGATGGTTGAGAAGTCATTAGAGTTAGGAGCCAAAGGTTATCTCAGCAAGCGCTGTAGCCCTGATGAGTTAATCCAAGCCGTACACACGAGCGCAAATGGTGGCTGTTATCTCACGCCCGATATCGCCATAAAGCTTGCGACGCCCATGAAGAATAAAGCCTCTTTAAATCAGCTCACCCGCAGAGAAAGCGAAGTGTGTCAGTTATTGGCGACAGGGCTCGATGTAAAATCTATTGCCGTAGAGCTAGGGGTTAGCCATAAAACGGTGCATGTACACCGTGCCAATGCGATGGACAAACTCAATGTTAAGAATAATGTCGAGTTAGCGAAACTGTTTACACAAGACCAGTACTAATGCGTTCTTACCTAGCCACCTCCCTGTGTGGGGTTTTTATGGCTGGCTGTGCATGGTTCTGTTTATGGGTTATTGCCTTCTATTTCATTAATGACCCTGAGTTAGCCATTCTGCTTTTCCCGTTTTCACTTCGACTGGGAATGACGCTGCACACTCGTACCCACTATTGGCCTGCCATCTATATTGCAGAGTGGGGACTTGCGATCGCTTTAGCTCTGCTGCTTGATGAACCCCAATGGCTGACGATACTCATCGCCAGTGGATTGAGTATTCCTGCCACGCTAATTGCCAAGCGTTATTATTCTGGTGACCAGAATCGTCACTTGTTAGTGATGGCGAGCTTAATCATGGTCACAGCATTTATTAACGTTGCCGTGGTGGGTTCTCATGTTTCTGCTGTTTACATGGTGTGGTTGGTGAGTATTACTGGCGGACTGATGCTGGTGCCGATGTGTTATCTGGTCTGGAACTATCTATTCCAAAACAAGTGGGCACCATTGAGCTCTTACTTAATCAATAATGTCGTTGAGTTCAAAATCCGTCATATTGCTTTATATAGCGTGTTGTTGGTCGCCAGTATTTTGATACAAACCAGTTTGCCTGATGAGCTAAGGCGCTTTGCCCCGTTCTGTATGGCGATCCCTATTATCTTGCTCGCCGTTCGTTATGGATGGCAAGGTGCTCTGCTTGCAACAATGTTAAATAGTGTCGCGTTGATTGCAGCCCACAGCGGAACATCCAAACTCGAAATTACCGACTTACTCTTGTCTCTATCTGCTCAAACCATCACAGGTATACTGCTTGGTTTAGCGGTTCAAAAGCAGAAAGATCTCAACTCCAAATTACGCAGTGAGCTTTCCAGAAATCAAAATCTTTCACGTCAGTTAGTTACCGCTGAAGAGTCGGTTCGTCGTGATATTGCGCGTGAACTGCATGATGAAATCGGCCAAAACATCACGGCAATTCGTACTCAGGCAAGCATTATTAAACGTGTCGACGCGGCTGAGATGAGCGTTCGCTGTGCGGGTACCATTGAATCATTATCTTTGAATGTTTATGACACCACCAAACGTCTGCTTACAAAACTAAGACCTAAGATGTTGGACGATCTGGACTTAAAAGATTCCGTGGAACAGCTTATTCGAGAGATGGAGTTCTCGGATCACGGCGTTGATATCCAGTTAAATTGGCAAGGAGATTACTCGTGTTTGAGTGACACGCTTAAGGTCACTATCTTCAGGCTGTGCCAAGAGTCTCTAAATAATGCCTCTAAATACGCCAACGCGAGCGAGATCAGAATTGAACTGATTTTAGGTGACCAGGCTTACCTTCAGATCACAGATAATGGCATTGGTTTTACAGCGCAAGATCTTCTCAAAGGAATGGGTGTTCGTGGTATGCAAGAGCGTGTTCAGGCGCTCGGCGGCAAGATGACAATCAACGCTAATGGCTCGTCTTCGGGTACCAATATCAGCGTTACATTACCTAAAGTGTGAGAACGAATATGTTTGGATTTCTGCGCTCAACAACGTCAGAGAGTGATGCTCTAACTGATGATGAGGTCAATCAGAGTTATCGCTATTGGCGCCTTCACATCATGATAGGAATGTATGTCGGCTATGCGGGTTTTTACTTCACTCGTAAAACCTTTAATTACGCCGCGCCTGCAATGATCACCGATCTAGGTTTGGACAAAGGCGATATCGGCTTAATTGGCACGCTCTTTTATCTTTCTTATGGCTTATCGAAATTTATCTCAGGCACGATATCGGATCGGTCGAACCCTCGTTACTTCATGGGGCTTGGCCTAATCGCGACTGGTCTGATAAACATCGCGTTTGGCTTTTCGAGTTCGTTAGCGGCTTTTATCTCGCTATGGGTACTGAATGCATGGTTCCAAGGTTGGGGCTGGCCATCGTGTTCCAAGTTATTGACGACTTGGTATTCTCGCTCCGAAAGAGGCTTTCGCTGGGCAATCTGGAATACAGCGCACAACGTGGGTGGAGCGCTTATCCCTATTCTTGTGGGTTATCTAACGCTGCAGTTCAGTTGGCGAGCTGGGTTTATCTGGCCGGGTGTGATTGGTGTTTTTATCGGTCTTATTGTCTGCTGGCGCTTACGTGACAAGCCCACCACCATGGGACTTCCGACGGTAGGGAAGTGGCGCAGTGATCACCTGGAATTAGCGCAAGAGAGCCATGGGCAAGGGTTAAGCTATCGAGAGATCCTGAAAACCTATGTGTTCAGCAATAAGTACATTTGGTTGCTCGCCTTTAGTTATGTGTTGGTTTACATCGTAAGAACGGCAGTTAACGACTGGGGCAATTTATACCTCACCGAAGAACACGATTACAGTTTGATCAACGCCAACGCTGCCTTGTCTCTGTTCGAGATAGGAGGTTTTGTTGGTTCACTTGTTGCTGGGTGGGGATCGGATAGGTTGTTTGGTGGCAACCGCGGTCCAATGAACATCTTGTTTGCGATTGGCATCTTCCTTTCGGTTTCGGCTTTATGGCTTATGCCTTTAACCAACTTTGTGTTTCAAGCGGCTGGGCTATTCTGCGTTGGCTTTTTTGTTTTTGGCCCTCAAATGCTTATTGGCATGGCGGCGGCGGAATGTTCACATAAAGACTCTGCCGGGGCGGCGACAGGTTTTGTTGGCTTGTTTGCTTATATGGGAGCAGCACTTTCTGGTTACCCATTAGCGCTCGTTCTAGAAGCTTACGGCTGGAGTGGGTTCTTCATTACCATCTCTACTTGTGCGGCCGTTATTGGCTTGCTGTTACTGCCTTTCCTACAAGCTCAATCACCTCAGAAAAGTGCAGAAGCTCGCTCTGGTTTTTAAGGAACGATAACAAGATAGTCACTAGTGTTTGTATTCAGATGCTTGTATCGCTGCTGTAATCAGTGCGATACAAGCCGCTATCTTATTCTCAGCGCTTTCTACTCGTGATATTCAAATGTGACTATTTTCACGCTTTTCATCGGTCTCACCTGTTTCTAAGAATTTTTCCTATTGCGTCTAAGACCTCATCTCATGTGGGTCCTAGCTGCTCTCTGTAGTCTTTCTAATTATTTACGTTATTAGAAATCAGCTCTCTGAATTATGTTCAAAGGCCTCACTATGGAAAACGCCATGTCACTCAGCCACCTCTCAGAACACTCATTTTTCCCAATGGAAAACACCATCCAAAATTATGCATGGGGGAGCATTTCTTCGATACGTGAACTGTTTGGCTTTAAGAATGAGTCACAAGAGCCGCAAGCGGAAGTTTGGATGGGAGCGCATCCGAAAGGTTGCTCAATGGTCAAGCTGGACCAACATTTAGTGCCTCTATCTGAGCTGATTAACAAGAATAAATCGGCCTACCTATCAACCGATATTGCGCAGGCGTTTGGTGAGCTACCATTCTTATTTAAGATCTTAGCGGCAGAAAAGGCGCTGTCGGTTCAGGTTCACCCAAACAAGCGCCAAGCAGAGGTTGGCTTTGCAAGAGAGGAGCAAGCAGGAATCCCTCTGACTGCAGGACATCGTAATTACAAAGACTCTAACCACAAACCTGAATTGGTTTACGCGATCACTGAATATCAAGCAATGAATGGCTTTCGAGAATTCGATGAAATATTAGGGTTGTTCAGAAAGTTGAATTCGAGCGAGCTGGCTGGTTTAGTTGAAGAGTTTGGCAACCACCTTGATTCTCTAGGTTTAGAGGCGTTTTTCCGTGATTTATTAACTCTGGACGACCAACGTAAACACCGAGCATTAGAGCAACTTCTGGCTTACGCAGCCGCTCACCAAGGTCAATCTGAGTTTGCTTTGGTTACTGAGCTTAGCCACCAGTACCCGAATGATATCGGTTTGTTTTGCGTTCTGCTGCTTAACTTGATCACACTACGGCCGGGTGAAGCGATGTATTTGAATGCAAACACTCCGCACGCATACATCAAGGGGACTGGGCTCGAGATTATGGCCAATTCAGATAATGTGCTGCGAGCTGGCTTAACGCCAAAACACATTGATCTCGCTGAGTTGGTTGCCTGCACAGAGTTTACACCAATCCCGTTCGAACGCTTGTTGTTAGCACCTTCAAAGTTAGGTCAATGTGATCGCTATGATATCCCAGTTAGTGACTTTGATTTCAATATTTTTCATCGCCCTCAGCAAGAAGAAGTCATCACAAGCGGCGCTGAAATCTTAATGGCAATCGATGATGATTTATCGCTAATGAGTCAGAAAGGCGAGCACCTGACACTCACCAAAGGGCAATCGGTATTTATCCCAGCTTATATTGGTCATTATGTACTGAGCAGTAATGGGCGAGTGGCTAGGGCGTTTAATTAGAGATGGTGTTTGTGGTATAGATTGAGCTCCATCCCCACAAAATCATCATCTCCTTCATCAACAACTCGGTAGCTAAGTGACTGATAAAAACTAATGGCGCGAGTGTTACTTCTAAAGCTCGACAGAGTCACTTGGCTTCGTTGCTCTTTCATGGCTCTCTTATGTATGAGAGTCATGACTTTCTTGCCAAGCGAACGACCTTGGTACTGAGGGAAAATGATCAGCAGATGAATATGGTATGCGTTGTCATAAGGCTTAAAACACACAAGTCCAATCCTCTCTTCTCCTCGGTATACCCAATGAAACCAAGAAGGATGGTAATCGTTTAAAAGTCGTTGACGTTGGAAGTCGTCGTCCCACCCGAAAACGTTATCTACGTGTATGAAAAGACCTTGTTTAACACACGTAAACAGTTCTTCGAATTCAGAATTTGAAACGAGCTGGAACTGTATATTCTCTTCTTGTCTTGCCACTTTGCTTGCTTCCTTATCAAACGCCTTTGAATAAGCAAACAGTAACATAATTGAAGAAGCCGAATTAGCTTAGATTTGCGATGTGATGAAACCAAAAAGCCATGCGTGATGCATGGCTTAGAATAAAGTCTTGGACTGATTTTTCTATACGATATTAAGCGCGTGATGGCGCGTGAGCTGTTTGTGTAGCGAGTCTTTGAGCTCCATGCGTTCTACTTTGAGGTTGTGCATGCTGTCGTCATCGATAGGGCTGCCAGAGATTTCTAGCTGACGGATGTCGTAGTCGAGTTGGTGGTATTTCTGCATGTCTGCTTTGAATTTTTCGTCGTCGTGGTTGAGCTGAACAATGTCTAATTTAAGATCTGGGAAATCTAAGATAAAGGCATGGTTTTCATTGAGCATTGGCACTTCCTCTCTAGTCGAATTATTAACAGTATAGAAGTAATTTTTCGAAAGAAATGTGGTTCAAAACACAAAGCCGTAAAGCGATCAAAAAAGGGCGTAAACTCGTAGGATTATCCTCGAACTTGCGCCATTTTGTATGTATATAGCTAACTATTTATAGTTATATGTTTAGAACTATAAGAGTTTAAAGCAGAAAGTTTACTTTGCTTTCTTACCAGAGCGTTGCTGCTCTTTGTGTGCAAGCTTCTCTTTTTTGCGTTGCTCGATAAGGTGAGCAGCTTCGCCGCCTACGTGGGTTTCGCCACGAGCATTCGACAGTTGAACTTGCTTTTCACGTTCACGGAAACGGGCTTTCTGCTCGTCGCTGTGCTTATCAATACACTTAGGGCAGCTTACGCCTTTCTCGAAGTGTTTAGAGGCTTTGTCTTCGTCAGTGATTGGCAGGCGACACGCGTTACACACATCGTAACCGCTCTTTTCTAGCTGGTGGTTTACTGCAACACGACCATCAAATACGTAGCAGTCGCCTTCCCACATGCTCTCTTCTTCTGGTACTTCCTCTAGGTACTTAAGAATGCCGCCTTCAAGGTGGTAAACCTCATCAAAGCCTTGCTCTTTCATGTAGGCTGTTGATTTTTCGCAACGAATACCGCCAGTACAGAACATCGCGACTTTCTTGTGTTTCTTAGGATCAAGGTTGTCTTCAACGTACTGAGGGAACTCACGGAAGGTTTCTGTGTTTGGGTTTACGGCATTTTTGAAGGTGCCGATGTCCACTTCGTAGTCGTTACGAGTATCAACCAGAATCACATCAGGATCAGAGATCAATGCGTTCCACTCGTTTGGTTTCACGTAAGTGCCAACAACATGGCGTGGGTCGATGCCCTCAATGCCCATGGTTACGATCTCTTTCTTAAGCTTAACCTTGGTGCGGTTGAATGGTTGTTCTTCGTTGAACGACTCTTTGTAAACAACATCAGCCAAACGAGAATCTTGTTTGAACCATTGAAGAAGAGCGTCGATAGATTCGCGCTTACCTGCAACGGTGCCGTTGATACCTTCACTCGCAAGTAGCAAAGTACCGCGGATTTGGTTGGCTTCTAACACGTCAGTGAGTGGCTGGCGAATTTCTTGGTAATCATCAAGTGCAACGAATTTATACAGAGCACATACAACATATTGAGACATGGTTTTTCCTTTCTGCGAGCTGGAACGTAAATCCAGAGCGGTTGCCTTTTATGATACATACTGAGTTTGATTTACTCAGGTTTGCCCATATTGGCTTATTAAAATCCGCCGCAGTATAACCAAGCCAAGGAAGGACAAAAACCAACCAAAAGTAGGGCTATTTAGCATTGTTATTAGTATGGCTTTTGGACTAAGAAATGCAATGAAACCGTTTTATCTGGTTCGAATTACAACACGTATTCCCAAACCAAAAAGGCCCTGCTGTAAAAATACATCAGGGCCTTGGTATTGAATCTGTCTGACTTAATCAGCGATTACGCTTGGTTAAGTACTTCCGCTAAGCGTTTCACCGCTTCTGTTAATTCTTCTGGGTTGGCGTTAGTGAAGTTTAAGCGCAGTGCGGCTTTTGCTTCATCGGCCTTTGGATAGAATACTGGGCTTGGCACAACTGCCACGCCATTCGAAAGCAGAGTTTTAGCCAGTTCGAAGGTGTCGCACTCTGGGATTTCTACCCAAATGAACATCCCACCATCAACGGATTTTAATACGCAGTCAGCAGGCAGCTGTTTCTCTAGTTCAGAAAACAGCACTTCATAACGAGACTTGTACAGGGTGCGAATGTTTTCCATATGCACGTTAAAGTCTTCATGTTTCAGAAGGCCAACCAGCAATGCTTGCATTGGTACACTTGAGTGTAAGTCAGCGCCTTGCTTCACTTTGATCAATGGCTCAAGGTAGCTGCGCTTACCTGTTACCGCACCAATACGTAAACCTGGCGATGCAATTTTAGAGAATGAACGAAGAACGATAGAGTTGTCAGGGCAGAACGAAGAAACTAACGGCAGTTCTGTACCTGTGAAACGTAGCTCACGGTATGGTGCATCTTCAATGAATGCCACGTTGTATTTGATACACAGCTCAGCTACTTTTTGACGAGTTTCTGTTGCCCAGCACACACCGGTTGGGTTGTGAAAATCAGGCACCGCGTAGAACATTTTTGGCGCTTGCTGTGCAAAGCATGTTTCCAATTCATCTAGATTCGGCCCAAATTCAGTTTGAGACACGGTCGCAATGTTTGCTTGAACGAGGCCAAACACCTGCATCGCACCTAAGTAGCTTGGCGCTTCCATCACAACCACATCACCTGGGTCGACATACGCACGCGCAATCAAATCCAAACCTTGCTGAGAGCCAGTACAAATCATTGCCGTGTGTGACTCTGGCAATTGGTAGCTTTGCGTTAGGTGCTCAAGCAAAGGGCCATAACCAGCAGTCGACCCATATTGGAAAACTTCAGGCATGTTCGCTAGGTTTTCTAGCGTTGGCTTCATTAAATCGATAGGGAATGTTTTCTCGTCCGGTAAACCACCGGCCAATGAGATGACATTTGGATCACTTGCGGCTGCGAGGATCTCCCGAATGTATGAAGATTGAATCTGTTGTAATGACTGTGCGATTTCCATGTGTTGTGTCTCGTCGTTTATCGTTTTTATTCTATCGCTTGATATTACACGGCAATTGTAAAAACTAGCGTGTCCGTTTATGCTCTTAAACATGTCCATTTATGCTATTTAAACGATGTCACGTCAACACATATCGCGAATCAATGATGTCCTGTTCCATATTCACCAAGACATCAGTCAGCCTTTGTCTGCCAAAGAGTTATCTGAGATAGCGGCCTATTCAGAACAGCACTTTCACCGCACCTTTAAAAGCGTGGTCGGGGAGTCGTTGCATCAATATATCCGTCGAACTCGAATGGAGTATGCAGCCAACCAACTGATGTTTGATACTAGCTCGTCTGTGGTAGAAATTGCCAACAAGTGTGGCTTTAGTTCGGTGTCTTCGTTCAGTCGAGCATTTAAGGCGACTTTTAATATGTCGCCGGGTGAATGGCGTAAACACGACTTACAAGTAGCTGAAAAACCCTATCTGAAAGATCCTGAAGTGGCGGCGGGCTATTTGAATGTGGCGCAGCGAGTGTTACCTGAACCTAAGATTATTGAAGTGCCTGAACGGATGGCGGCCTATGTTCGACATACGGGATATAATCGATCCATTCGCAATGCGTGGTTGATATTGAAAGCGTGGGCGAATTCGGAACAGCGTGATTTCTCGAGCCAATTTGGTTTGCATCACTCAAACCCTGCTTGGGTTGAGATGGATCAGTGCCGCTATGTGGCGTGTATCGCGATTGATGAGCCGATTAAGTATCGTAGCGTAGTTAATCAGATGGTGATTCCGGGCGGCTTACACGCTGTGTTTCGACTAAATGGCCGCTATGGAGAACTGCTACCACAGATCAGTATGGTGTTAGAAAAGTGGCTACCCACATCTGGTTTCAAACAGCGCTCGACTCCCGCGTATGTGCATTATCATCAGAATCATTTTCTCAACACCGATGAAGTGTTCGAACTCGATTTCTACCTTCCCGTGAGCTTTTACTGAGCCTTTACTAGGTTAACCATTGAGTTGGCTCAGTAATTGGTTTTGTTGTGTTTTGTCGAGCGTGATTTTACTCATTTGTTGTGGCTAATTTGCTCGCTCAATGACAGAAAGGCCTCTTATGTTGATGGTGCGATAGGAGAGAAGCTTGTTGATAAACGACTCTAAGTAAATGATGACAACGTACGGATTAAACGATAGCATCCCGCTCTAATTGCAAATAGTTCTTAATATCACCCGCTAGAATATATGACCATTACCCACAAAGATTATCTGAAAATTGCCTTCCCTTTCATCATCTCAACGGTGACACAGCCTCTACTAGGTGCTGTGGATACCGCTGTTATCGGCCAACTTGGTATTGCTGAACTGATTGGCGGCGTGGCGATCGGCACCATCATTATGAACACCATGTATTGGTTGTTTGGTTTTTTCCGTGTCAGTACCACGGGCCAAAGTGCGATGGCACTGGGTAAGGGAAACCGCACTGATTTGGCGGGTAGCTTGATGCGTCCGTTTGTGCTGTCTGGTTTAGTGGGTTTGATCTTTATCTTGATACAACCACTCATCTGGCAAGGCGCAATGTGGGTGATAGAGCCTGAAGCCAATGTAGCCGAGCACGCGCATATCTACTTCAGTATTTTGATTTATGGCGCGCCTTTCGTGTTGCTTAACTACACCATTATTGGTTGGTTAATGGGACAGGCGAAAGCCAAAGACGTTCTTTATACACAAGTGTTTGGTAATGTGTTGAACATTGTCTTGGATGCGGTGTTTGTACTTTATTTCGATTTGGGTGTCGCAGGTGTGGCTTACGCAAGTTTGATTGCACAAGTTACCACCTTTGCGATTGGTGTGACCTTGGTGATGAAGACCAGCAATATTTCGATCTCTGAGTTCTTGCAAGGCTCGAAGATGACCAAGAAAGACCTATCGACAATCATCTCTTCGAATACCGATCTATTGCTTCGCACCATTTGTATCTTGGTGTTCTTCAACATGATGGCGCGTACTGGCTCTAAACTGGGTACCGATGTTCTAGCGGCTAACGCGATCTTGATGCAGGTGACCTTCATTGTCAGCTATATGTTTGATGGTATTGCCAACGCATCGAGTGTGTTTGCAGGTAAGGCGGTAGGACAGAAGAACCCTTCAATGCTTGATCGTGTTTTAAGGCTTAACTTCCAATGGACGGCAGGTTTCATTGCCGCGCTGACGCTTTTAACCCTGATATTCAAAGACATGATTGTTTTCTTGTTTACCGATATTCCAGCGCTGGTTACCTTGTATCAAGAGATGGCCCCGTGGCTGATTGTGTTCCCGCTAGTGGCTGGCTTTGGCTTAACGGTTTACGGCATCTTTACCGGAACGGGAACCACGCGTCCGGTTAGAGACTCAAGCATCGTGGCTTTGTTGGTATTCTTAGCGGTACAGGCATTCACCATCGATATTTGGGGCAATCATGGTTTGTGGCTTGCGTTTACTCTGTTCTATCTTGGGCGTATTGCGTTCCTGTATCCGTTCATCGCACAAGTTAAGCAGAAGTGTTACCCAGTCAAAGATGCAGTACAGGGTGCCATTAACTAAGCTGTCTAATTGCCATCTTTAATACATTATTAATATTTTATGAAAGCGCTTTACTATTTTTATACGATAAATTTGGTGAGCGCTTTTTTGTATGTAATGACTCACTATAAATGGTCAATAAAATTGTAAGTAAAACGCGATACAGTTCAATGTCCGCTTTTCATCGCCTCAGCTAAATGATAATGTTGTTATGTTATAACATCTATCTGTGAGTATCTGCGTGAACGCCCCACTTTTGTCTGTTGACCACCTAACGATCAAAACCTCTTCGAGAACCCTTTTCCAAGATATCCACTTCGATGTTTATCGAGGTGAGCTGTTGGCGATCATGGGACCGTCAGGCATTGGTAAGTCGATGCTTTCACGTGCGATTGCGGGCTTCATGCCAGAAACGGTTGAGGCTGAAGGTCATATCTCTTTATCTGGTGAGGCTGTGTGTGGCTTACCAATGTTGCAACGAACGGCAGCACAAAGGCCAGCGGTTATCTTCCAAGATGCCCTTCAAGCATTAAATCCTCTGGTTTCAATCGAAGGTCAACTTAGTTTGGCATTGACGGGGACTCGCACTAAGCCCAGATCACAAGACAAAATCAAACTCACCGAATTGCTAGTACAACTTGGTTTCCCTAATCCTGAAACTATCTTGCCGTTATACCCGAGCCAAATTTCGGGCGGGCAACGCCAACGTGTGTGTATTGCGATTGGCTTGCTGAGTAACGCCGATATTATCATCGCCGATGAACCAACCAGTGCGTTAGATCCGGTGACAGAGCAAGAGATACTTAAGCTGATTCGACACAATGTTAAACAGCGTCAAATTGGTGGTTTACTCATCACCCATGACCTGCATAGCGCGTTGGCGTGTGACAAGCTGTTAGTCATCGATGATGGTGGTGTGGTGGCTTACGGTGCACCGAAACATGCACTTGAGTCGAGCTCTCACGCTTTCTGCTGTTCATTGAGAGACTTAATCGAATGAGCTCGACCTTATCACTAAACTCAGAAGCCTCGCCATTAATGCCAGTGACTGATTCAGAAACACAAACACCGATAGAGATTAAGTTCGACAATGTGAGTGTTCACTACTACTCCGTACCAAGTTGGTTGGGTGGTAAAGCGTTCAAAGCGCTACAGAACATAGACCTTAATGTTGAAGACAAAAGCCTAGCAATTGTTGGGCGTTCTGGTGCCGGTAAATCAACGTTAATTGAACTGCTATTTGGCCTTAAAGCGCCAACCGTTGGTCAAATAAACTTGTTCGGTTATTCGCTCCCAATTCGCGATAGCAAAGCGCAAGCAACGGTGTGTCGCTTGATTCAATTGGTGCCTCAAGAGCCCCACACTAGCCTCAACCCTTACTATACCGTTCGACAGATCTTAGCCGAACCTCTAAGTAACTTAGATGTTTCGGGTAATCATGAAGCCATCATTGAAGAGGCGCTTTCAGACGTTGGATTGCCTGCCAGTTTGCTCTTACTGAAACCTAATCAGCTTTCTACAGGTCAAGCTCAACGTGTGGCTATTGCTCGGGCTCTTGTCGTTAGACCCGCAGTGCTGGTGGCCGATGAACCTACTGCCAGCCTTGACCCAGTGAATCGCCAAAGGTTGTTGGACTTGGTTAATTCATTAAAAAAGAAGCGCGATATGCGCCTTATTTTGGTTACTCACGATTTAGGTGCCGCAAAAGCCCTTTGTGAAGAAATACTGGTACTCGACCATGGTGAAATGGTGGAGCACGGACCGACCGATCAAGTGATGAGTAAACCTGCTCATCCTGCGACTCAGATGCTGATCGAGTCTCAGCCTCTTTCGAAATCTACTTGTTAAACACAACCTTATTTATTAAAAAAATACAGCTACAGAGAAAAAATAATTATGCGTTTTAATTCAATCAAACTGGCTTGCACGCTTGCGTTGGCTCTGCCTTTGACGGGCTGTTTTGACTCTCAACCAGGGTCTAGCGATGCCGCAGTAAAATCTGAAATTCGAGTTGCGATGATGCAACCACCAAGAACGGGTTTATCGCCACTTTCTGATGACGCTTTTAAGTTATCTCGTTGGAGCACAGCAGAAACTCTGGTTAACCTGAGCCCAACCTCAGAAGCAGAACCTATGCTAGCAACGGATTGGAAACATCTTGATCCTCTGACTTGGCAGTTCACGATTCGCCAAGGCGTTAAATTCCATGACGGTTCGACATTAACGGCAAACTCTGTAGTGAACTCTCTACAAAAAGCGCTTGAAGCAGCACCTAAGCCGCGCATCCTAGATGGAGTAGAGCTAGAAGTGAAAGCGATGGACAACTACCGTGTAGAGATTAAAACCAGCTTTGATGACCCTCTTCTACCAAGCCGTTTATCAAGCCCTCAATTAGCGATCCTAGCAGCAAGTGCTTATCAAGAAGATGGTCGTGTTAGTCCAATTGGCGCAGGTACTGGCCCGTTTGAGCTGACTGAAATCAACGGCACAACCAGCGCGAAACTGAAACGTTTTGACGGCTACTGGGGCGAAAAAGCGCAAGTAGAATCTGTAATTGCAGAATACGTTCCTAATGGTTTTGCTCGTGCTGCAGCACTGAGAACCGGCACGGCTGACGTCGTTGAAGCGGTACCCGTTTCACAAATCGCGACCATTGATCCGAACCTACTTTACGAAGTGGCAATGCCTCGTACTAATACGCTTTACCTGAACAACAAGTCAGGCGTATTTAGCGATATTGAACTGCGTAAGGTAGCGGCAGCTGCAGTAGACCGTGAGCAGATCGTGAATACTGTTTATGAAAACCACGCGGATATCGCGCAAGGCCTATTAGGTCCTGCACTTGCTTGGGCTGAACCAATTCGACCTGAAGGTCAGGCAGTTGACAAAACGCTAAAAGCGAACGGCGAAAGCATTGTTATTGGTACCTTTACCGACCGTGCAGAGCTTCCAGAAGTGGCAGCGCTACTGAAGCAACAACTTGAAGCGGCTGGTTTCAAGGTTGAGCTGGATATTCGTGAATATGCTCAGATCGAGAACGATGCGCTATCTGGTAAGTTTGACGCGTTTATCCTTTCTCGTGCAACGGTTCTAGATTCGGGTGACCCAGTGGCTTACATGATGAGCGACTTTGGTTGTAAGGGTTCATTCAACCTTGGCCAGTTCTGTTCTCAAGAGGTAGATAAAGCACTGAATCACGCTGACCTACAACCGCTAGGTGCGCTGCGTCACCAAGCGATCATCGAAGCTGAACAAAAAATCCTTAACGATTTCGCGGCTATCCCGCTGCTTCACGAACGTGTGATTCAAGGTGAAAGTGAGCGTGTAAGCAATGTCGTTCGTGACCCAAGTGAACGTCGCTTGGTTGACCAAACTACACAGGTCAAAAAAGCGATACAAGTTAACCCGGCAACACAGGCTAACTAAATAAATGTTATCTGCTGAGACTCTGCGTCGAACTCTATTTATCTTGACGCCTTGGCTATCAAGAATCGCCTCACTGATTGTGGTGGTGATTCTTGTTGGTTTGATGCCTGACATTGCAGGCATCGATCCAAGCCAATCTATTCTGCGGGCTAGGGCGGGGCAACAACACCTGCTTACGCCTGAAGCTTTAGCGGCGGTACGCGCTGATCTTCAGCTTGACCGTTCAGCCATTGAGCGCCTGCTCGACTGGGTAGGAAGTGCTTTTTCAGGTGATCTAGGTGAATCATGGATTGATGGTTCCTCGGTTGCATTAAGCATTCAAAAAACAGCATCTACGTCTCTGTTCTTGATGTCTAGCGCACTTGTGATGACTTTCGTACTGTGTGGTGCAGGCTTACTTGCTACCTTACGCAGTTGGAAGAAGGGCAAACTAGGGCAGAGTTACAGCAGTTTAAGCACCGTATTAATATCGTTACCAGAGTATGTGGTGGCCTCGGTATTAATATTGGTGTTCTCTATCTGGTTAGGTTGGCTACCACCGTATGGTTGGCAAGGTTGGCAAGATATCTGGCTACCGAGTTTAGCGCTCGCACTGCCTGCAAGTGGCTTGTTTAGTCGTCTACTCAGAGACAGTTTACAACGCGTTCTCAATGAACCTTGGGTGATCACCTGGCTCAGTGCCAATGTTCACTCCAACCAAATTATTCGCTTTGCGCTGAAAAGAGCGCTGAGCAGCCTGATCCCACAAATCGCGATGATCGTGATTGGTTTGACTGGTGGCGCAGTCGCGGTTGAGCTTATCTTCTCGATCCCTGGTATCGGGCGCATGATTCTTGGTGCAGCCAAGGCGCAAGACTTACCAACGCTGCAAGGCGGCTTATTGGTGTTGCTGCTATTTTCAATTGCCGTGAGCAGCATGAGCTTGTTTGTTCAGCAATTGATTCTTGGCCACAGCCTGAAAAGCGGCAAGCTCATCAGTAGCCACTCTTCGTTTCGTTTTACCCAGAACCGCGCAAAGCGTGTCACTGCTTTTGCGATCTTCTCTTTCCTAATTGCTATCGTTGTATGGGCTGCATTCCGAGACCCATACACTAGCCAATTCGCACGCTTGGCATCACCGAGTTGGCAAGCACCTTTGGGCGCAGATGGCATTGGTCGAGACCTACTGGCGAGAATTGGTTCTGGTATGATTGCGACCTTCCAAGCCGGCATATTGGCAACGTTCTTGAGCTTGGTGACGGGCATCATCATGGGTTTCAACACCCGCTTTAGCCAAGGCCTTATCGAGATCACTAAGGGTATCCCATACATCATTGCAGGCTTGCTTGTTGCAGGCTTAACGGGGATGAATCCGAACAGCGCATTAATCGCGATTGTATTGGTGTCGTGGGCGCCGCTAGCTGCACACTGCTCAAGCTTGATCGTAGAAGCGAAGGCTCAACCTTATACACACCTCGCGCCACTATGGGGCACCAGTAAGCTTAGAATCTTCCGTTTCTACTTGCTTCCGTATGTGTTGCCACCGTTGTTAAGACACGCGATGTTGAGGCTACCGGTTATCACTCTAAGTCTGACCTCGCTGAGCTTCATCGGATTAGGGGCAAAGCCACCAACACCTGAATGGGGTTTGATGATCGCAGAGAACCTTCCATACATTGAGCGCGCGCCATTAGCAGTCATGGGACCAATTGTTGGGCTGATCTTGTTGGGTGCAGCCATTAACTTGATGTTTGATGACTAACGTAAAGATCCGGTCGCTGAGGTTTCTAAATTGACGATCCGATTGGGTATTCGATTTAGCATTTATGTTGTAACCTTAGCCCTGCTTTTTAGAGACGCTTTTTGATCGGCTCGAAAGTTAAACAGGCCCTAGTTAAGTGTAAAGGATTCAACATGTATCTCGTTTTGTATTGCCACAATATTGGTATGACCGACTTTTCTTTCTTTGAGACGGAAGATTTCGATAAGGAAGATGGCTATATCGTGCGAGGCAAATGGCCGAACGAGAAAGCGTTCCGTGATTACTTAACCAAAGAGTTTGGTGACATGAACGAGTTCCAAGTGATCGACTTAATCGCCAAAGGTGCAGAAGCAGAACACTACTCGCCAGAAGAGTTGATACGCCTAGCTCAGTAGCCGTTAGCTCATCAATATCTAGCTCGGTAATACGTTTTAAATCGAATAAAGAAATGGCAGCCTGATTGGGCTGCCATTTTTCGTTTTAGGTTTAAGCTAATTGCTCGATACCTTAAGTGGGGAGGCTCCGCTATTGCGCGACTTCGTCCACCAAGTACAAGATTGATTGATACGGAATGCCACTGTGGTGTGACAAACCGATCTCACAGGTTCGACTGTTACTGAACCCACGAGTACAG
This sequence comes from Vibrio sp. 10N.261.55.F4, assembly GCF_041470465.1. NCBI lineage: Bacteria > Pseudomonadati > Pseudomonadota > Gammaproteobacteria > Vibrionales > Vibrionaceae > Vibrio > Vibrio sp. 10N.261.55.F4. The sequence continues at coordinate 22,135 of NZ_JBFRMM010000020.1, read as the reverse complement.
TTGCTCGGTACTTGTTCCTTGAGTGGGTGTACCGCCGCCTCATTCAGCTCTGGTGTAGTGAAGCCTTTGTCACCTGCCCAACCACAACATTGAATATGCTCTGGAACAATCACCTCTTCGGTACACGCTTTAGCAAGGTTTAACATCGCGCCTTCTAAGCCCATTCGACGAGAGCTACACGTGACATGCAGCATTACGGTTTCTTTCAGTGGCTCAAGCGTCAGGTGCTCTAGCAAGTATTGATTCACAAACCCTGTCGGCTCTAGCACCTCTAATGGCTTGGTGAACTGCTCAATACTGCGTTTGGCGCACGGACTGGTGTCCATCAGTACCGGGTATTCACCCTGACGACTGGCTTGCCATAACACTTCTTCGAGTTGTTGCGCTTTAGATTGGGCTAAATCGGTCATTCCTTTGCTGTCGTAAGGCATACCACAGCATTGGTCATCTAGCTTCTTCGGAAGAATCACCTCAAATCCCGCTTTGTTGAGCAAAGACATGGTCACTTCAGTTAGAGGACGTTGGTCGCCCGCATCGCTTTGTTGCCCCATGGTTCGACTTGCACAGGAAGGGAGGTAAACCACCTTCTTATGATTGCTTGAAGATTCTGCCGTCACGGGTGATGAGGCAAGCGAGTGACTATTGGATTGCGGCATCTCTGGCATCCAAACTGGTGTCGCGCCTTTGGTTATTGAGCGCAAGCCATTGGTGAGCTTACCAACTGTATTTGCGCCTAGAACCTTATTCGCAACTTGATTAGTTTTGAGGCCAGCCTTGGTCAGCTTGGTGGTGGTCGAGAAGTGCTCCGCTGTCCACTTAGCAATTGGTGTGAACTTCTCATATTTGGCGATACGAAGCTTCTTCACTAAATCGCCAGTGTTGATGCCCACGGGGCAACGCTCCGCACATAGGCCTGTTGCCGCGCAAGTATCAATGCCTTGGTATTCAAAAGTCTTCTCTAGCTCGCTGGCTTCTATCTCTTCGCCTGCTGCTCGGCGGCGTTGTAGCTCGCGATATAAAACAATACGTTGGCGAGGTGACAAGGTCAGTGTGCGAGACGGGCAAACAGGCTCACAGAATCCACACTCAATACAGCGGTCAACAAGGTCGTCGGCAGCAGGCATTGGTTTTAGGTCGGTGATGTGGGAATTTGGATTGTCGTTGATGATAACGCCGGGGTTGAGCAGCCTTTCTGGGTCAAACAGCGCTTTGATCTGTTGCATCAAGGCATAGCCATCTTTGCCCCATTCCAATTCCACATAAGGTGCCATGTTTCGGCCCGTGCCGTGTTCCGCTTTCAGTGAACCTTGATACTTCACTGCAACTAGCTCGGCAACGTCATCCATGAAACCGCCGTAGCGATCGATTTCTGTTTGACTGTCGAAGCCTTGAGTAAATACAAAGTGCAGGTTGCCTTCGAGGGCGTGACCAAAAATGATCGCTTCGCTGTAGTCGTATTTGTCGAACAGCTCTTGTAGCTCTCGAATACCGTTAGCGAGGTTTTCGACAGGGAAAGCCACGTCTTCGATGATAACGGTTGTGCCAACTTCACGAACGGCCCCAACTGCTGGGAACATGCCTTTTCGAATGCCCCACAGGGTTGCAACAGTCTTTGGATCGGACGTAAAAGGGACCGATTCAACAATCGTGTAATCAGCCAATGCATCCAAAATTGATTTACATTGTAAATCTAAGTCCTGCTGGGAGCTGGCGTGTGATTCCACCAAAATAGCCGCCGCTTCTAAATCTAGGTTTGGCATAAACGCAGGCATACCCGGTTTATCCGCGACAGAACGTAGCGCCCTGCCGTCCATCAACTCAACGGCTGCAACCGGAGTTTTGGATAATGTAGTTACGGCTTTACTTGCTTGTTCTATGTCAGCAAACACCAACAGAGTCGAGGCTTTGTTTGGATGTTCGATAACCGTGTTATAGGTAATCTCAGCAATGAAACCTAGTGTGCCTTCTGAGCCAATCATCAGGTGTTTTATGATCTCAATTGGGTCGTGGTAATCGACCAATGCATTGAGCGCGTAGCCGGTGGTGTTTTTAAGACGGTACTTGTGGCGGATTCTGTCTGCCAGTTCTTGATTTGAGCTAGTCTGTCTGTGTAAATCAATAATGCCTTCAAACAACGTTTTGTGTGATTGCTTGAAAGCTTCAACGCTGGCGTTATCTGCCGTATCAAGCAGGGAACCATCACTCAATACGATTTTCATGCTCTCGACGGTGCGATAGGAGTTTTGCGCAGTACCACAACACATACCGCTGGCGTTGTTCGCGGCAATACCGCCAATTTTACAGGTGTTGATAGAGGCTGGGTCTGGGCCGATTTTACGTTGGAAAGGGGCGAGGTATTTGTTGGCATCTGCGCCAATTACACCGGGCTGAAGAATGATTTGATTGCCGTTGTCGACAATTTCATGGCCACGCCAGTCGTCGGTCAGTGTGATGAGTACCGAGTCTGAAACCGCTTGCCCTGAAAGGCTGGTGCCCGCGGCGCGAAAGGTAAAATGAATACCGAGTTCGCGACAGCTTTGAATGGTGAATATCACTTCGTCTAAGTTCTTGAGCCTTAGAACCATTTTCGGCACCAAGCGATAGAAACTCGCATCGGTGCCGTAAGCCAATCGCTTTGCCTCTTGCGTGACAATGCGTTCTGTTTCTATTTTTTGAGCCAGTATCGCTTCAAGCTGCTGATAAGCTTGTGCGTCTATTACTCGCTCATGGGATGTGTTTGTCTCCATCTTTGCTTCCTTGTGCTTCTTATTTGGCACTGATTTGTTTTTATATTATTTTCCAGTGCTTAAACGGTGTCACAACGGTAGTGGAATTGCTGTGACACCGATTGAACTTCAGCCTAAGTAGACCAAAGCATGAGTCTGAATCGTGGAGATTTAATCTAACCCCACCAAAGATTCACGAGTTAAGTCTTTGATTGTCCTCGCGCCAGTTAGAGTCATCGCAACGCGCATCTCTTTGTCGTACAGGTCGAGTAGGTTCTCAACGCCTGCTTGTCCTTGAGCCGCTAACGCGTAGACGAATGAGCGGCCAAGTAAGGTGCAATCTGCGCCCATCGCCATCATGCGCACTACATCTAAGCCAGTACGAATGCCAGAGTCGACCAGAATCTTAGTGTCGCCTTTTACTGCATCTGCAATTGCAGGTAATGCTTTAGCGCTTGATAGAACACCATCAAGCTGACGACCGCCGTGGTTTGAAACGACGATACCGTCTGCGCCAAATCTCACGGCGTCTTTTGCATCTTCTTCATCAAGAATGCCTTTGATGACCATAGGGCCGTCCCAGAAATCACGGATCCACTCTAGATCTTTCCATGAAATTGATGGGTCAAAGTTGTCGCCCAACCAACCGATGTAGTCTTCCAGTTTGGTAGGAGAACCACGATAAGTTGAGATATTGCCTAGGTCATGTGGCTTACCTAACAAGCCAACATCAACTGCCCAGCTAGGATGACGCATAGATTGGAATACGCGGCGTACTGCTGCATTTGGACCACTCATTCCTGAGTGCATGTCACGGTAGCGAGCGCCGGGTACGGGCATATCCACGGTGAAGACCAGTGTTGTGACGCCAGCGGCTTTAGCGCGTTCAAGAACGTTCTTCATGAAGCCACGGTCTTTTAACACGTAAAGTTGGAACCACATTGGGCGTTCAATCTTAGGTGCAACTTCTTCAATCGGACATACCGACACGGTCGACATGGTAAAAGGGATGCCTTTGTTGTCGGCGGCTTTTGCTGCTTGTACTTCACCGCGTCTTGCGTACATACCCGTTAAACCAACAGGCGCCAGTGCGATTGGCATCGCTAGCTTCTCGCCAAATAGTTCGGTTTCCAAATTTAGGTCCGACATGTCGTTGAGTACGCGTTGTTTTAGCGCAATCTCAGCTAGGTCAGCCGTGTTGCGACGTAGGGTATGTTCTCCGTAAGAGCCACCATCAATGTAGTGGAAAAGAAACGGTGGTAATTTCGCTTTTGCTGCGGCGCGGTAATCAGTCGATGCGGATATGATCATAATTTCAGTCCTAAATTCTTGGGATGTTGCTCTTCTTTGAGAGCTTGGTTTGGGCTGCTTTAATTCGGGAAAATGGCGTTAATACCCATGGGTGTTGATGTGCTCTAGTATCCATCCCGGAACTCATCAACTGTCTTATTAGACGGTGTCGCTGTCGGGGAATTGAGTATTAACGCCAAGTGCTTTTGAACGACTTATGGTTTACATAAGTGCGTCGGTCATTTTGAATCCGTAGATAACCACTAGGCCGATGATGCCTGTCATCACCAAGTAGTAGAACGTTGGAATGATTGTCTTACGTAGGGTTGCACCTTCGCGTCCTAGCAAGCCAACAGTTGCTGATGCCGCTACCACGTTGTGAATCGCAATCATGTTACCTGCTGCTGCACCAACGGCTTGTAGAGCAACAACCACCGCACTAGAGATAGTCAGAGTCTGCGCTACTTCGAATTGGAACTGGCTGAACATCATGTTTGAAACTGTGTTCGAACCTGCAATGAAGGCACCTAACGCACCAACCGTTGCACTCAATGCTGGGAATGCGCTACCAACGAGGTCAGCTGCGAAGTTTGCCGTGGTTACGGGCATACTTGCTAAATCTGCGCCGTTCACACCAGAGTTAATGAAGATACGAACCATTGGGATGGTGAACACCAACACAAAGCCTGCGCCAATCAGAGTCTTGCTCGATTCACCGAAGGCTTTAGCCAGTGGCGTTGCGCTGCGAGATTGCATGAGAACAGCAACCAGCGCGACGAAGACCAAGATACCGCCCGGTAGATACAGAGGCTGAATCGCAGTGCTCACACCGGTTTCACCAAGGATGTTGCTGAACGATAGGCTAACGCTCTTCAGTAGGCCTTTGAATTCAGGGCTCACGCGGCTCGCAACCAAGGTCACCGCTAGCAGCACGTATGGTGCCCATGCCATCGCCATGCTCATCTTCTTATGGCCTTGATTGTTGTCGTCAAGGTCGATTTTCAGAGAACCTAGCCATTCTGCTGGCCACTTCTCTTCGCTTTCGAAATCCCATTTTGATTTTGGAACGAGGAAGCCACGTTTTGCTGCAGTAACCACAATTGCTAGGCCGACTAGACCACCAATTAGAGATGGGAACTCAGCGCCTAGGAAAACACCTGTTAGTGCGTAAGGAATAGTGAAAGCAGCACCTGCGAACAGTGCGAACGGCAGGATATCTAAACCTTCAGTCCAGCTTTTGTTCTTACCGAAGAAGCGAGTCAGCATCATCGCCATCAATACAGGAATCATCACACCAACGCAGGCGTGGATGATCGCAACACTTGATGTGATCTGTTGTAGGTAAGCATCCCATGTTGAACCATTGGCAATCAGGCTTTCACCGATGTTGTGCGTATCCAAACCTTTGTTTACGCCAACAATGATAGGTGTACCAACCGCGCCAAACGATACCGGCGTAGATTGAATCATCATGCCCATCAGTACCGCAGCTAATGCTGGGAAGCCGATTGCAACGAGTAAGGGAGCGGCGATTGCAGCGGGTGTGCCGAAGCCAGATGCGCCCTCAATGAATGAACCAAAACACCAAGCAATGATGATCGCTTGTACACGACGGTCTGCTGATATGTCAGTAAATCCGTTGCGGATGGTGGTGATAGCTCCGGTGTGTTTCAAAGTGTTTAATAAGAAGATGGCGCCAAACACAATCCAGAGAACCGACACGGTAATGCCGAAGCCTTGGAATACTGAAGCCAGCACGCGAGTGCTAGACATATCCCATGCGAATAGGGCGATAGCAACGGTTAATGCAAATGCCACGGGCATCGCTTTTTTTGCAGGCCAGTTAAGGCCAACCAGCAGAATCGCTGCAACAACTATTGGCGAAAAGGCCAATAATGCTAGTAGAGTTTCACTCATGGGTACTTCCTCGTACTTGTTTTCAAACGTTCATGTTTGAAGTGAATAACACGTCATTAGTTTTGTAGGTGTAATCTGAATCTCGAGGATTCAATTGTTGTAATTAGAGTCGCTTTATTTGTAACCGATGTGATTGCAAAAGCTGTTTTTGTAATTGTTTTGTTAATTTGGCGTGAATTTACCCCTTTATTTTTTATTGATATAGGGAAATAATGAAAATAATTAATTCCAAAATTGGCATAATCAAATGCGAGCAGACGATTTGATCCTGTTTTCACAGGTAGTAGAGCTGGGTAGTTTTAGTAAGGTGGCAGAACAAAATAACCTTACAAATTCGGTAGTTAGTAAGAGAATTGCGCGTTTGGAAGAAGAGATTGGCGTGCAATTATTATATCGAACCACGCGTAAATTGACCTTGACTGAGGCGGGCAAGGCAATGTTACACGGGGCCAAAAATGTGAAGCAGGCAGCTCAAGAGGCTATGGACGCAGTTTCAGGCTTTGGTGAAAATGTCAGTGGTCATATCAAAATGTCAGTGCCTACTATCTCCGGAGATTTGATTCTCGCAGACGCTGTGGCCGAGTTTTGTAATATGCACCCAGGTTTAACGGTCGATATGTCTCTTAACAATCGATTTGTTGATTTGGTTGAAGATGGTCTCGACTTGGTCATTCGAACCGGTTACTTGGAAGACTCCAGCCTTATTGCCCGTCATATATTGGATTCACAATGGGTGGTGTGTGCCTCGCCATCTTATATCGCTAAGAACGGTAAGCCGATGCAGCCCAAGGATTTGGTTGAGCACAATTGCTTGCAATACGCTTATCAAACGACAGGCGCTAGTGAGTGGCAGTTCTTACACAGTAAGGATGGCTGTACCGACAACGACAAATACATCGTGCGCGTCTCTGGCTCTTTCTCTACCGATAACGCGACGGCATTACGAAAAGCCGCTTTGGGCGGTCATGGTGTGGCGTACGTGCCACGTTGTCTGGTGTATCACGATATTCGTAACGGCCAGCTGGTGGATATCTTCCCTGATTTAGTCGGTAAAAAGCTGGGTATTTATGCGGTGTACCCGTTCACTCGTCAGCCACCGAACAAGATTAAGTTATTGATTGAACACATCAGAACGCGTTATCTGACGATTTCACATTATTTTTAATAAGGAGCACGATGAGCTATTTAAAAGAGTATCAATATCCAGTCACCAACAAACAGATCGTCAGCGATGACTATTTTGGTCAGATAGTCGAAGACCCATATCGCTGGTTAGAAGACGACAGAAGTGACGAAACCGCGCAGTGGGTGGCGAGCCAGAATGAAGTGACGTTTGATTACCTCGCTCAAATCCCGTATCGCGCAGAACTGCGAGAGCGATTAGCGAAAGCGCAAGACTACAAAAAGAGCTCACAGCCGTTTGTGCGAGGTGATTACACCTATTTCTATAAGAATGATGGACTGCAGAATCACAGTATTCTTTATCGTCAGAAAGAAGGTCAGTCGATTGAAGTATTCCTAGATCCGAATACCTTCTCGGAAGACGGCACCACATCTCTAGGCTCGGTGTCGTTTTCTAAAGACTACAGCTTAGTGGCGTACAGCATTTCTGAAGGTGGTAGCGACTGGCGCAAGATCTTCGTGATTGATACCGAGACTAAACAGCAGCTTGAAGCCGAAATCACTGACGCCAAATTTACTGGTATTTCTTGGTTGGGTAATCGCGGCTTTTATTACTCTAGTTACGACAAGCCAGACGGCAGTGAACTCTCTGCTCGTACTGAGCAACACAAGCTGTACTTCCATGAGTTGGGTACAGAGCAAGCTAGCGACAAAGTTATCTTTGGTGAGAACAACGCTGAGCAGCACCGCTATGTATCAGGCTATACCACCGAAGACGACCGTTACTTGATCATTCTAGGGCGAGAGTCGACATCGGGTAATAGACTGTTCTATATCGATTTAAACTCACCAGAACAACAGCTGAACACGCTGATTGATCATGTGGATAGCGACATTTATCTCATCGATAACCAAGATGAGACCTTCATTCTATATACGAATCTTGATGCGCCTAATGGCAAGGTGGTGAGCTTTGGTACTCGCGATGGGAAATGGCTCGAAATCATCCCTGAAAAGCCACAGCCATTGGATATCAGCACGGGTGGTGGCCACTTGTTTGCTCACTACATGGTGGATGTGGTGTCTAAGATTGAGCAGTTGGATTACCAAGGTAACCTAGTTCGTGAAATTCATTTGCCTGGGCTGGGAACGGCCAGTGGCTTAGGTGGAAAAAACGAGCAAACTCAGCTTTATTACACCTTTACCAACTATGTAACGCCGCCAACGATTTTCTCTTTCGATGTCGAATCAGGCAATTCTGAAATCTACCAACGCTCTGAGTCTCCGTTTGAGTCGGATCAATTTGAGTCTAAACAAGTCTTCTATACCTCGAAGGATGGCACCAAGGTTCCGATGCTTATCTCTTATAAGAAGGGATTAGTGTTAGATGGCAATAATCCAACCATGTTGTACGCCTATGGTGGCTTTAACGTTAGCCTAACGCCTTCTTTCTCGGGCACGGTTGGCAGTTGGCTAGAACTGGGTGGCGTATATGCGGTGCCGAACCTGCGTGGCGGTGGTGAGTATGGTAAGGCGTGGCACAAAGCGGGAACTCAGCAGAAAAAGCAGAATGTCTTTGACGACTTCATTGCTGCTGCCGAGTTCTTAATTGAAGAAAACTACACCAGTAGCGATAAGTTGGCGATTCGCGGCGGTTCTAACGGAGGCTTGCTGGTAGGAGCTTGTATGACACAAAAGCCTGAGCTGTTCCAAGTGGCTCTGCCTGCTGTTGGGGTGTTGGACATGTTGCGTTACCACACATTCACGTCTGGCGAAGGGTGGGCGTACGACTATGGCACATCCGCGCAGAACAGAGAGATGTTCGAATATCTGCTTGGCTATTCTCCGGTTCATAATGTGGTGCGTGGCACGGATTATCCAGCAACATTGGTGACGACCGCTGATCACGATGACCGCGTAGTGCCTGCTCACTCTTATAAGTTCATCTCAGAGCTGCAAGATAAGCATGAAGGTAGTGCGCCCGTGATGATTCGTATTGATGTTAATGCGGGCCATGGCGCCGGAATGCCGCTCAGCAAAGCGATCGATCTCACCGCCGATATCTACGCATTTACTCTGTTCAATATGGGGGTTGCGTCTCTAGATTCACTTTAACGAATGCTTGATTCTAGATAACTGGGTATTTTACTCAGACCAAGAAGCCTCAAAATCTACCTTAGATTTTGAGGTTTTTCATATATATGAAAACCAATCAAATTCACACCTCGTTCTCTTTGCTTTTCGGCACCCTTTTACGTGATAGCCGCCACCATTACTGATGAAATGAAAGCGATTTCAAGCTGATATTTTACGAATTTTTCACTATAACCTGTTGATCTAAAATCAGTAGTTTTCGTCATGGATTTTCTAAAAGTTTCATGGCATTTAAGCTGATTTATCAGTGTGAACAGCGACCAACTTTTCAACTCTTTCATTGCTTAATATTTCCCTGTTCGATGAAAACTCAAAAAAATAATAGGGAAATACAATGCAAAAATTTAAGCTTTTGCCAATAACGGTCGCAGTGGCGGCATCGCTTGCTTCACTCTCTTCTTTTGCTGCTGATACTAATATCGAAGCATTAGAAAAACGAATCCAAGAGTTAGAATCTAAGGTTCACTTCTCCGCCTTGTTTACTGCTAACGACCAAACCGCTTACGGGGCGATTAAGGCGCTACACGATCACGGTTATAAAGTGCCAGAAGATGTGTCAGTGATTGGGTTTGATGACTTACCAACGTCGAAGTATTTCACACCCGCGTTAACAACATTAAGGCAGCCAATTGAAGAGATTGGTGAAGTGTGTGCTCAGTCGATCTTGAACTTGTTATCTGGCGAGCGACATGAAGCAAGGTTGCCTCCGATTGATTTAATTGTGAGAGAGTCGACCAAATCTTTGTATCGTTAATTTCAAGACAAGCATCAAGGTGGTGCGCCTGTGATGATTCGTACTGATGTCAATGCGAACCATGGTGCAGGAATACCGCTGAGTAAAGCTATCGATCTCACCGCTTATATTTGCGCGTTCATATTGTTCAATACGGGGCAGGTAAGCTAAAACACTTTTGCCCCAAAGTTTGCTACAACAATGGAAAAAGGACTGACGAGTCAGCCATCTTTAATGGCTCGTTTTGGGGCTGTTTTCCGAGGAGAGCTTTGTATGAATCACACACCTCAGGGTTTTAGAAACTTAACCAAGACTTATTCGCATGGAATGGGGTCACTGAATTTCGACTTATTAAATTTCCATTTAAGATTTTCGGTTCATATGGAACAGCTTCATCACGTAGCTTTAGCGCTAACTTAACAGCATTCTGTGCCATGAGTTCAATCGGTAAGTCTATGGTCGTTAATTCTGGGGTTGAAAACTCACCAAAAGGATCATTATCTATACCAATAACAGATACTTGACTTGGAACGTGAACCCCTTCTTCTGACAAAGCTTTAATCGCTCCTAAAGCCATATTATCGTTAAATGCGAGAATCGCCGTAAACTTCACATTTAACTTCAAGAGGTTGGTACACAGATCATATCCACTTCTTATATGGTAATCACCGGATAACACTAAAGATGGATTATAAGGCAATCTAGATGATTCTAAAGCTCGCTTATAACCTTCGATACGAGCTTTTCCTGTTGGGTTGTCTATTGGACCAGTTATGCATGCGATGCTCTTATGACCGCATGAAATCAAATGTTCCATTGCGGTCACGATAAGACTAGATTGATCAATGGATACTGAATGGTAATTCCCTGCCATAGAGGCACGGTTTAACACAACAAAAGGCACGGACAGTTGTGATTCTAACGTTTGTATATGCTCATCAGATAGGGTTCGGCTATAAAGCAAAATGGCATCAAATTGCCCTTCTAGTTGTCTAATTACTTCATATTCATGTTGAGGGTCATTCTTACCATCGATTACTGTTAGTGTTTTGCCTTCTGATTGAAGTTGAATTGAGATTTGCTGTAATAGTACACCCCACCTAGTACTGTCATAGTTAGACAGTACCAATGCCACTGTATCAGTTTTATTTGTCGCTAAAGCTTGAGCGGTCCGGTTTGGACGGTAACCCAACTGTTCCATCGCGGCGAAGACACTATCTTTTGTCGATTGTTTAACCTGACCTGTGCCGTTGATCACACGCGAGACTGTTGCTTTGGAGACTCCAGCAAGTTTGCTGACATCAACAATGGTACTCATTCTATTCCTTTCATCACTTACCCACGTTACGTTTGGATATTATTATAAGTTATTGTTTATATGGACCAATTATCAAAAAATAAAGTTATCTTACTGTCTACTAGAACATAGTAACCCCTAAATTCGAACCCGATTTCTTACCTAATGTGATGCCCGTCATCAATTGTAGCATTGAGTAACGATATTTTATGACATTTCTCACACAAGTGAAACCGGTTTCTGTAACCGGTTTCTGTAACCGGTTACATTTTTCTCGTACTCTACAACGCTTACTAGATTAAGTGATAAATTAATAAGAAAAGGAACTAAATCATGATCAACATTTTATTGTGCTGTGCTGCTGGTATGTCTACTAGCATGGTCGTAAACAAAATGAAGCAATCTGCGGCAGCGAAAGGGATTGAAGCGCATATTGAAGCTGTGGGATTAGATGAATTCGAGTCGAACCTTCCAAACTTCGATTGCGTTTTACTAGGTCCACAAATTAAATACAAACTCAATGATTTCAAAGAGATTGCTGATGCTGCTAACAAACCAATTTCTGTAATGAATCAAATGGATTACGGCATGATGAAAGGCGAAAAAATCCTTAACGATGCAATCACAATGCTAAATCAATAAGAGGGATATCACGATGAAAGCATTATTCGATTTTCTAGAAAACACCTTAACACCGATAGCAGGCCGACTGGCAACTCAAAAGCACGTGTGTGCAATTCGTGACGGCTTCATTGGCGCAATGCCCTTCATGATCGTGGGTTCTTTCTTGCTTGTGTTTGCTTTTCCTCCTTTTTCGGAAGATACCGCGTTTGCCTTAGGTCAATGGTGGATTTCAATGTCATCCACCTATTTTGATGAAATCATGACCCCTTTTAATATGAGTATGGGGATTATGTCATGTTATATCTCTGCTTGTATCGCGTATAACCTAGCAAATAGCTACAAGTTAGATGCCCTACCAACGGCAATGCTTTCATTGATGTCATTTCTTTTGATAGCAGCACCGATGAAAGATGGTGCTCTGTCTGCAACGTACCTTGGTGGCACTGGTATCTTTACTGCAATCATTGTTGCGATCTTTGTTACTGAACTGACTCGTTTCTTAAAAGTTCATAATATTGGCATTAAAATGCCGGAGCAGGTGCCTGATAAAATTCGTCAGTCATTTAACCTGCTGATCCCAACAATGATCGTGATAGTTACGATTTATCCACTAAACCTTCTAATTCAAAACAATTTCGATATGCTAATTCCAGGTGCAATTATGGCTCTATTCCAGCCATTGGTATCAGCATCTGACACATTGCCGGCGATTTTACTTGCTGTACTTGTTGCACATACTCTATGGTTTGCTGGTATTCATGGTTCAGCAATCGTTTCTGGCATCATGGCACCCTTCTGGCTTTACAACCTAGGTGTAAACCAAGAAGCTCTTGCTGCAGGAATGGAACTGCCTCAAGTGTTTATTGAACCATTCTGGTCGTTCTTTATTGTATTAGGCGGCTCTGGTGCAACATTCTCATTAGTTCTACTTTACCTGAGAAGTAAATCTGCTCACCTTAAAACAATCGGTCGTCTTGGTGTAGTTCCTGCAATGTTCAACATCAATGAACCTGTAATCTTTGGTTCACCAATCGTTATGAACCCTATTATGTTCATTCCATTTGTCGGCGCTCCAATGATCAACGCTATCATCGCTTACTTCGCGACGAGTATGGACTGGATTGGCAAAATGGTTTCACTGGTTCCTTGGACGGCACCAGCACCAATAGGTGCAGCTTGGGGAGCTGGATGGCAGCTAAACAATGCTGTATTGGTGTTCATTCTAATTGGTGTAAATCTGGTTGTTTACTACCCATTCTTCAAAATTTACGAAAAACAGTTGCTTGCAGAAGAGCAGCCTCAAGACACAAATTCTACTCAAGATAACAAATCTAGTGAACAAAGCTTCGCGTAACATTCATCCAACTCAATAGAGTGGGTACTACCACTCTATTCATCAAAAATATTGAGGATATCCACATGGAACTAGAATCAACCGTAATGGAATTGATCATCAATGCTGGCGAGTCAAAAAGCCTAGCAATGCAAGCGCTACAGAATGCAAAGAAAGGTGAATGGGCAGAAGTTGACTCATTACTAACACAATCTACTGAGGCATCAAAGCGTGCTCACAAGGTTCAAACTGAGCTCATTGGAATGGATGAAGGTGAAGGAAAAGTGCCAGTGAACCTAATCATGGTTCACGCTCAAGACCACATTATGACTGCAATGCTTGCTCGTGAGTTGATTGAAGAGCTAATCAACCTACACCGTAAAATTCAATAAAATAACAACAGATTAAAATAAAGAGATAAACATGAAACCTAAGAATCTAACTCCTTTCCCTACCGATTTCTTTTGGGGCGCGTCAACCTCAGCTTACCAAGTTGAAGGCGCTTGGAACGAAGACGGTAAAGGACCATCAGTTATCGATATGGCTCCAATTGTCGAGGGTACAACAGATTTTAAAGTTACCAGTGACCACTACCACCACTACAAAGAAGACGTAACACTATTTGCAGAGCTAGGCTTGAAAGCATACCGCTTCTCTGTGGCTTGGACGCGTATCTTCCCTAATGGTGACGGTGAAATTAACCAGAAAGGCGTGGAGTTTTACAGCAACTTAATCGACGAACTGATCAAGCACAATATTGAGCCTATCCTAACGATTTATCACTTTGATTTACCATACGCTTTACAACAAAAAGGCGGGTGGTCAAATCGTGACACTGTTGATGCGTTTGCACTGTACTCTAAAACACTATTCGAGCTGTACGGTGACCGTGTTAAGTACTGGCTAACAATTAATGAACAAAATATGATGATCTTGCACGGTGATGCCATTGGTACCAAGAGTGTTAGCGGTGAGAACCCGGTGAAAGATCTATACCAACAAAACCACCACATGTTGCTAGCACAAGCCAAAGCAATGGTACTTTGTCACGATATGCTTCCTCAAGCTAAAATTGGTCCTGCGCCAAATATTTCAACGATTTACCCTGCATCTTCAAAACCAGAAGATGTTCTTGCAGCGAACACGTTCTCGGCAATTCGTAACTGGCTATACCTAGATATGGCAGTTTATGGTCGCTACAACCCAACAGCGATGCGATTCTTAAAAGAACGTGATGCAACACCAGAGATTGCAGACGGCGATATGGACATTATGGCTCAAGCTAAGCCTGACTTTATCGCCTTTAACTACTACAACTCGCAAACCGTTGCTGAAAGTACTGGTGATGAGAGCGACATCAACTCAACTGGCGACCAACAAATCACGATTGGTGAAGTCGGTGCTTACCGTGGTACTGAGAACCCGAACCTAGTGAAAAACGAGTTTGGTTGGGAGATTGACCCTGTTGGTTTCCGTACCACAATGCGTGAAATTTACGAGCGTTATGCTCTACCTCTTATTGTGACTGAGAACGGTCTAGGTGCTTTTGATACCGTCGAAGCTGACGGTTCAATTGATGATAGCTACCGCATCGAATATCTACAGCAACATATTGACCAAGTTCAGCTTGCTATCACTGATGGTGTTGAGGTCTTCGGTTACAGTCCTTGGTCTGCAATTGACCTAGTCAGTACTCACCAAGGTTGTGCTAAACGTTATGGTTTTATTCATGTTGACCGTGAAGAGTTTGACCTAAAAGAGATGAAACGTTCTAAAAAGGCAAGCTTCCATTGGTACAACGCTCTTATCTCTAAACACACTGCATAACCAGTCTGAATGCTTGGAGCCTACGCTCCAAGCATTCAATTAAACTAGGAAAAGACTATGAAATTCTCCAACAGTTTTCTGTTTGGCGCAGCCACTGCCGCTTATCAAATAGAAGGCGCAATCGATAAAGACGGTAAGGGCCCGAGTAACTGGGATGAATTCGTTAAAATCTCAGGCAAAACCTTTGAAAATACAACGGGTGAATTAGCTGTAGATCACTACCACCGTTATAAAGAAGACATTAGACTCATGGCAGAAATGGGGCTAGAGTCATACCGTTTTTCTATCGCTTGGCCTCGAATTATTCCTAACGGTACTGGTGAGGTGAATCAAAAAGGCATCGATTTCTACAACAACATTATTGATGAATGCTTACATTACGGCATTGTACCATTTGTGACTTTATACCATTGGGATTTACCATTGGAGCTAGAGAAACAAGGCGGCTGGACGAATAAAGCAACCATTGATGCGTTTGTTAACTATGCCAAAGTTTGTTTTGAAGCATTTGGGGACCGTGTTAAACACTTCATAACCTTCAATGAAACCGTTGTTTTCTGTGGTCATGGTTACCTTGCTGGCGCCCATCCACCAGGTATTAAGGATGAGCCTAAGCTCTACTTTCAAGCCACTCATAATGTATTTTCAGCACATGCGAAAGCAGTACTCGCATACAAAGAGCTAAATCAATATGGTGATATCGGCTTAAGCCACGTATTCTCTCCTGCTTTTTCAGTGGACGATAGCATCGACAACAAATGGGCAGAGCGTCACGCAAATCAATTCGGCATCAACTGGTACTATGACCCTATCTTGAAAGGTCACTACCCTGACTATGTTTTGAAGATTCTTGAAGAGCGTGGCTGGATGCCTGAAATACTTGAGGAAGAAAGACTCGCATTAACCCAAGCTGCTCCACTCAACGATTTTATTGGTTTGAACTACTATCAACCCGTACGAGTAGAAAGAATTCTAGGCCAAGCAGAACACGTTGAGCATTCACGAGAAAATGCCACAGGTGCTCCTGGCAACCCAAGCTTTGATGGTGAATACCGCAGCGTATCAATGAAAGATAAGCGTTACACCAAGTGGGGTTGGGAGATTTCACCGGAAGGCTTTGTTGATGGTTTGAGACTACTCAAAGACTATTATGGTGATGTCACTATGTACATCACTGAAAATGGCCTCGGTGATGAAGACCCAATCATTGAGGGAGAGATATGCGACATTCCTCGAATTAACTTCATTAATGACCATTTAGTGGCTGTAAAAAAAGCCATTGATGAAGGTGTGAACATTCAAGGTTATTATGCATGGTCTGCAATTGACTTACTCAGTTGGCTGAATGGCTATAAAAAGCAATATGGCTTCATTTATGTAGACCATCAAAACAACCTAGACAGAAAGAAAAAAGCTTCTTTCCATTGGTATAAGGACATTATAGCGAGTCGAGGGGAAAGCCTTAAATACCCCGCTTAAAATCAAGCGAGCTATTGCAAAAAATGTCAATAGCTCGTTTTTGACCAAAAAGTAAAATCATTAATATTATGACTTCGAGCGCTTTCATAAAAGCAAAGAATAAAAAAAGACTGAACGTGAGAAAGTGTTGGCCGGTGAACTCTATAACCCGGTAGATGATGAGTTAAGTAAAAAGACGTCGTAGGTGCAGAAAAATAGAACGTCAACTTAACAACACAATGATAGGTGCTCCAGAGTAGAGGAATTCAATTGATGAACTTAGTCATCTTTGTGGCTTTTTAGCTAACTTATTGATTGCTAGGTTAACAATGTTACTAAAACACTTTTGTCCAAAAACGAGTTGAACTAAGCCGCTCTTCGACTACGACGACTACCAGCGAACTCTGTTTAAAGTCCGTTAATTTTAGCAAACCTTCATAATCACTGGTTCGAATCACTGGTTCGAATCACTGGTTCGAATCACTGGCGCGAATCACTGAGTTGATTTTTCATATACGCCAGAAACGAAAAATGTCGCATCCATGCGACATTTTTCTTTTGGCGGCCAAACCAGTTTTGCTATATCCATTCTAGATTTCAATCCATTCTACTCTTCATACTTGAAGCCGCAGCGTTGTTAACTGCCTAAGTTCACCCTAATCACATAGAACTCCTATGCTCATAGGGCTGAACTTATTTGTTGCCTAGCTGCAACTCCAATTATTTTGAGTAGCGATACATATTCAGAATGTAATTATAAGACGCTGTTAATGTTGATTAGTTCCCTTTATGCGGCATTTTTTTTCGATTTATCTTCTAAGTCGAATGACGCAGCGATTAATTTCTTGGTGTAGTTGTTTTTCGGCGCATTGAAAATCTCTTCTGCAGACCCTTCTTCCATTACTTCGCCCTTCTGCATCACCAGTACGCGATCCGACAGTACTTTCACTACCGAGAGATCGTGGCTGATGAACAGGAAGCCGATATTGTGCTTGGCTTGAATGTCTTTCAGCAGGTCAATCACGGTCAGTTGTACTGAGCGATCGAGTGCTGAAGTCGGTTCATCCAGCAAAATGAAAGAGGGCTCTAGAATCAGTGCGCGAGCAATCGCGATACGTTGTCTTTGCCCGCCAGAGAACTCATGTGGATAACGGTTTATTGAATTCGGCTCTAAGCGAACTTCAATCAATGCTTTGCGCGCTCTTTCTAAACGTTCTTGCTTGGATAGATGAGGTTGATGCACCGTTAAGCCTTCGGTGATAATTTCTCCAACTGTCATGCGTGGTGACAAAGAACCATAAGGGTCTTGGAACACCATCTGTACATCTTTCTTGAGCTTATGACGTTCTCTGTCGGTTAATAAACTGACATCTTGGCCTTTATAAACAATGCGTCCGGCACTTGGTAGTAAACCGATTAACGCTCGTCCCAGTGTTGACTTGCCTGAGCCAGATTCACCCACAATGCCTAACGTTTCACCTTGTTTAAGGGTCAATGAGATGCCTTTTACAGCTTCGAAGTACTGACTCTTACTTTTGATAAAGTGCGATTTAACCAAGAATTGGACCCGTATGTCTTCAGCGTTTAACAATTCTTGGGCTGATTCATGGACAGGAATCTTAGCGCCTTTCGGAATCGAGTTAATCAGCATTCTTGTGTAATCATGTTTAGGACTATCGAACAAAGATTGAGTCATCCCTTCTTCTACGAGCTCACCTTTACACATCACTAGCACGCGGTCTGCAAAGTGTTTCACCACACCTAAGTCATGGGTGATGAACAAAATTGCCATTCCCATCTTGCCTTGGATCTCTTTGATAAGAGCAAGCACTTCAGCTTGAACCGTTACATCTAATGCAGTTGTAGGCTCGTCAGCAATCAGGATATCCGGTTCATTAATCAGCGCCATTGCGATCATGATGCGTTGCAGCTGACCACCCGAAAATTCGTGAGGGTACTTGGTGTACGACTTTTCTGGCATTGGCAAGTGCACAAGATTAAACAGCTCAATCACTCGCTGTTTGGCTTGAGACTTTGACACTTTACGATGCCACATAATAGCTTCTGCCACTTGTGTGCCCACGCGCAGGTATGGGTTGAGAGAGGTCATCGGTTCCTGAAAGATCATGCCGATTCTGTCGCCACGAATCGACTGCATTTCTCGTTCAGTCTTGCCAAGTATTGATTGCCCCTCAAATTCTATTTCAGATTGAGCATCAATGATGGCGTTATCAGGGAGCAAACGCATCAGTGCGTTAGAAGAGACTGATTTACCTGAACCTGATTCACCAACAATGGCCAAGGTTTCGCTAGAATTAAGGGTAAAGTTAACCTTTTTTACCGCATCAATGATTCCATCATTGGTTGTGAAGCTAACGGAGAGGTTATTGACTTTAAGAATGGCCCGGTCCGACATGATATATCCTTATCAATTTAAGACATTAGGTGAAGATTTCACTTCTGACGTGGTTTTAAGTTGCCCAAAATGGTGATGAGCACGTTGAATTTGTTCTAGTTCGAGCATCCAATA
The DNA here is from genome assembly GCF_041470465.1 of Vibrio sp. 10N.261.55.F4. NCBI lineage: Bacteria > Pseudomonadati > Pseudomonadota > Gammaproteobacteria > Vibrionales > Vibrionaceae > Vibrio > Vibrio sp. 10N.261.55.F4. The sequence goes on along the minus strand of NZ_JBFRMM010000020.1, from coordinate 3,124 downwards.
CGAACTGCGCTGAGCGCTGCAAAAAGCGATCAGGTGATTGAGCAAACCTTCGCTCTGCTTTTCCAATAATCCAAAGGTACGTTGAATCAGCTCAGTGTTCTCCAGAGAGATAAATTGCATCAGAGCGTAAGATTGATTCAAGGTATCGAAGGCTTGTTGGTGCTGACCTAATCGGTTGAGTATCTCTGATTGAGCGACGCTCGCGTCTCTTAACCCGGCAAGCAAGCAGGCAAATTGGCAAGGCTTGATATCGCTTTGGTATGCTGCATCTTGGATGTGATGAGGAAGTGAGGTTAGAACATCACCATAAAGGCGTTGTGCTTCTGGCCAGTGACCTTGTTCCATTAACTGTTCAGCTTTTAGGTAGTGCATCCAGCATCGTTCAATTTCCATATCCACATCCTCAATTTATAATATCAGAAAATGTTAATGATATTTATTATCAATTGCAAATTAAAATCATTCACATGTTAAGTTGGTGAATTAAATGACGAGCTATTCCTAAAAATGGCTTAAATTGTGTGTTATTTGTTCAGTTGAACAGCTGTGTAGCGTAAGTCACTAAATTTGTAGGAAATTACATCTACACTGATTTTATCTACACCCAAGTAATGAAGGACTAAGGAGGCGGCGATGGCGATGCAAAGACTCAATACAGAACAGCTGTATCAGGTAGCGGATTTAGATAAGCTACCATGTAAGTCGACCAAAGAACTGGCTCCAATTGACGAAATCGTCGGGCAGGAACGGGCACAAAAAGCCGTTGAGTTCGCGATGTCAATCAAGGAAAAGGGTTACAACATTTATGCGATAGGGCGAAATGGTCTGGGTAAACGCACCATGATCTTGCGCTATCTGAACCGTCACCCTCAAGAAGTGCAGGAGCTTTTTGATTGGTGTTATATCGCGAACTTTGAAGATATTCGTACACCTAAGGTACTGAAATTGCCGCGTGGCGTTGGCAGCAGCTTAAAGCAAGATATTGAAAAATTGATGCGTAAACTGCTGAAAGGTATGCCTCTAGCGTTTGATAACGAGATGTACTTTAGCCGTGCTGACAGGCTTAAAAACCAATTAGCAGCTAAGCAACAAGCCGCGTTAGAAAGCATTAGCCAAGAAGCGAAAGACAAGGGCATTAACCTGACGATCACCACTCAGGGTGATTACCAGTTTGTGGCAATGAATGGCGATGATCTTCATACCGAAGAGAGCTTTGATCTGCTTTCGCCGGAAGAGCAAGATCAATTCGATAAAACCATTGATGGATTGGAAGTCGGCCTACGAACCATCTCTCGTGAACTGACGGAACTTGAAGAGACGTACACTGAGAAAATTCAAAAGCTGAATGATGATACGGCGCGAGATGTGATCACGCACTTCATCAAGCAATTGAAGAAGGATTACAGCCAATATCCAGACATCAAAAAGTACCTAACGGCACTGCGTAAAGACATTGTCGACAACGCTGACATCTTCTTAGAAGAGAGCACGGAGCAAGCAGAAGTTGCAACGGCCTCTTTGGATAAGAAAATGCCGCGTCGCTACAAGGTTAATGTGATTGTGAGCCAAAAGGAGGAGACTCTGCCGATCGTGGTGGAAGAGAATCCAAATTATCACTCTCTGTTTGGCTATGTAGAAACGGCGACGTTCAAGGGTACTGTCTTTACTGACTTCTCATTGATTCGCGCAGGTAGCTTACACAGAGCCAACGGTGGCGTATTACTGATGGATGCGGTGAAGGTACTTGAGCAGCCGTACGTTTGGGAAGGCTTGAAACGAGCACTGCGTTCACGTCAATTGAGCTTCACTTCATTAGAAAAAGAGGTGACCTTAACGGGGGCGGTATCGCTTGATCCAGAACCGATTCCATTGGATGTTAAGATCATCCTGTTTGGCGATTACCGAACTTACCAACTGCTGCAACACTACGATGCAGAGTTTGGTGAACTGTTCCGTGTAACGGCCGATTTTGAAGATGAGATGAAGCGTACTCCCGATTCTGAAATGCATTACGCGCGCTTTATTTCGAGCATCGTGCACGACAACAACATGCTGCATTGTGACCGTAAAGCGATCGCTCGCATCATTGAGCACAGCTCTCGTCAGGCGGGGGACCAAGGTAAATTGTCTCTGCACTCTGCTCACATTGCTAATCTGCTTCGTGAATCAAACTACGTGGCGAGAGGCTCAAAATCGAACCTGATTCGTGCAACGCACGTTGACCAAGCGTTATCTAACCAACAGATGCGTGTCGGACGACTGCAAGACAGCGTGATGGAAACCTTCACTAACGGCACAACGCTAATCCATGTTGATGGTCAAGCGGTTGGGCAAGTGAATGCTCTGTCTGTACTCAGCACGACGGATCATATGTTTGGTGCGCCGAACCGAATCACGGCAACCACCGCTTACGGTGATGGTGAAGTGATTGATATTGAAAGAAACGTAGACCTAGGTGGCAGTATTCACTCAAAAGGCGTGATGATCTTGTCGGCTTACCTTTCTTCCGTATTTGGTAAGACAGCCAAAGTCCCGCTCACCACTAACATCACCTTCGAGCAATCGTATGGTGGCGTCGATGGTGACAGTGCGAGTATGGCCGAGTTCTGTGCGGTTGTATCAGCGTTCTCTAAGCAACCAAACCGTCAAGATATCGCAATTACAGGCTCGATGAACCAGTTTGGTGAGTCTCAGCCAATTGGTGGTGTGAACGAGAAAATTGAAGGTTTCTTTGATGTGTGTGAAATCAAAGGGCGTTCAAACGAACAAGGGGTGATCATCCCGCGTTCAAATGTTCACAACCTGATGCTGCGTAGCGATATTGTGAAAGCGGTTGAAAAGGGCGAGTTTAATATCTGGGCGATTGACCATGTAACAGAAGCGATTGAACTGTTCACAGGCAAAGCCGCAGGTGAGGCGAGTGATGAGGGTAGTTATCCAATTGATACTATATTTGGTATCGCCCAAGCTAAACTGAACGCACTGCGCAAATAGTTTGAATATCTAGATACACAGTTTAATAGCTAAGCTAAATAGATAGATAAACAAACAGATAAACAGCTAAAACGCAAAAGCCATCGATTCTAGAGTCGATGGCTTTTTTGTGGTTCATCGCGGATTAGCG
>NZ_JBFRMM010000019.1:15308-37647 GCF_041470465.1 Vibrio sp. 10N.261.55.F4 | reverse complement strand
GGGCATCTATCAGGTATAGGTGCTAGACCCACAACGCGTGGCACTGCAATTGACCAACTTGGTGAAGGGCAAAGCTTAACCGATACGATTACAGTCCATTCAAAAGATGGTACAACACACGATATTGTCATCACCATTCACGGCAGTAACGACAGACCTTACTGTTCATCTGAAGTGGTGCTTGCAAATGGCAGTGAAGATACACGCCAAACCTTAACCACCGCGCAACTATTAGCGAATACCGTCGATGTGGATGCCAATGACGCCGGTAAACTAACCATTGAAAACCTGCATGCTGACCATGGCTCTATTCTAAACAATGCCGATGGTACGTTTACGTTTACCCCAGAAAAAGACTACAACGGCGCGGTGCACTTTAGCTATGACGTCAAAGATGCACACGGTGGTGTAACACACACCGGCGCAACCACCAACTTAGCTGCGGTTAACGACAACCCTGATGTGACGCCTTTAACCGACAGTGTCAGTGAGGGGGCCGATAATCATCACACCCTCAATCTGCTAGTAGGCGCCACAGATAAAGAGGGCGACGCTTTAACCATCAACCACCTTGAATATGCCATCGATGGTCAACCTCAGGCAGGGAAAATCCCCGCAGGTATCACCTTAGATACTGATGGTCATACATTAATTGTTGATGCCACTGATCCCGCATTTAACCATTTGGCCAATGGTCAGTCGCAACAAATCGCTATCACTTATCAAGTAGAAGATGGCCATGGTGGAAGTACGCAACAAACCGCCACGCTTACGATTGCCGGGACAGATGATAAAGCCACACTGGTTTCTAATGTCATTCAGCTCACTGAAACACAAGCGCTGGATAGTGAATTTAAATCCTATAGAGGCCAGCTTCAGCTGATTGACCCTGATAGTGGCGATAACACTCAGTTTGTTTTTAGCGGTAAATATTTAGGTCAAGGGTTTGCACCTGGTTACCTTGATGTTTGGCCTAATGGCACTTATCAATTCAGATTAAATACAGGTACCAATCATCATCCGGACGATCTAATCAGTAGCCTACATGCTGGCGAGTCGATGGAGCTCCCCTACGAAGTCGAAACCACTGATGGTCAGAAGCTCACCATTATGGTGAAAGTGACCGGTGAAGATAACCAAGCAAAAATTGCAGTGACGCCCTACTCCAGCCTAAATAATCATGTTTACGAAGATCATACTTCCTTTGGCAATACCACCAGTCAACTCAGCAGTGGTGGCACGTTACAGGTCATTGACCCGGATCACGACCAAGCCGGTTTTATTGCACAAACCATCACCACCGCCGAAGGTGGTCAGTTCAATATCAACGCACAGGGCCATTGGTCATACAACATTGACAATGATAAAGTCCAACATTTAGGTGCAGGGGAAAGCTTCCAGCAAACCTTTACCGTTGAATCTATTGATGGCAGTGCTAAAAAAGATATCACAGTGACCGTTCACGGCACCAATGATGCGCCCGTCGCATCAGCTGAAGTACGTTTAGCGAATGGCTTAGAAGATACCCAGATAGTCCTCACCCCTGCACAGCTACTGGCCAATTCTAGCGATGTTGACGACAACGATATTGGCAAATTATCCATTGAAAACCTACAGGCTGACCACGGTGCTATTGTATTAAATGCCGATGGCACCTTCACGTTTACCCCAGATAAAGACTATAACGGCCAAGTGCATTTTAGCTATGATGTTAAAGATGCTCACGGTGGTGTGACCCACACGGGCGCATCAACGACGCTCTCGGCAGCTGGCGATGCTGCGATCTTCACCGGAGATAAAAGCGGTCAAATTACAGAAGATCGCCATGTACAAGGTGATGCTCAACATACGATATTTGTCACTGGCGTGTTGAATGTTATCGATCCTGATGCCAGTGAAGATCATTTTTACGCCACTCGTAATGCCCATGCGGTCAGTGATCCCTATGGCGGTCATCTGACCATTGGAAAAGCCGGTGATTGGGCTTATTCGGTTCCCAATGCCAATATTCAGCACTTAGCGGCAGGGCAAGTCGAGCAGGTTCAATATGAAGTAACGACCGCTGGTGGTGATAAACAAATTATTACCATCAATGTGCATGGCACTAATGATAAACCAACAGTTTCTGAAGTTATCGCAGGTGCACATAACATTGATGAAGATGCTGCAAATGCGACCTCTGGGCAAATTATTATCAGCGATGTTGATCATAGCGATCAACATTCTGTCAGTATTGATAGCCAACATCAGCCACAGTATGGTTCTGTTACCTATAATAGCAATACACAAACTTGGGTCTACACACTTAATAACAGCAATAGCCATGTTAATGCTTTAAATAATGGTGAACAATTGACCGATAAGTTTTCTCTATTAGTCGATGATGGACACGGGGGCATTACAACTCAAGAAGTTGAAATGCACATTGATGGACACAGCGATGTTCCACCAATGCCAACCCTAGTTGCCCCTGCAAAAATTACCGGCAGTGCAGGCAATCAGGACCTGCATGCCTCAATCGGAATTCCTCCAATTATTCACCAAGGAACGCCTACGCCAATGACAGGCTGGGGAATATCAGATCACCACGGACACTCTCTCACTGCATTACACGGTCAATTTGGTACTTTGCATGTCAATCCTGCAACCGGAGAGTTGAGTTACGATTACCAACAAACTTCATCAGGCGTCGTTAAGACACATACAGGAGGCTCTTACGGTAGTGGTACAGACGAAACCGACTCGTTTGTTTTAACCCTAGGAGGCGATCAAAACTCACAAGTCGCGGTGCACCTACATTTGCACTCGCAATCCGTCCATGGAAACAGCGGACATCACATTGACCAAACCACACTAACTGGCATGGATTTATCGCCAATCGCTCCACCACCTCCTCCAGCACCCGGCATGAGCCAAGCGGATGAACCGGATGCCTCTTTCAGCACCCCTGATGAAGTTACTCTTAATTTTGATGAGGTGACGGCAAACCTAGAACATACAGCGATAGGCGAACACGAACAGCGTTCTGGTGCCCATGCTTACCTAGACGCTCTGGGTATTAATGCTGACTCGCCGTCTATAGATTCACCGTCACACAATGTACCAGTAGCGCATGATATCGATATCATTTTCAGTGATGCCGAGAGTGCTTATGGGGCTGAGCAAACTGACGATGGTATGAGTGATGGGCTGTCTCACCATACCGATAACCCATCTATTGATGATTCTTTACACCATCATAATGACGTTGACGGACTGCCTGACATAGACCCAAATAACTAGAACATCACCCCTTCGGTTAGATAAAAAAAGGAGCACGGCATGTGCTCCTTTTTTATGCAAGCCAGAGTGGAGAACTTTACCTCTCTCCAAACGCCACGCTAACATTGGTATAAATCGGTTTCCATAAGTATTGGAACACCGACTTCTCGCCAGTTGTGATGTCTACTTCACCCGTCATACCCGGCAGTATGGAAAAGCTTTCAGGGTTATCACGGAAGTAAGGCGTATCAACCGACACTACAACTTCATAATAGATCTCGCCACGTTCGCTTTGACTTGTGGTCGGTGAAATACTCTCTACCGCCCCTTTTAAAGCCCCAAAGCGGCTGTAATCAAACGCATCAATCTTGACTCGAGTGGGCTGCCCAACACTCACAAAACCAATATCTCTTGGGGACAAACGTGCTTTGAAGTCAGCGTTCCCTCCGACAGGCACAATTTCAACTACCGTGCCACCCGGCTGAATAACACCACCATCCTGCGTGCTTGGTATGCTTTGCACCAAGCCTTGTAGCGGTGACACTAACATAGTGTTCGTCAATTTAGCTTGGCTTGAACGAACTCTAGCATTCAATGCTGATAAGTCAGATACGGCTTTAGAACGATCATCGCTCACTTTAGCTTTCGCTTCCGCCAGAAGCTGTATGATTTTTTGGTCATTACTGTCAGCTTGTCTAATCAATACCGACTTCTTACCACGAGCTTCTTCGATTTTCTGTTCGATACTGGCCAATTTTTGTCGCATTTCAAGCACACGTAAACGTGAAATGTTACCCGCTTTATAACCCTTCTCCAGTATGTTCAACTCTTGCTTAGTCGCATTTAACTCTTTCTCATAACTCGGCAAGGCCTTTTCTACGCTACGAAGCTGCTCTGCAATTTGCTCGCTCTCTTTCTCAAGCACCACACGCTTTTGGAAGTAGAGGGCTTTTTGCGCGTTCAGCTGCGCTTTTTGCTGGCTGACGATCTCTGGGTAATCGACCTCAAACTCAGCAAGGTTAGGCTCACGTTGCTCAAGCAACGCATTCATACGTTCCACACTGGCTAGAAGCGTCACTTGTTGGGACTTTAGCTCTTCAAGGGCGGTACGCTGGAAAGTGGCATCAAACTCAACAAGCGGCTGGCCTTTCTCTACCAACTGGCCTTCTTTAACAAGAATTTGCTTTAACTTACCGCCAATCGCACTTTGTAATACTTGCTTCTCGCCTTCCGGAATCACAGCACCTTTGGCTTTGGCGATTTCATCAACTTGAGTGACTACAGACCAAGTGGCAAAAGCAATAACACATAAGGCAACCGACCATGTGGCCAGCGCTAATGTACGAGCCGTATTTTGTGATTCAACAAGCTCACCGTAGCGCTTGCCCTTCTCGATAGATTGTTTAGTCATTAGCGACTCCTTGCTTAGACTCTGATTGTTCTTGTTGGGCTGCATTTTGTTGAGCAGACGCCTCTTGAGTTGACGGCTGTAGCTCTTGAGATAACGGTTGCTCAGATAACTGCGGTTCTTGAGAAGCTTGAGGCTCTGAAGGCTGTTCCTGCTTCGAAGACTGCTCCGGCTCTAATGGACCGGCATAAACCACTGCACCTTCATTTAATACCACCACTTTATCGGCAAGCTTGATTAAATCCGGATCGTGGGACGTGTAAATCACCGTTGCTTTTCCTTTTTTCGATTGCACAAACTCACCAAACATACGTTTAGCATTTGGGTGAGCATCAGGCACAGGATTATCCATTAAGAACATTGGGTAGTCATAAACCAGCGCTTTCGCGTCAATGAGGATCTGCGCGACGCTGCCAGACAACATGTCAAAAAGGCTGTCCGGCTGAATACTGCTGATGGAAGTATCGAGCCCACCTGATAATGTCTCGAACCAACGCTTTCCACCGACCATTTCAATTGCAGAGATCATTTTCTGATCTTCGACTTTGTGACCGTCGTTTAGCCACTCTCGAATACTCAGCGTGAGCAAATCAGGATATGCGGCTCGAATGAAACACCAGTGGCGATAAAGCTGCGGATCGTATTGAACGAGGTTAACGCCTTCAAGCTCGACCATGCCGTTTTGGATAGGCTGCAAGCCAGACAGCACTTCAATTAATGTTGATTTACCGCTCCCAGAAGGGCCGGTAATCGCGACAATTTCACCGGCTTCAATATCAAAACTCACACCATTCAAGGCCGGGCGACTCTGTTTGGGATAGCGCAGTGTCACTTGCTCTAATTTCAAGTTAGGCGCTACCACAGGTAACGGGTGATGCTGGTAACTGAATTCACGCTCAGACGGCTGAGACAAAATACGGTTCACTTGCAGCTTGGATTGATTAAAGCTATTAAAACGCATCGCACTGTTTGCCAACACCTGAGCTGGACCCGTCACCTTAGATATCAACATCATTGAAGCAATCAAACCACCAGGGGTCATCACTTGTTCAAAAATAAGTCCTATGCCTAACCCCATCACGGCGAGTGTCGAGCCCACACCAATGAAATAGTAAATCGAGGTGTACCGACTCTGGAGAACCGATTGATTAAAGGTCACTGTTGAAGCAAGAAGATTGGCTTTTTTGAAACGTTGAATCCAGTGCTCTGAGAATCCAGCACTGCGAATAAAGGCAAGCTTGGATGACAGTTCATTGGTCATGTTTTGACGATTCGTACCTGCCACTGTCGATTGCATAGAGCGCTTGCTGCTAGAGCGTATCGAGCGTTTTGCTAGCAAGTAATAAAGGATTAAAGAGACGACTGGAACCAGTACCAACCACCCGCCTAAAACACCTATCGCAAGTACAAAAATAAGAATGAATGGCAGATCAAACAGCGCATTTCCTAATGGCCCCGATAGCACACCTGAAATACGCTCTGACAGCATCACTTGGTTTTGCTGACTAGAAGAAGCTGTTTGCTGATTTTGAGCATAGCTATTACGAAGCAGACGCTGCACGAGGGATTGAGAAATCTCACGACTTACTCGGTTGGAAACTGAAGCAAACACTCGGCTACGTAATGTTCTCAACCAACCCATCATCACAAACAACAACGCCGCGCCAATGGCGATACCTTGCAGCTCATGCCCTGCATCACCGCCAATCACATGGTCATAAATCGACATCGTGATGAAAGGAACGGCAAGCGCAAATAAGTTAGTGATAAAGCTGACCAATAACAATTTAGGAATGATGGGACGAAACGCATGTAACCTTTCGCCAACCCAATCAGGAGAGGCCTTCTCTAATGGTGGCCCTTCGATAACAATACAAAACTGAGGGACATCGGTGATGTCGTCATTGGCATTAAAGGCAACAAATTGCTTGGATTCTAAATGACCAGAGACCAGCTCATGTTCACCAAGTACCAGTAAGACCAATTTATGTTCACCAACTTCATCTAGGTTGGCAACCAAGCGATAAGGCAGTGCAAGCCTGTCGAACAAGGCAAACATATCGTCGATTGATTCAATGCCATTTTCATCGACCCATTGATGTGCGAACAACTGGATATTAGCATTAACTTCCAACTGCTTAAGAACGGAAAGGCTCTCGGTTTCTAAATGGTTCATCACCTCTTGTCGACCGCTGGTATCTGCACGGTTGTTCGTACCTGAAGGGTTACCAATATCTAAACGATTCATACGACGGCCTCCTGATTGCTCTCGCTGTCGACCGTAATAGCTCGACTTTCCACTGTAATGATTCGATTAGCAAATTCGCGAAGCTTCGAATGGTAGCTCACCATCAGTATCGTGCGCCCTGCCGTTACTTCTTCTTCCAACACCTTAGCTAGATTCCCAAGGGCGTCTAAATCAAGTGAAGAATCCGGCCTTTCCAACATGATTATGGGTTTATCACTTGCCAATTGAGCCGCGATATTGAGCATTTTCACGTTACCCATACTCAACAAAGAAGCACTCGTATGGCCAATTTGTGTCTCTAGTCCATCGGGTAATCGAGTAATCTCTTTGGTTAAACCCAAACGCTTTGCATAGTCACTGGCGCTTTGCGTTTTCTCAGGGTCAAAGCCACACAAGTTGTCAAGAATGGTCCCCGACACCAGTTGTCCTTTAACGCCACAGTAGGCAGCAATATTGGTTACGGATGCGATTGAAACTGCAGCTCCGTTAATGAAGCACTCACCCGCTTTTAGATCATCAATACCTGCAATCGACGACAATAAATGACTGTTGGTGTGGCGATCTTCACTCTCTAACAATACCAACTCACCTTTATTCAAGGTGATATCTGCATGAGAGAGTTCACCGTATCTTTCAACGGTCGCTTGCTGAATTTCCAACGTCTCAAAGTCAGATAAGTGGTTCTCGGCTTGCTCAGAATCTGAAGAATCCGATAGTGATAAGTCACTCAATTTTTCTATTGCCTGATTAGCACTGTGTATTGAATTAAGCTTAATTCGAACTCCCACCAAAGCACTTAAAGGTGCGACGGCTCTGCCCGATAAGATAGAACATGCCGCCAATCCACCAGTGGTTAACTGGCCATCCAACACCCACAAGCTCCCCGTAATCACAAGTAAAACTGACGTGGCTAATGCAGCAAGCTGAATACATTCTTGGGCGAAGGCATTCTGTTCTTCTTCTCTCGCTTTAGACTGAGAGCGAACATTATTGAGGGATTTAAACTGATTGAAGATTCGAGACTCAACAGCCTGGCGTTTGATTCCCTGAATGGTTTGGCTCAGTAAAATCAAGAACGCTTTTCGCTCCTGCTCATCTTGGGAAGCTTCTTCACTTAAGCTTTTAACGCGAATAGAAGATAACCAAACGATTCCGAGAGTAATCAGCCAAACTGCCAAAGGTATCGCCACCAGCTCACCGCCGATGTAAGCCACCAAGCCCAAGAAGATCAATGCAAAAGGCAAATCAATAAAGCCTGCAATCACACCACCGGAATACCAATCTTTGACTTTTGATACTGAGCCCAGCCCCTCTTCCACGCCACCAACACCAATGTGGCGAAGATGGCCTGATGAAGCCTTTGTTACTCTTTCAACCAAGGTTTGATAGGTCGCTTTCTCGGTATTGCTGGCCGCGGCTGACAAAAGCCAAGTACGCACAAACCGGATCAATGCTTCCATGGCAACAGCCAACGCTGCACCCGCCAACAACAAAGTGGCAGTACCGTAACTTTGGTTAGGTAAAATACGATCGTAAATTTGCAAAACCGTTAACGGAACGGCGAGAGAGAGAAGATTTATGAGTAAAGAAGGCAGTAGGACTTTCCCCACCACCCCTTTGTTTTTCATTGAACTTGCGGGCATACACAATCCTTATCCATGCTTATGAAATAAGATTGGTACACCATGTTGAGTATTGCAAGGTAACGGACTGATTTAACGTGTTTTTCAATATAAATATGACACAGATCTTTCTATACAAATCTGTGGCTATACCTGTACCTTACAAACGCTCGTTACAAGTGCTCCTTACAAACAATTGTCGTAATCCGTTATCGCCTGCTTTAACTTTGAAAAGTGTGAGTTACATAAATACGGTTTCAGCGCTTCAAATTTATCTGAGGGCCACTCGTATATTTTGAATAACATGAGTTCATCAATAACGGACTCATCAAAGCGGTATTTGACGACTTTAGCTGGAGAACCACCGACAATGCTGTATGGAGCGACGTCTTTAGTCACCACACTATTCGCTGCAACCACAGCGCCTTCGCCAATCGTCACACCGGGCATCACCATCGCTCGCATGCCTAACCACACCCCATCTTCAATGTGAGTGTCACCTTTGCCAATGTAGGCATCGTCGATTACATCCATAAATGGATACAGCGAAAACCAATCAACTCTGTGGGTATGGTTGCCACCCATTAAAATCACAACCTCTGCGCCAATGCAGACATAATCGCCGATATGGAGTTCGTCGATTTCCCATCGAGGCTCCCACTGGCGGCTGACTTCGTCGCCATGTAAATAACGGACGACAGATTGCTCGAACCCATTATCCCAGCAATCGCTGTAATAACTGTGTTGACCTTTTACGTGAATATTGGGGTTGGTTACGACTTCATGCAGCAACTCGAATTTGGACCAATGCTTCTTTTGCATTTTTACCTCTGAATGATCTATTAAGTTTTATTCGTTAACTATCAAAATGTTCGACGATGCAAATCCAAGGTGTACAAACTAACGCCCTATAAATACAGGGTTCACTGGGATGAATAGTGAGTATCACGCTTAAATCATAGCAATATCGCTAAAACTAAAGAGACGTCAGTGGATTCGAGGTTGCTTAAGAAGAGGAAGTAGTTTCAAAGTTTGCTCAGTTTTTATCGATAACTTGGTTGGATAATTTACAGGCGTAGTGTAACTGTTTAGTCGCGCCAATTTGACAGGAAGATGTGATTAATAAGGTTTCAAATTTCGTTTCGTGGAATACGGAATGAACAAGAGCCTGCGCGATTACACAGGCTCAAACTTAGACTCAGCTATAAACTTCGGAGCTCGCTTGGAGCTGGGCTCAGCGACTACATGCGTGCAAGCTGTACTTTTCTGTCTTTATTCACCACGCAGAAGTTACCGCGCTTAGTACGACACTTAGAGCATCGTTCGCATTCAACAGGGCTTCTATCCCCTTCCTTCCAACGCTTCACTAAATGGGGTTCAGAAAGCAGCGGTCTTGAAAGCGCGAAGTACTCAATGCCCGTGTTGTTTGCAATCGCTTCGATAGCATCAAAATCCGTTAGACCACCAACCGTGATCACTGGGATATTAACGTCTTGGCTAATCGCGTGACCATACTCATGGAAGTAGCCTTCAGCTTGAATGGTAAAACCATCGTGCGACTCGCCAATCATAGTGTCTGCTTTGCCATGAATATTGCCTGACACGACAATGCCATCCACACCCACTTGTTCAAGCTTTTTACAGACAATACGTGTTTCCTCAAAGGTGACGCCACCTTCAAAAAACTCGGATGCCGTGAGCTTAACCAAGATAGGGAAATCATCACCCACCAGCTTACGTGTCGCGGTATAGATCTCTAACAAAAATCTCATGCGGTTTTCTAAGCTACCGCCGTATTCATCTTCACGTTGGTTGTAATAAGGGCTTAGAAATTGGTTAATCAGGTAAGTGTGAGCGGCATGAATTTCAACGCCATCAAAGCCTGACTTCTGTGCTCTCAAAGACGCTTGAGCAAACGCATCAACAATGTAGTCGATCTCGTCTTTGGTCATCGCTTTGCCTAGAGTTTGAGTTCCTTTTTCTGGAACCTCACTTGGTGCGTAGATTACTCGCTCGCCAAGGTCATGCGTGGTTTTGGTGCCACCATAAGCCAACTGCATCACGATTTTAGAGTCGTTGTCGTGCACCAGTTGAGTCAGCTTTTGATACTCTTCAATGAATGAGTCGTTATACATACCCATCATGCCTGCATTCGGCTTTTCTTCTTCAACAATGTTCGCGTAGCCCGTCACGATCAGGCCGACTTCACCTTGAGCCAACTCTTCATAGATAGCGTACAGTTTATCTGTCATATGCCCATCTTCGGTGGCCATATTTTCCCACGTTGCACTTCTCATGAAGCGATTCTTTAGTGTCATCTTGCCAATGTGGGTTTCTGTAAACAAAGTGCTCAAGTGTCTTCCTCTCAAAATCGTGTTACGCAAGTTACCCATTAAGCATGGGCACTGATTCAGGCGGATACTACAGAGAATAAGGCAGCGAAAACTTAATCTAGATTAAGAGAGCGGCACTCTCATGTGAGAAAGATATAGAAAGCATCAAAAAGAGATAAAAAAGATTGGAGAAATGGTAACAAAAGAAAGTCGCTAAGTTTTAATAAGCGACTTTGTTCAATTTAATCTGGACTAAGTCAATGGTTCTTACGAGAGGTGTCCACCTGCGAATTTCTGCCTGCTAACAGTTATTTGAACTCATAGGTGTAAGACGCACCAACACTGTTATTTTCACCGAAATCGTCCTCAGCAAAAATAGTGAAGAAGTTGAATGATTGAGCATCACTCAACTTGTAGCTAGCACCGACGCCTGCCCAATACCCTGAATAATCATCAGAGCCCATTGAACCACCACCGAAGCCCATGATAGACCATTCATCCGTAATCGTTTTTAAGCCAAACGCACCAATGTAGCCACCGTGTGTTGAGCTCGGCATCAATACATAGTCGGAGCCAACATTATCGTCATCGAAAACAGCTACTTCGCCGTCATTATAGCTGTAACCAGCCATAGGGAAGATTTGCCAACCGAACGGCTCAATATCGAAATAGCTCAGTGGTATAAACGTACCGATACTGTAGTTGTTCTTATAAGCATCGTTGTCATATTCAGAACGGCTAAAGTTGAAGTTCACGATACCCATAGGCAACAACCATGAACCGCCTAATCGCCACTCTTCGCCATCTGCATTGACACGAGCGTTGATCATTCGCGCTTCATCAAGCCCAATAGACCCAGAGAACTGCAAATCTTCGTTATAAGCAACGCCCGCTTTGGTCACGATTTTAGTCGGATCGTCAGGGTGCTTCTCTTCAGAAAAAGCACCCATCGATCCGAACGTTGCCGTAGCAACAAGTAATAGATTACGTAATGTCATCAGAAGGTCGCACTAACCCCAACAAAGTGGATACGGCCGTCGAAAGAACCGTTAACCAATGTAATCGGTGTATTGGCTAGATTACGATTCATGTCAACTGATCCTAAATCAGCGTATTCGTAGAACACATCGATCAAGATATCATCCCAATACGTTGAAGCACCTACCGAGTAGCGATACTGTTCGCCTACAGGAAGGTCAACCCATTGCATTGACGGATCATCTTGTGGTGAGGTCTCATAAGAGAAGCCGGCTTTTAAACGCCAATCTGAATTCAATTGGTAGTCAGCACCAACTGCAAACTTCCAAACGTCATCCCAATCACGTTTGATTGGGATTCCATCTTTGGCCGTCACTCCAAAATCTAAAACGGTCTCATCCCACTCACTCCAACGGTGGAATTGAATGCTGGCAAGCAGGTCAAGTTGAGAGTTCAATGCATAGCTCGCACTGACATCGATAATTTCAGGTAAAGCAATATCTGTCGATAACGAATTCAAAGCGTCAGCACCTAGCTTACCGTTTACGTCATTGTTGAATTCATGCTCGAGTTTAGAACGGTAGCTCGCACCTAATTTGAGTTTGTCTGTCGGTGTGTACATTACGCCAAGGTTATAACCGTATGCCCAGTCAGTATCTTGTTTAGCAGTAAGCATTGATGTCGTTTGTTGAAACGCAGCCCAACTGAATTGAACACCCGCGCCCACCGACCACTGGTCATTCAGTTTATAACTCAGTGATGGGTTTACTTGCATTGCAGTGAGCGTGATATCTTCTAGAAGTGCAGCACCCGCCCAATCACTGCCGTAATCAAGGCTAGAACCACCAACAGCGCCAAGCGCGATACCAAGGTGTAATTTGTCTGTGACTTGATGCGCGTGGAAGGCGCCAAATGAAGGCATGACTGAATGAGCTTTACCATCTTGCTTGTCGCCGTTGTCTTGATATTGCATCTCAAGATCAAACGCCATGGTATTGATCGTGGTTTTGCTTTCGCCCATATGAGACATAGTGGCTGGGTTGGTCCACATCGCCGCAGCCGAACGAGTGTAAACACCGTCACCAGCGCCGGTAGTACCAGCATTGGCGACGACAGCTTCTTGTAAAAACAAACCACTTGCGAAAGCATTTAAGCTTGTAAAAATTGCGGTGGCAGCTAGCGAGTAAATAAAAGTTTTGTTCATCAGATTGCTCATTTAGCCTTAGACATTAAATTGCTCTAAGGTTACCGCAAAGCCCCATAAACAAATGGAATATCCGTTATTCCTGTACAAACGCTATTTGAACTTTCTCGCGACGTATGGACGTGGCTTGTCTCGATGAATTTCACGTTGAGCAGCGATTGCTCTATTCTTGCCTAACCCTACCTTTATCTGATACCAAGTCTCGTAGAACACTGCCATGCCAGGGCTTGACCACCAAGTCTTGTTGTAGAGTTTCTTATTAGCAGCGACGACATCTGGCGACCGATTCGCACACTCAAGTGCCAACGCATAAGCTTCAGCGTAAGGATCTTCGGCAATCTTGGTTACCAGCCCATAGTCTTTCGCTGTTTCACAGTCGATCTCTTTAGCGGTCATCGCCATTTCTAAGGTGTGATCTTTACGCATTAACTCTCGAAATGCGATGGCGCCTCCCATGTCAGGAATCAAACCCCATTTGGCTTCCAATATCGAGAAAGTCGCGTCTGGACTGGCCATCCTAAAATCACCACCACTGGCTAATTGAAGGCCTCCTCCCCAACAACGACCATGAATCGCAAAAATAACAGGACATGGGATCTCTCGCCAACCAAGCGAAAAGCGCTGCGCAGCATTGGGTAATGTCGGTAACCATTTGAACAAGAGCTTCATCGCCCCTACTTTACTGTTCAATAACGATTTAACATCTAAACCAGAACAAAAATCGGAACCACTGCCCTTAACAATAACAGCTCGAATATCTCTGTTCTTCTTGAGCTCACTTATCATGTCATTAACGGCTTCAAACATCGCCATATCAATAGCATTGAGCTTATCGGGTCGATTCAACACAACCGTCGCAATTTGGTTTTCATCGATAGAACAAGTAATACGATCGAGGTTTGGCATGGTGGCTACCTTATAAGTGGTCAGACCTTTAGGTTATACATTTTATTAACATATGCCAAACTTGCACATTAAGAAGCGAGACCTGTGTTGCTTAACACCGCCCCATTACACAAACGACATCAATAAAAAAAGCAGTGATGGATCGCTCCATTCACTGCTTTTCATTCGTATCTTTTATTACCAATAGCTTTGATAATCAAGGACTCTCAGTTTTGGGAGAACCTATGTTCTTCGAGATTTCAATAACAAGAAGATGAAGTAGCTACCACCAATAATGGAAACTAACGTCCCTGCAGCGAGTTGAGCTGGGAATACCACCACTTGCCCTAACCAGTCTGCAAATAGCATGAGTGCAGCACCAATTAAAAACGACAAGATGATCTGCTCTCGAACCAAACGAGCCCCCACCATTGCAGCGATATGCGGAGCTAACAAGCCGACAAACGCGACAGGCCCCATGGTTGTTGTCACGACCGAGCATAAGATCGCAACAATACACAACAGTGCCACGTATGCGATATTGATATTCAACCCTCTGGCACTCGCGAACTGTCGTCCAGTCGCAATTAAGGTCACCCAACGACTCAACAGCAGAGCCACACCAATACAAGCCGTTATCACTATGGCCATAATCATTGCTGAATCAGGTTCAACACGATAGGTAGACCCTGCTAACCAAGCCAATAAAGTGTATTTCCCCTCACCCACTCGCGTTAAAGAGAATTGCACCAAAGCTTCCAAAACGGCGGTTAATGAAATACCTGTGAGAATCAAGATCGAAGGTGCAAACTGATGCTTCTTGCCAAGGAATAGCAATAAACACAGTGCAATCGCACTGCCTAAGAAAGCAATCCAAGGGCTCAATGAGTGAATCGAATATCCCATAAACAAGCTGCTGAAAATCAACGCCAGAACCGCACCCGCCGACACACCAAGAATGTCTGGGCTTGCGAGCGGATTGTAGACCAACCTTTGTAAAATCACACCCGCCACCGCTAAGCCACCACCAGCGAATATCGCGGTTAACATTCTCGGCCAACGAATAGACCATTCAAATGCGTCTGGGATAACAAAGTAGCCCATATCAGAAGAAGGCTGTGACAATGCACTCAACGCCAACAACCCGAAGATCATCGAACCCAACAAGAAGTAAGCCAAAGATGAAATAGACTTCGGACCTTTAGGCATTGAGAAAAACAACTGATCTTGAGCAGACATTTGCTTTCTCGCAATAATGATCAACGCAGGAGCACCAATCACTGCAGTTGCCGTTCCTGTTGGAATCATGTCCAAAGACCACTGCGCCAAGAAGATCGCCAAGCTGTCAGTGACACAAAGTAATAGCGCACCTAATACGCAGCTTGCGATGAGTTCAGGTTTGGCCTTTAGAAAACCGAGATGCCTAGCGATGTTCGGAGCAATCAAGCCGATAAAGCTGATCACGCCCACCGAAGTAATCGACACTGAGACCAACCAAACGCCAATTGCCATTAGCACAAAGAATGTAGTGCCAATATTAAGCCCGCGCGCTGATGCCCCTTCAGTGCCGATTGAAAGCAAAGTCAGAACTCGCGGAGCTAAGAAGAATATCGCAAAAATCGGCAACAGCTTAGGCATCAACCAAAGCACTTGTTCCCAACCATTCTGTCCTAGGTCGCCCGCTCCCCACACAAACAGATTTTGTGCGTACTGATCGTTGAGCAGAATAATCGCCGTCGCAAATGCCCCTAACAACAAGTTGACCGCCATACCCGCCAATACAATTGGCAAGCCGCTCATGTTTTTGATTCCGACAATCGAAACAATCAGCCCCATCGCAAGCAGCGCACCGACTAGTGCAAACCAAACTGAATACTGAGCGACCAACATCGGCGCGACCACATTCAGAATAACCAAACCAAGCCATGCACCCGATGATGTACCGAGTGTCAGTGGAGACATCATGCGATTCTGCGTCAATTGTTGAAACAAGCTACCGATGGTGCCAAGTGTTCCACCAACCAAAATCGCCATCACTAAGCGAGGTAAGTTGACATAGGCTAACGCCATCAACTCAAATGAATCATCAACCATTGAGTTGAATGTCGCGATGTCACTGATCTGTGAGACTTGCTGAAGCAACTCTCCAATAGGGCCAAATTCCGACTGCCCTAACCATAAATGAACAAGAGCAGCACAAAGCAGCGCAGCCCACATCATAAAACCACTGGATTTCATTACTGCTCCGCTAACGTCAGCAGCGATTGCGCCATGGCTTCTGCGTTATACAAAATCGACATTGCACCGCCGTAACTCCAACTAGCCGCGACCGGGCTAAATTGACCATTGCGAACGAAAGGCATGCTCTTCCAAACCGGAGAACGGTCTAGCTTGTGTTGATATGGGAAAGGTTCAAAGTAAAGCGCAATACCGTTCTTCACGTTCTTAAGCTCGGTCATGCGTTTTTGACTGATGCCCCACTGACTTGCAGGAAGATCCATCGCATTGTCAAAGCCTAGCTGTTCAAGTGCGTATTGTGGAATAGAGTTATCGCCGTAAATGAACACCGATGTGGTGCTCGCAAAACGGAAAGAGGTCACTTTCGGTTTGTCGCCCGGATACGCTTTATCCAGTTCAGCCTTAAGGACAGCGATACGCTCATCCATTGCGGCCAGCTTTTGGTTCGCTTGTTCTTCTTTACCAAGCAACTGTCCGATCTTCTTGAAGTTCTCGATAGCAGCCGCTGCATTGCTGTGCTGGTCACTGTACGTTTGGTAGTAAAGCACGGGCGCAATTTCAGAAAGTCGTTCCTGAAGATCTTTCTGAGGAGAAGCGATAAGAATCACATCAGGGTTTAGCTTCTTCAAAGCAGAGAAATTAGGCTCAGTTCGAGTGCCAATATCTGCCACGCCTTCTGGAATCGCAGGTTGAACAACCCAATCTGTATAGCCAGCGATATCAGGCACTGCCACTGGTGTTACACCGAGTTCAATCACTTGTTCGGCTATGTCCCAGTTCAGCGCAGCCACTCTAACAGGCTGAGCTTCAAGGGTTTTAACACCCTCACTGTCTTCAACTTGAAAATTGGCCATCGCTTGAGCTGATAACAACAAGCTCAATGAGACAATGAACGAACTCACTTTAGGAAAACGAGAAGTAAAATAGTTGGCTTTCATATAATCACTGTCACTTTTTAAGTGTTTATTTAACGACAAAAGCAGCCTACACAGGCTGCTTAGATTTATGTATTCAAATGAATTAGAACTCGTAGTTCACGCTGAGCTCTACAGACTGCTCAGCACCGAACCAACAGTTCGATTGGTCGTAGCAGGTGTAGTACTCTTCATTAAACAGGTTATTAACGAGCAAGTTAGCCGTTGCACCTGACAGAGTTTCACTTGCTTCCCCTAGGTCATAACCCACAGAGATATCAACAACCGTGTAAGAAGGCACTTTCCCTTGAGTATTGGTTGCATCCATCTCCATGTCACCCATGTAACGAGCACCTGCACTGAAGCGAGTTCCCGATAAAGCACCACCATAGACATAGTAATTGCTCCATAGATTAGCGGCGTGTGTCGGTACGTAAATTGGTGTCGTTCCTTCTAGATCCGGGTTTGCATCTTCCGTTACTTCCATATCGACGTATGTATAGCTCGCGTTCACATCCCAATCTTCCGTTACAAACCATCGGCCTTCAACTTCCATACCTTGAGAGCGCACTTCACCTAACTGAATCTTAGAGCGATACGTTGGATCCGATGGATCGGCAGCAATTGAATCTTTCTTAGTAATGTAAAAGTATGATGCTGTAAGTTGCTGTGCCATATCAGCAGACAGGTATTTCACACCGAATTCGACTTGCTCACCCAGCTGAGGTTTCAACGAGTTACCGTTAATATCGGTACCAGCAGCTGGTTCAAAACTCGTCGCGTAACTTACAAATGGAGAGATGCCATTATCTAACTCATACAAAGCACCTACGCGGTAAGAGAACTGATTGTGATCCGCTTTTTCTGTGCCATCGCTTGTTGGATAAATGCTCGTTTTTTCGTCACTCGCTTTGAACATGTCGTAACGTCCACCAGCAAGTAAAACCAGCGCGTCGTAGCGAACTTGATCTTGGAAATATAATCCTAACTGCTCGGTAGTAATGTCGTGGGATTCACGGTAATTCTCTTGAAGCTGACTTTTATCCAAAAGGTCGTTATTTGGATTGTATGCGTTGAAATCACCGAAACTACTGTTTGCATCAAACTCTTTGTACAAAGAGTCACCTGTTAGCTTTAGGTAGTCGACACCGAATAGTAAATTGTGCTCTAAGCCACTAATTTCGACGCGGCCTGAAACTTGGTTATCGATAACAAAGCTTTGAGAGTCTTCATCCGTGCTATACACATTTCGAATTAAGCTACCAGTTGCGGCGTTAAAATTCGTACCACGATGGTAGGTGTTTTCTTGATATAGCGACGCATCGGAATAACGAGCGTTCTGAAGGAAAGTCCAGTTGTCATTGATTTGGTGGTTAATTTTGTAACCTAACATCAAGACTTCACGTTCAAAGGTACTCCAGTTCTTGTCGCCCATGGACACAGATGGATCACTTGCCTTCAGCACTTCAAGCGGCATTGCAGAATTAGTACCCATTGACGGGTCATTCTGATAGTAAAGATTGAAGTTAATAAGTGTTCTATCAGATACCTGCCAATCTAGCGATGGAGCAATCACATAACGCTCTTCTTCAGCGTTATCAACTTGGCTGTCTTGTTTACGAGCGAGTGCAACTAAACGATATGAAAAGTCACTGTCACCTAACTGACCTGAAGTATCAATTGACGCTTCCATCAAGTTTCTTGAGCCTGTAGATACACCCACTTTTGTCGACCCGTCTTCTTGCGGTGCCTTCGCGATCATGTTGACCATACCACCCGGCGGCATCGATCCATATAACACAGACGTAGGGCCTTTAAACACTTCAACTTGCTGAATCGCAATAGGGTCGATCTGAGGTTGCAGGTTCCATCCAGTCAGGAACGGCAGAATCAAGCCATCGTAGTAACTCTGATTGTTACTAAACCCACGAATCGAGAACGTATCGTACATGGTTACTGATGCGCCCTTTTGCTCAGTCACAACACCCGGCGCGTATCTAAGCGCTTGGTTAAGAGACTTTACACCTCGTTGATCTAACTGTTCTTCATCAATGACGGTAATACCTTGAGGTGTTTCTTCTGGCTCAAGTGCCGATTTTGTGGCTGTATTACGATACGCTTTACCCATAACTGTAATAGTTTCTACATTCGAATCTGCCGAAGTAGCGGTATCTTCCGCGAATGCTTGCGCTGAAAACGCAGTCAGCAACGCGACTGCCAATGATGAATACTTAAAACGAGTGTGAGTGGTCATAATTCCCTCGGTACCAATGCTTAATATAAATAATAATAAATCTCATTTGCATTGTATGTATCTAGAGGTGGGATAATTAACAATTTGGTGCAAATTCAAAAAGAACTTGACCTATTTTTAGTAGAAAACGGTCAATTGGTGATTAAAAAGACAATTGACCCTATCAATAGGAAGGCTTTGCTAGAAGAGAGTGAGCGGGAATATGACTACGATTTAATAATAGGAACCCAGTACTCCATTTCAGCGTCAGAGGCATGTGCTTGATAGGCAAACGGGTACACTTCAAGCTCATATCCATCGACGCCACGATAACCTGAACTTGGCATCCAATTCAGCACAAACCAACTCAAGGTGTGTCGTAAATTCTCAATTGGACCACAGTGCTTCACTACAGCATAAGTTTGCTTAGGAACCGTCAGTACCTCTAATCTTTCAGAGATAATACTCGGTAATTGCGGGATTGAAATTCCTTCCTGAAGTTCTACCCCTGCCCAATAGTGAATATTCGTCCCGTCAAAGCAAGACTGAGTCAGGTCAACCACGCCAATGAACTGGAGCACGTTGTCGTCAGGGATCTCAACTTCACCTTCTAAACGTGACCATAGCTGAGGGACTTTCTGAGCGAAGTCTTGCGTGAGTGAAAACAAACCACTGATTTCTGATGTCATACCTTTCACTAGGAAAGATTCTCTTTCATCAATGCGCACTTCCACAAAGCTTAACGCCCCCTTTTCAGAAGTACTCGCCGTTTCAGATACTTGTATCGGCTTTCTTAGTCCGACTCTTTTGCCTGCTTTTCTATACTGACTTGGGCTAGACCCAAACATCTGCTTAAACGAGCGGCTAAAGCTTATTTCTGAATTGAACCCGAGCCCAAGAGCAATATCTATCACGCGCTCTTTTCCATCAAGCAAGTGTTCTGCAGCTTGGCTTAACTTTAGCTCTCTCACATAGTTAGCCACAGTAAGCCCTGTTTCGGCTTGAAACACTCTCTGAAGCTGCCAACGAGACCAACAGCTTTGTGTCGCAATATCTTCTAACGATAGCGAGGAGCTAAGGTTCGAATGGATATAGGTTAAAACGCGACTGATACGACCAAATGCAGGTGTGTTCATATTTAAGCTTTCATATTCTCTATAGTTGACAGCGACATATTCGATTCACCAATACTTTTATCATTTAAAACGGCTTTTATCACTCAAAAAAAGAAGCGCTCATGTGTGTTCTATAAAATGACCAAAAGATAGAGGCACCGAGTAGATGCTCCATTTTGTATGGTTATCCTCGATTATGTCCGTTATGATAACGCTACTGATTCTCATTTAATGGTTTATGATGCTTTCCCAGCTGCACAATATTATCACTCGTCGGAGAGCCCCGTCTCTACATCAGAAAATCTTCGCTCACTCAAAACAAGTGACACCTTATTTAAGTGGAAGCTTTGGTGTTCTGCATAGCAAGAGCATTGCAATAACGAATGATGATAGCCATAAAGAAATCAAACGAGTTTACGATGGCCTTGCGCAGAGCCACCCTGAAGCAGGCAAAGCCTATTGGTTAACCCGAACGTGGGATCTAGTTTGCTGGCAACCAATCTACGTGACCTTTATATCTATCTACGGCCTTCACTCACTGCCTGATATTAAGAACATCGGCCAGTTTAGGTACAAAGAATTTGTCACAGGCTACCGTTTCTTTAATGGTGATCATCAACACGGTTCACCAGAAGAACTGATTCCACAAGCAGGCGAAGCTATTCTTGCACTCACAGAGTTTTATCGTAGCCAGATTAGTGAGTGGACACGTATTCGTCCGGGGTTTACCAATCATCTACTTGCTGATCTATTATTAGGCAGCTTGATAAAACTACAGCAGCACGAACCGAGCCTAACCAACGATTATATCACTGAACAAGCTAAGCTTTGGTTAGAAGCATGCCAGTTACCTGAAAATCATTTAAACAGCCTTAAAATAGACGCTGATTCGGGGATGCTAAAACTGATCAGAATCAGCTGCTGCTTAGTTTATAAGTGCGACTCTAGAAAGTATTGCGACGATTGCCCAAGACATCCCGACAACAAAAAAACAGCTCAATAACACCCTCTATTTTTAAAAGCCAATAAAGCTCGTTTAATTTCACTGAAGCGCTTTATTGGTCTAGGCACAGGACTGACATGTTTCAGCTTTCAAACATCAAAATTGTTCGTGATGAACGAACGATTCTCTCAATCGAAGACCTCTCGATTCCGACCAACGAACTGACCGTCGTTCTTGGCCATAATGGTTCGGGTAAATCTACACTCGTTAATTTACTCTCAGGGCAGATGTCACC
This sequence comes from Vibrio sp. 10N.261.55.F4, assembly GCF_041470465.1. Lineage (NCBI taxonomy): Bacteria > Pseudomonadati > Pseudomonadota > Gammaproteobacteria > Vibrionales > Vibrionaceae > Vibrio > Vibrio sp. 10N.261.55.F4. The sequence goes on along the minus strand of NZ_JBFRMM010000019.1, from coordinate 15,970 downwards.
AGATCATGGCAGCGTGGAACTAGACGGCGCTTCCCTCTCTTCATTCAAAAGCAAAGACTTAGCCAAGCAGATTGCTTATTTACCGCAAAAACTCCCCGCTTCTGCTGGCTTAACTGTCGAAGAGCTGGTTCGTTTAGGGCGTTTCCCATGGAGAGGCGCACTAGGCCGTTGGAATTCAGAAGATAAGTCGATCATCCAGCAAGCAATGGAAAGAACCGGTGTTACTGAATTCTCACAAGCATTAGCGGATGACTTATCTGGTGGTGAACGTCAACGAGCGTGGGTCTCTATGTTACTAGCTCAACAGTCACCGGTATTGATCCTTGATGAACCGACTTCTGCACTGGATGTTCATCATCAATTTCAGCTAATGGGCTTACTGTCTGAACTCAACAAAAAAGAAGATGTTGGGGTGATCGTTATTTTACACGATTTGAACCTAGCGCTTCGTTACGCGACGCATATTGTCGCCCTGAAAAAAGGTCAGATTGCGTTCGAAGGCAGCGCGGATAAGTTACTCGATGAAGAGGCTTTGTCAGCACTGTATGAGTCCCCTATCCGACTGATCGATCATCCAGCGCCAGCCAATACTGCAGCAAGTGAGAAGGTTGCAGTCGTCTGTGAATAGTTCGGGCATTTCAGTCTAAGCTCTAAGCTCTAAG
>NZ_JBFRMM010000019.1:0-14585 GCF_041470465.1 Vibrio sp. 10N.261.55.F4 | reverse complement strand
TAAGCTCTAAGCTCTAAGCATAATAAAGGCCATTGAAATCATAAACTTCAATGGCCTTTTCGTTTTTCACTCACTAGCTAGCTAAATAATTAAATAACTAGCTAAGCTGGGACTCTCTCGCTTCTTGACTACTGAAACCACGTAAAATATTAAACAGGGTAATCAGTGTGAACAACATGATGACAAGCGATAGATGCCACGCTTCTCCTAGTCCTAACTGAACCAGCCCCATGCTCACCATTGAAGACACCACCATCTGCCCTCCGCCAGACATCGCAGCAGCCGCGCCAGCGTTCTTCTTATAAGGCAACATCACCAACGCCTGAGCACAAGGTAACGCTATACCATTGCCAAGAATCATCAAGAACTGGCCAAGCATTAAATAAAGTGGCTCAAGTGGACAAAAGAAAAGCCACAACGCCGCAGCCACATGTAATACAGGTGTGCATAACAGAGTTTTCTTGTTGCCCAGCATAGGGCGAATACGGTTACATAAGCTTGTTCCGCCGAGCATGCCTAATGCAGGAATCACCGCCCACATCGCGTATTCATCTGACGTCATGCCAATCTGATTTTGCATGATAAATGGCATCACTGATACGGTGGTGATCATCAAGCTAAAGTTAAGCCAGCCAATACTCGCAAAGCTCATAAAATAACGAGAAGTGAGTAGCTCTTTGTATTGAGAAATCATTTTCTTCGGTGAAGGGATAGCCGAAACCTTAGTGACGGTTTCCTTAAACTTGAACGCCAATACCACCCAAGCCAATGAGACATAGCCAAGTAGTGAGATAAACACCATACTCCAGCCAAAGTGGAAGTTAATAAACCCACCGATAACAGGCGCGATCAAAGGTGTTATAGAGGCAACCATCGCAATATAAGACATAGCCCAAGGCAAGTCTGCGCCGTTGAATCTATCGCGCGTCGAGGCACGAGCAAGTACAGCGCAACAGCCGGTTCCTAGGCCTTGTAGAAATCGCCCCATCACCATATTGGTAAACGAGTGGCTGAAGAAAATGATCATCAATAGTCCCAGCATGGCGATTAATAATCCGCTCAGCAGCACTTTCTTGCGCCCAAGAGCATCGGAAATAGGGCCATAAATAAACTGGGAAGGCCCAAAACCTAATAGGTACACGCTTACCAATAGCTGGGCTTGCTCTAGTGATACATCGAAGTCTTTGGCGATCCAAGGTAGTGATGGAAACACCAGTCCCATACTGAGCTGACCGATACTGATGACCAAGCACGCAAGTAAGATCGATTTAAAATCAAATCCACGACTCATCGTTTAATAGGTCCGTTCGAAGAAAAATCGTGCGTATCTAACTCACAACATAAAAACTGAGAAAATAGCGAAAATGCTGCTGGTGAGTTGTTCATAATGCTCCGACAGGATCAAATAGAGAAAGGCAGAGTAAACATACGTGAGCTTGTATAATCATACAATAGGCGTTCAACTAAATATGTGAATAGTCACTTTTCAGCAACCTCGGCTTTCCGCCTATCGGCCACAAGCGCTAGACTAACACTAGATGCTCATAATCAAGGGACTTCAATGAACACTCATCACCGTATTTTTTCATGTGCTTTGGCGCTGCTTGCCTCAGGTCCTGTAACGTCAGCCTTTGCTTGGCAGGCAGAGAAGATCACCGACGGACTCGTGATCCCTTGGGGGCTGGCTTATGTCAACGATAAGTCCATGTTAGTCACAGAAAAATCAGGCGTCATTAAACATGTCGATTTAAAAACAGGCGATCAAAACACACTGTTCAGGCTGCCCAATGTATGGGCGAAAGGCCAAGGTGGATTATTGGATATCGCACTCTCCCCTTTTGAAAACGGAAAGTTCTACGTCACTTACAGTAAAGACGTCGATAGTGAAGGCGTAACGACACTGGCTTCTGCTAATTACAGCAATAATGAAGTCACCAATTGGACAGATGTGTTTGTATCTAAATCTAGAACGGACACCGGACGTCACTTTGGTAGCCGTATCACCTTTGATGATAGCCACCTGTATTTTTCAATCGGCGACCGTGGTGATCGAGACAACGGCCAAGACACCATGACTCACGCCGGATCAATATTACGACTGAATGCCGATGGAAGCACACCAAGCGATAACCCATTCACGGATAACAACAAAGTGCTCAATGAAATTTGGAGCTTTGGCCATCGTAATCCACAAGGTCTGTATTACGATTTCCCGACTCAAAAGCTTTGGTCGATTGAACACGGCCCTCGCGGTGGTGATGAAATTAACCTAATAAAAGCGGGTGCCAACTATGGGTGGCCTGTCACCTCACACGGAAAAGAGTATTGGGGCCCTATCAGCGTTGGCGAATCGGAAACCAAAGATGGTATTGAAGCGCCAAAAAAAGTCTATGTTCCTTCAATCGCTCCGGGGAGCTTGATTGTTTACCAAGGCGATAAGTACCCAGAGCTGAAAGGCAAACTGCTGGCTGGCGCACTAAAACTTACTCACATCAATATTGTGACAGTCAATGAACAAGGTGAGGCAATCGAGGAAGAACGCATTTTAGAGGACTTGGGCGAAAGGATAAGAGACATCGAAACTTCACCAAACGGAGACATCTTCTTCAGCACTGATAATGGCAACCTGTACCGCTTGAAAAAGTAGCCGAGACCTCGTTCAAGTAAAGGCACTTACCTTACAACGACATTTATAAATATAAGCCGTTAAAAGTGGGCTCAACGCCCAGTTAGCGGCTTTAAATTTGCGAAAATGAATGCGCTAAAACAGTGCATTTACTCCAAATTCGTCATCAATTTCGACCACCTTTTTCACAAAAACTACAACAAATCACCATACAACTGTAACTCCATGATATTTAAGGAATGCAAAGTTTGACTACCCCCAAGTTTCTGCAACCTTTCCCTATGTATTCGATTGACTATCCCCTGATTTGATTTAGACTCGTTCCCGGCTAGAAAGAAAGTTCTTTGTATATAAACATTTCGTTGGATTACTAGTAACCCCGTTGTGTTGTACGCAATAGCAATAAACTTTTCCGCGCTATCAGTGCCACAATTGGCTCAAAATAAAAATTTAATTTTAGGATATCATCATGTCTAACACAGTTACTGGTACAGTAAAATGGTTCAACGAAACTAAAGGCTTCGGCTTCATTCAACAAGAAAACGGCCCAGACGTATTCGCACACTTCTCTGCTATCACTGGCGACGGTTTCAAAACTCTTGCTGAAGGCCAAAAAGTTGAGTTCGTAGTATCTCAAGGTCAAAAAGGCCCACAAGCTGACAGCATCAAAGTACTTTAATTTAGTATTTTAAAGCTTTCTAAAAATAGCCAGCCTCTGCTGGCTATTTTTTTACCCGCTATTCAGAGATTTAAGGTAATATTCCCCTTCACTATTTCTACCTAAGACACCCTCTCAATGGCTCTTAAACCGACAATCTACAAGTTTCGTATCTCTTTAACCGATATGAATCGCGACTATTACGACTCTTTCAATCTAACGGTTGCACAACACCCTTCTGAAACAGAACAGCGAATGATGGCGAGAATCATGGCTTTCTGTATCAATGCATCTCCTGAACTTGAGTTCACTAAAGGATTGTCTAGCATTGAAGAACCCGATTTATGGCAGAAGTCGTTAGACGATCAAATCCTAGAATGGGTCGATGTGGGCGAACCCGATCCAGAGCGTGTTAAGAAGGCAACTCGCCTATCTAAATCAGTACGCGTATTCAGCTTCAACACTAAATCAAACGTTTGGTGGGAGCAGAACAAAGGTAAATTCGGCTACCTAAAAGCTCAGATCGTTCGTCTAGACAACGATGGTATTGAGCAGCTAGCGGCGATGACACAACGTACGATGGATCTTTCAGTCATGCTGACGGGTAACTCTGCTTTCATTAACAGCGATACTCAATCGGCAGAAGTAACGTGGGAAGAGCTACAGAGTAATGACTGAGCGTCCAACCCCGAATAATTCGCAAACAGCAGCTAGCCAGCTAGAAGAAGCCAAGCAACAAGCCGACGCGCAGCAAGAAATCAAAGCTAAACAACAAGCTAGAACCAAGCTTCACCAGTGTTTAAAAGAAGCAGGTTTAGGTTCAGTCAAAGCGCTCTCGACAGGCTACGAGAAAGAGCTGTCGTCATTTATTGATGAAAACCACGCTTTGTTTAAACACGCTTGCGAGAACAAGCCGGAGAACTCTGCACGTCAGACGTTGCTTGGCTTGCTAACCAAGGAACATATCGATGCAAGCTATCGCTTTGAAAGCAATAAAGAAGCGAATGAGGCGATGCAAAATGTATTCGATAATACAGTGGGAACTGAGCACAGCGACAAGTTTCAAAACTCTAACGCTCAACAGTTAAAACTAGTCACGCATTTGTGGTTGTTCATTCAAGGACGACTAGGAATGGATTACAGCCTAGCCAATGATCACGCAGCTGTAGCCGCTACGCTACTGTCTCGTATATCGAGAAGCAGTGATGATGAGATTCGCGTAGAGTTCATGGCGAGTTTTTACGATGGTTTGAGCATCTATCAAGCCGAGAACAAGCCATCCGGTATTGTTCACCACTTAAAGCGTTTGTTTAACCTTTCTTAAGCACTCCACCAGCGACTGATTCTAGTTACGCTCTATATGCTTTCAACAAACGTTAAGATATAGAGCGTGCTTTTTCTGCTTGGCCGCAACAGATTCCCTATTACGTTCATTCTTCACTTTAGGGAATAACAGCATTCTCAGCCATTACAGTTGACTTCATTACAGGCGTAAAAAAGCCCCGCATAAAGCGAGGCTTAGAATATATTTCAATGAACATCAATTTACAGAGGCTAAATTGAATTCATCTAATAATGCAGTGAATCAACGCAGGCCGTGTAAGAACTCGTGGCGCGTTGCTGGGTTTGATCTGAAGATACCGCCTAGAGCTGTTGTTGTCGTTTCGCTGGTTGCATCCATTACACCGCGAGATTTCACGCAGTAGTGAACCGCATCCATGGTGACAGCAACGTCATCAGTTTCGAGTAGCGTTTGCAGTGCAACAAGGATCTGCTGCGTCATACGCTCTTGAACTTGTGGGCGCTGAGCAAAGAATCGAACAATACGGTTAATCTTTGAAAGACCAATGATTTTTCCACGCGGGATATAAGCGACCGCAGTCTTACCATCAATCGTCACTAAGTGGTGCTCACAAGTACTGGTCACGGTAATGTCTTTTACTCGTACCATCTCACGAACGCCCATCTTGTTTTCGATTACCGTAATTTTAGGGAAATTGGCGTAATCCAAACCAGAGAAAATTTCATCCACGTACATTTTAGCAATACGTTGCGGTGTTTCTTCCAGACTATCGTCCGTAAGATCAAGTTCAAGGAGAGTGAGAATCTCACGCATATGGTGTTCGATTCGTTCCTTTTTCTCTTCTCGGCTAACCTGGTTTGGACTCATTGGTGTCTCTAAACCACGGCTTGCTAGCGCATCTTTAACCAACTTCGCTGATTCGCTAAGACCTGACATTGAACTTCCTCTTTTATTACCCCTTCTGGATGGCAAACAAGGATACTCGGAATTTTGAATAAATACACCCATATTTTAAGGGAGGTCATTATTTACGGGGCTTAAACTGTGCTAGAGTGGCTAGAATTTCGTTGGCGAACCATCATGATTTGATAACTATTGAATCCCTATTGCCAACCGCCAAATCAAAATAATAACGATCAAAGGATTTCAATTATGGGCTGTTGCGACGCTCCGGGCTTGATGCCAATTGAAGAAGCACTAGATAAGCTGCTATCGCCAATTCAACCTATTCGAACGACCTTATCACTGCCATTGGCAGAAGCATTGGGTTACGTACTTGCTGAAGATATTCTATCCCCTATTTTCGTACCTCCTTTTAATAACTCAGCAATGGACGGCTATGCACTGCGCTTAGCAGACCTAGAGAACGGTAAAGTGCTGCCTTTAGCGGGCAAGTCCTTTGCAGGTCAACCATTTGAAGGTGAATGGCCTGCAAACACCTGTATTCGCATTATGACTGGCGCAAAGATCCCGGAAGGTTGTGACGCCGTAATCATGCAAGAAAACACGGCTGAAACTGACGCTGGCATTGAGATTCAACAAGACGACATCAAGCTAAACAATAACATTCGCCCTACTGGTGACGACATCAAACAAGGCGATATCGTTCTTAGCCGTGGCGAACGTTTAACACCTCGTGACATTCCAATGATTGCTTCGCTCGGTGTGAGCCATGTAACTGTGGTACACAAGCCTAAAGTCGCTTTCTTCTCTACTGGCGATGAGCTCAAGCCATTAGGCCAACCGCTTGAAGACGGTCAGATCTACGACAGCAACCGCTACGGCATTAAACCGCTGATTGAAGCGTTTGGTTGTGAAGCGATTGACCTAGGTATTATTCCTGATTGCCCTGCAACGCTTAAAGAAACCTTTGTAAAAGCACAAGAACTGGCAGACGTAGTTGTCACCTCTGGTGGCGTAAGTGTCGGCGAAGCTGATTACACCAAAGACATTCTTGAAGAGCTTGGCGAAATCGGCTTTTGGAAACTAGCAATCAAACCAGGTAAACCATTCGCATTTGGTGAGCTAGACAACGCTTGGTTCTGTGGCCTACCGGGTAACCCAGTGTCTGCAATGATGACCATGTACGTGTTAGTTCAACCTATGCTGGCTAAACTTGCCGGTCACACTGCGTGGACAGCACCAGAATCGATTCCTGCGATCACTAAATCTGCATTCAAAAAAGGCCCAGGCCGTACTGATTATCAACGTGGTATTTACTCGATTGAAAACGGTAAGTTTGTAGTAGAAACAACAGGTAACCAAAGCTCTGGCGCTTTCCGCTCAATGAGCTTAGCAAACTGCTTTGTGGTACTAGAGCGCGAACGTGGCCGTGTTGAAGTCGGTGAAACGGTTCAGATTCAACTGTTTAACTCCACGCTTTACTAACGAGGCTTGCTGATGGAAATACTGTCTGACGCAGAGATGCTTCGCTATAACCGCCAGATCATTCTCAAGCAGTTTGATTTTGAGGGTCAAGAAGCGCTGAAACAGAGCTCGATTTTGGTGTTAGGTGCGGGTGGTTTAGGCTGTGCCTCTGCTCAATACCTTGCGACTGCGGGTATTGGTAAGCTAATGCTGATCGACGACGATGTTGTCGAGCTTTCAAACTTGCAACGACAAGTGCTTCACACCGATGCTGATATTGGTAAGAAGAAAGTCGTTTCAGCCGCTGAATCATTACAGGTGTTAAACCCACACCTTAGAGTTGAAACGGTCGACCACAGACTTGATGACGAGGCACTAGCAAAGCTCATTGAAGCGCATTCGTTAGTACTTGATGCCAGCGACAACGTTGAAACGCGCAATCAACTTAACCGTTTGTGTTACGCCTCAAAAACGCCACTTGTATCGGGCGCTGCGATTCGCATGGAAGGTCAGATTAGTGTCTTCACTTATCAAGATGCTGACGCACCCTGTTACCAGTGTTTAAGCGCTCTATTTGGCAACGCTGCTCTAAGCTGTGTTGAAGCCGGTGTGATGGCACCTGTTGTTGGCATGGTAGGCGCGGCTCAGGCTTTGGAAGCTATCAAGGTTATTGCCAAGTTTGGACAACCAAAGCAAGGCAAACTTTTGATTCTCGATGCCATGTCTCACAGCTGGCGTGAAATGAATTTAATAAAGATGCCTAATTGTTCGGTGTGTGGTAAGTAATAAAAAGAGCCAAAGCCCATTGAGTTGGCTTTGGCTCGTTACCCTAATACGTTGTTAATGATTAGAAGTATATTCAGAAGCGACGTAATCTAGCTCCTTTTGCTCTGCGAGCATCTCAACTACAATTTCAGGTAGTGATGGAACCCCATGAAGAAAACCTTGTTGGTTAAAGCCGCCTAGAGCTTCCAGAAATGCACAGGTGTCTTTATTTTCAACACCCTCATAGATAATACGTGCGTTTTTTACCGAAACGAGCTTCTTAACTTCATCGATTTTTTGCATGTAATCAATGTTATGGCAAAGTCCCCATGTAATGGTTTTATCTATTTTTATCTCACTAATAGGCAGTTTGACAATACGTTCAATATTCGATGCTTCCATCCCAAAGTCATCTATAGAGATCTCAAAACCATTCAACCTTAGCCGTAAAATATTTGCCAACAATTCTTTTTCAATATTGCCTGAAAGCCCCTTTTCAGTCAGCTCTACAACGATAGTATGCTCAATACCTTGCTTATAGATCTCGAGTAGATTATCGACAACAGATTCATCAGTCAGTAAATTAGGATCGATATTAATTGAGAACCTCAACGATTTATCAAGTTCACTGAAGTGGAGATGATAGTCCTGAATGAATTTATTTATCACGATATTGGTAAAAACCTTTTGCTTTCCTAGCTCTTCAATTACTGGCAAAAAATAGCTCGGTGGAAGTAAGGTCCCGTTTTCATCAGACCATCGTGACAACACTTCAAACCCCGAAATAACATTTATATCCGAAACAACTTGCGGCTGATAAACCAGATTGATGGGAAAATCGTCATCGATGATTGTTGCACGGTTACCAAAGCCAAGCTCGCTTTTGGTTATGGTTTCAACTTCAAGTGCTTTATCAACCAACTCACTTATTTGGTTAGCCCAAATAGGCTTTTCTAGTGAAGCGACAACATTTAACTCATAGAGCTTTCCAAGCATACTCACCGAGCTAACAATGGATTTATCCAAACCTGAAATAATGATTATTTTAGACTCAACATTTTGTTGCGACATCATACTCAAGAGTTCAAATCCATCGCCATTGGGCATCATGATGTCCATAATCACCAAATCAAATGATGCGTTTTGCATTTTGCTCATTGCATCGAACGCATTTTCTGCAAACTGTACAGATGTTTTTTTATTAGATAAAGAGACCGCATTTTTAATGACCTCTCTCGATAGTTCAACATCGTCAACAATCAATACTGTGTTATTCATTCTCTTCACCTTTATAGTTTGCAATAATATCCATCCAAGTGCGTTGTGATTTCATTTTCTTTGAATCCAAGTTCATGACCTTCATTGATCTATCGTTACTTCTTACACTTCGATACTCGCAGCCCAATGAAAAAAACAGATCAAAAATCCTTTTGCTTTTCAGTAGTATATAAAGCTCTTTATCTGGATTTAAGCTTTGTAGATACTTGTACGCCTCTCTGCCCATTGTGTCTGTAAATGACGAATAATGAGTGCAGTTAAAAGTAACAACTAAATGTGCTCTATCTTCTTTAGATACTAAGACTTGCTCCAAAAAATCTGCTGCAAGATTATAGTTAGCACTTAATAAGTGTCCGATTAATTGCCCATTAACCGTGACGAGCGTTAACTCTCCAGAATATTGATTTATTATTTTTTCAATAATTACCTTTCTACTCAGATCTAAATCTTCTAAATTACTGAGCATAACGTTATCCTCATATTCAAAGATGACATCAATTAACTTGGTAATCTTCCCAAGAAGGAATGAATTATTTGAGTTAATCACCGTAACTTCTGTTTGGACGTGCATGTTCATATCAATATAACCGTTATTATTAAATTTATTCGTTAACCCTGTGAGAACTGTTTGTGAGTCGTTTGCCTCCCAAACATCAAATATGTTGACTCCAATAAGGTCCAGTAACTCGTTTTGACGTTTTAAGTGGGGAGTTGTTACTCCTCTTTCCCAACGGCTTAGTGTCACAACGTCCAGGTTGTTAAAGTTAGAGTTACTTCTTTGAATCGCATCAACAAAATTAGTTTGAGACAAACCATTATTAACACGAAACGTACGTATAATATTTCCAAACATAGCTTTATTTTCTTATTCGTTATTGTGATTTAGCTTATTTTTAATTAAATACGAACAAAAGCTAAGGGCAAGCTGTGATTGAATAATTTGAAAATGCCCAGCTACTCTCAACACTTATTGGATGATAGTTATTTTCATAACAGTTTGGGCATTATCTTGATGACAATGCCCATAACTCTCAGAAAAACAGATGAAAATAATACATGAAGATCCGAAGATGGCTTACCCTCAGGTTATAGGTAGGAGTATTTAACTAAGTTAGCAAGTACCACCTGATAAAGCGCAATGAAGCTTTAGCTTTAGATCGCTCGGGTTGAGCGGTTTGGTTAGATAACACGAAAAGTATTGGTCCATTCGAGCCTCTTCTTGAATGGTAGCTCGTGCCGTAACGGCAATTATAGGTAACGATGGCTTACGCTTTCCCAACTCAGAAGCAAGCTCAATGCCATCCATAACCGGCATTGAAATATCCGTCAGTACAACATCAAAGTCATGTTCAGAAGCGAGTGCTAAAGCCTCCAAACCATCATTCGCGGTCATGCATTCACAACCTAGCTCGTTTAAGTGGAACTCTAGAATTTCTCGGTTGAACTCAACATCATCAACGATCAAGGCTTTTTTACTTGTGCAGTCTAAGCGCTCTCTAACGTTATATACCTGTTCAGCAACACCGTTAGAACACTCAAGAACATTCATAATTTCTTGAGCTGGGAGTGAGATAACAAAAGTACTACCGGTGCCGAGCACACTCTCAACACGCAACGAACCCTTCATTAACTCTACGATGGTTTTAGTTATCGCCAAGCCCAAGCCAAAACCAAACTGTTGGTCTTCTTGATTAACCTGTTCAAAGCCGTTAAACACCGCATCCAATTTATCTTGGGGAATACCGACTCCAGTATCGCTTACGGAGATATTGAATGCTCTATCGTCGGTTGAAACTTCTATTGTCACCCCTCCCTTGTTTGTAAACTTCAATGCGTTCGAAACTATATTATTGATTGCTTGCTTAATACGAAGCTCATCAATCATCAATGTTGTCGAAGCATCGACATTGCATATAATATCAAGCGACAATTGTTTAGACTCGCTAAGCGGAAAAAACGTATTTTCAATTTCGCGCATCAAACTCATTACTGACAGGCATTTAGGGTTTAATGAATAGCTTGCTGCTTTTACTCTTTCAAAATCCAATAGGTCATTCACAATGCCTAAAATAGTATTGCTCGCACTCGAAATACCGTTCAGCTGATGGCGATATTCGTCAAAGTTTTTGCTATGGCTTAGCATATGTGTATAACCAATAATCGCGTTCAGTGGCGTGCGAACCTCATGGGACACATTTGAAAGCAGCACCGATTTCTGTTTATTGGCCTCACTCGCCTCTTGCGCTGCTATCTCGTACAGCTTCGTTCGCTCTTCAACTTCATATTCAAGCCCTTCAATCAAATTTTGAATCTGGATCCCAGCCTCAGAATAAGCCTTTGAAAGCTGTTCAATTTCGTCTCCATTACTATAAACAGTATGTCTGGATTTATTAAAATCACGCTGCTTTAGATATTTAGCTTGTGCGATCAATTTAGAAATAGGTATCAGCATCTTATTCACCGCGATTGAGTTAATAGCTAAAAACAGACCAAGCAAAAGGATATAAGCAAAGAACAGGCGTTTGATCAACGAGTTATCACCAGATAAAACCAGCTCTTTGGTGGTCGCATAACTGGAACGAATCACATGCTCTGGCGTGACTAAAATCAACCTCCAACCGGTTTGACGGTTCTGAACAAAAGTGACATTGAAAACACCTTTTTCGCCACTTACCACAAAACTACCCAAGTAATGTGACATGATATGGCTTCCGACACTCTTTTGAATTTGTTCATCAAAAACACTTTCAGACATCAATTGGTCGACATTCTGTTGTAGATTCGACGCGATAAGCTTGCCGCTGTCGTCTACTAAGAAATAACGGTATTGGAATTCATCGATCATATTTTCAAAAGTCAGTGAACGAGAAAAATACTCTAAATCTAAATCAAATTTGAGTAACGCGTTATCCCAGTGCTCTGGACGGATATAAATGGCAAACTTAGTGACGTGCCCCACTTTAACTTCTTTCCCTATATAGAAATTCTTGTAGTGGATCATGCGACTAAAATCGACAGAAATAGAGCGGCTTACAATACCATTTTCGGTGATAGAGACTTCTTGGTTGCGTTCAGTGTCAATAAAAAGCACCTTTTTGATAAAAGGCTTACGCTCTGTGTTGATATAAGCCAGTTGTTTATTACGAAGTGCCTCGTTTTTCGATTCATTAACAAAATCATGAGCAAAATCAATCGCTACATGCTGCACTTCCTCAGTGATCAGCTCGACCTCTTTATCAAGGGTTACACTTTGAGCTTTCACAAAGGTAAGTAGAAGCTTTTTGTTATTTCCCGTAATGCTCTCCTTTATCTCTTCAAATTGGTTTTGTGAAGAAACCTGAACGATTTCGATAGCGGAGTACGTAAGCAACACCACAAATAGAACCAGTATTGTTGCGTTGGTGAAAATGATTTTATTTTTAAAAGACACGTTCATATCCTCCAACTTAAGCGTCAAAAAGTTGAATCATGGCGTTAGACACATCCATCAAAATCTTTTTTCCGGCACTTTCATTGATTACCGCGTCGTAGTGCTCCAATTTAAGACAAATTCTTGCAACCTCTGTAGCCCCGCAAGATAACGCAATGCCTTTCACTTTATGGGCGAGCGCTCGATTGGACTCACCTCCTTGAAGAATATCATCATTAACCTTGTGCAAACTTCTAATAGCAATCTGACGAAATCGAACGCCAATATCCGATTGAAAGTTACAACCCGTCGCCATTAAAAATACATTTGTGTCGATGCTATACATACCAATTTCTCCCGCCTTCGTGACCCCCCTTAATTTTGACCGTCTGTTACAAAACTGATATGGCAGATCGAGAATTTAAATAACCGGAATGCCCAATGGCATTGTCTGTTTTTTAACTTGGCTTATGCCATATTCACTGCTGGCTACATTTGGACAATAGATCACACTTTTTATGATTATCGAGTGAAAATAATGGCTCAACTTTTCAGACATACTTTTAGACGCTTGGAACAATTAGGTCGAGTGTCTATAAAACAAATATTTGGCGTAACGGCCTTCTATGTAGATCACGTTTTGCTCGTTCTACATAAAAGTGGGGAGCTGTACCTCAGAGGAACACCGGCACAAAAAGGCTACTTTATTAACAAGGGCTACCCCAAGGTGAATGCGAGCGTACTTGGAGTAAGTCAGAATGCGGATTATTACAAGTTGCCAGCAAACCCTTGGAGCAAGTATTCTTTGACTCTATGTGAAGCAGAAATCGCACTAGAGCAAATAAAGAGATCACGAAGCAGTTATATTTCTGCTCCCGAAAGGCTCAAAGACTTACCCAACATGCGATTCTCAACTGAGCAACTTCTTGAGAAAGCGGGTATAAACTCCATTGAGAAACTCAAAAACCTGGGCACGATTGGTGCTGTAGAGGCTATCCAACAGCATACCCACCATAAACCAACCATCGAGTTAGTTTGGTCGTTAGAGGGTGCAATCCAGGGTATACACCGTTCACAACTGCCGACGAACCTAAAAAATGCATTGCGCACCCAAGCTCAAAGTTATTGTTAGCCTATATTGTTTTAACGAAGCTTAGATTCTTGTTAAATCCAAATGCGGTCAATTTGATGCCGTGGCTATTCCTAGCTACGGCTCATTAGGCTAACCCGCTGTCCTTAAGTGATTTCACTCAAGTTTAACGTCTTTAAATTAGCCTCCCCTTTCATTTGATCGCCCACTCCGTTTTAATTTTCACTGCCAGCCTTTATTTTGGTTTCCTACTATTCCCTCTGCTACAAATTACCATTCAAGTTTTAATGCAACTGAATTTATAACTATTTATTTTACAACCTGCCCTATCGCTACCAAACTAGGCATATCAACACAACACTAATAAAAGGTGCCTAAATATGCGTTCATTAATCTTTATTTCAACAGCAGTATTAGCAACTCTTATCTCTTTTCAGTCGGCGGCCGCAAATGTCACTGTGCGTTGGACAGGGAAAGTACCGACTTCTGACTGCGCTTCAAACCCTATTAGCAATCAAGTCGCGTTCAACTCACAAAGCGAACGTTGTAAGGTTGAACTTAAACAAACTGAAATAACTAATACAAAAACAGCAAATAAAATGGTTTCGTTTGATGTGTAATATGAAAGGAAAACCCATTAAGTAGGCATAATAGCCAGATTAATATTCAACCTGACCTTGCATGTAATCGCAGCAAATAAATAATACGGGTATGATAATTAAACTGGCTGTTTGTTTATGCACTTAATCTTACATAAAGGGTCGCTAAGAATTTCGCTAGCCGACCACCCAACGATAAAACCCATCCAGCTCACACTCAGTGAATTTTTAGTTCTAAAAGAGTTACTCACTCATCAAGGGGAGCATTTAACCAAACACCATCTACTAAAAATGGGATGGCCCAATTCATTCGTCTGTGACAATGCATTGAATATGGTGATCATGTCTTTAAGAAAGAAGCTTCTTAGGCTCGGTGGATGGATAGAAATCAATACCATTTACAAGATAGGTTATAGTTTAAATAAAACTGACAAAATATGTGTTTTGCAGTGAATTTAAACACTCCCGTCGCTTTGTTTCCTAATTGGAT
>NZ_JBFRMM010000018.1:0-77700 GCF_041470465.1 Vibrio sp. 10N.261.55.F4 | reverse complement strand
TCCAATTAGGAAACAAAGCCATATCATGTAAAAATACACACTTCTTTTTAGTTCTGGACGTTAGGCTCCAAAAGTCATAGATTTATAAATCCACACCTTTGTATACAACTCCTCACTATAAAGGTGATCCAAGTTATATTCTATTGAGATAGATAATTTGTTTATTAACATCTAAACAACAGTAGTTGTTCATGATTTACAACCACAATTAACATCGAAAAAAATGTTTGTCTTAGATCATATCAACCTCAACTATGCCTCGTGCCACAGTGCAGTTTTCTGTACATTCATTGTCATATTCTGAAACACTTTCTTATATTTTTTTAAACTTTGTGGAGATTTCTATGTTAGAGCTCTTGATCGGATTAGTGATTACTATCGCTGTTGGTTACTTTATTGTGAAAGGCTATAAAGCGGCAGGTGTATTACTGACAGCTGGCCTTGCCCTACTTCTTATTACTGGCCTTATAGGTCACACAGTCTTACCCGCTAAGGTCGCTTCAACAGGTAACATGGTTACCGACTCACTAGAATTCGTTAAGTACATGCTTCAGTACCGTGGAGGCGGCCTAGGCATGCAAATCATGCTTCTTTGTGGCTTTGCTTCTTACATGACGCATATCGGCGCAAACAATGTGGTAGTAAAACAATTCTCTAAACCGCTTGCTGCTATCAAATCTCCATACGTACTTCTTGTTGCGGCTTACATCGTAGCGTGTCTAATGTCTCTAGCAGTAAGTTCTGCAACAGGCCTTGGCGTGCTATTGATGGCGACCCTATTCCCAATGATGACGGCAATGGGTATTTCTCGTCCAGCAGCGGTGGCGGTTTGTGCATCACCTGCAGCAATCATTCTTTCACCAACGTCGGGTGATGTGGTTATCGCAGCAGAAAAATCAGGTATGTCTCTTGATGTGTTTGCTGTTCAAACGGTACTGCCTGTTTCTATCTGTGCGATCATCGTGATGGCGGGTGCGGCTTTCTTCTGGAACAAATACCTAGATAAGAAAGAAAACACGCCAATGGAAAAAGTAGACGTTTCAGAAATTGAAACGAATGCGCCGGCTTTTTATGCTGCTCTTCCATTCTTACCTATTTTTGGAGTATTTCTATTCAACGGTCGTACCATTCCGGGCCTTTCACTTGATATCTACACCATCGTAGTAGGTTCAATTTTCGTGGGCGCTGTTATCGATTACGTTGTGAAGAAGTTTGACGGCGAAAAAACACTAGAAGACCTAGATTCTTGCTACCAAGGTATGGCCGAAGCATTTAAAGGCGTAGTAATGCTGTTGGTTGCGGCGGGTGTATTTGCTCAGGGCCTAATGTCTATCGGTGCAATTGATAACCTAATCGGCCTTGCTGAATCAGCTGGCGCTGGCGGTATCGCATTAATGCTTATCCTGACTGGTCTAACAGTTGCTGCTGCTATCGCGACAGGTTCTGGTAACGCGCCATTCTATGCATTCGTAGAACTGGCTCCGTCACTTGCTGCGAAAATGGGCTTGAACCCTGCGTTCCTAATCATCCCAATGCTTCAAGCGTCTAACTTAGGCCGTACAATTTCTCCTGTTTCGGGTGTAATTGTAGCGACTTCTGGCATGGGTAAAATCAGCCCGTTTGAAGTCGTTAAACGTACTTCAGTACCAGTAATCTGTGGTCTTATCACGGTGATCTTCGGTACGCTTGTTCTAGTACCAATGGCAGCTTAATTGTCAGTAAAACAGACATGATTATTTGGATATAAAATGCCCTAATAAAAAGGCGCTGAACTTAGTAAGTTCAGCGCCTTTTTTAATGTCACTTTCTCACATCGTCAAAACTATCGAGACATGTATAAACAGTCAGGCTTGAAATAGTGTTATCTCAAAGGACCAAGCCCTACTTCATTTCACCATAGCGTTCTAGATACAGAACCGTGGCAGCGGTACGGGAAGGCACTTGCAGCTTTTTCAGTAGACTCTTCATATGTACCTTAACTGTCGATTCAGAAATGAACAGGTGATCAGCGATCTGCTTATTGCGGTAACCTTTCGCGACTTCTTGAAGGATCTGCATTTCGCGTTCAGTCAGTTGTTCGAAGATATCATTGCGGCTTCCAGCATCATTTAGGTAACGAGCAACCACACTGCTGTAAGCCTTGTCACCGCTGTGTGCTTGCTTAAGCAGTTCAATTAACTCATCGGGTTCAGTGTCTTTCAACAAGTAGCCATCAGCGCCTGCTTTTACAATCGCTTCAATGTCTGCAGGGCTATCAGAAACCGTTAGAATAACAATGTTTGCGCTAGAACCGTCAGTGCGAAGTGCTTTCAAGGTATCTAAACCAGACATGCCCTTCATATTGAGATCCAAAAGGATCAAATCAGGTTCTTCTTCATGAGCAAGAGCAACCGCTTCAGTGCCGTTACTTGCTTCTGCAATCACTTCGAATTCGTCTTCAAAGCTCAGTAATTGGCTTATACCTCTGCGCATCAATGGATGATCATCAACCAGCATTACTTTACAAATCGTCAACTTTAACTTCCTTCAAACTTTTATATTTCAATATGACTGTACAGCCTTCACCTTGCGCCGCTTCAATCGTCAAGTCGCCATTCAGTCTTGCCGCACGCTCCTGCATAATGCTCATCCCGTAGTGGTTCACCTTGGAACTACTTGAGTCAAAGCCATCTCCATTATCTTTTATCACGACTAATACTTCACCGTCCTCATCGATACAGCATACATCTATCAAGTCGGCATTGGCGTGTTTTATTGCATTTATTGTTGCTTCACGAATCAATTGAAGCAAGTGAACCTGACTATGCGCATCAAGCTCGATCGATGAGAGATTATTAGTGAGGTTAATCTTCGCATCGGTTCTCTCGCTGAGCGCCTCAAGCATGGTACTTAAGGCGTCTCCAAAGTTGCCCTCTTTAATGGTCAACCTAAATGTGGTGAGTAGCTCTCTTAACTGGGTATAAGCGTCGGCTAAGCCGTTTCCGATCTCAGACGCGATTTGTTCAGATTGCTCTCGGTGCTGTTGCTCTGGCAGTTTGCCAATCACACGCTTTAATAGTGTAACTTGAATTTTCAAGTACGACAGTGATTGAGCCAATGAATCGTGGAGTTCACGTGCAATCGTGGCACGCTCTTCCATGATAATAAGCTGTTCAGCTTTCTTTTGAGCACGATTGTAGTAGATCGCTCTCGATAGCAGTTGAATGAAGCTTTCGATCAGAGCTTTAGTTGAGTGCCCGTGGTGATATGAACAGTATAAATAGCCGAGAATAAGTTCGTTATCGTCGAGTTTCATCTCAAACTTTTCGTAGTCTAAATTCGAATCGTAACCTTCATCCATAATCAATGAACGGCCTGAGTTATCGACAATCTCGAGCCTCAGTGATCCAATCCCTTCCAAGCTCACGAGATGCTGCAAGATAGCTCGGAAGTTTTCAGGAGCAATACGCGTCACCGTGAGCTCTTGTGACGAGTTATAAAGTGCCTGCAGCGACTGGTTCGCATTTTGCAGCTCAATCGTCTTTGCATCCACCACATCTTCAAGGTTTCGATAAAGCACGCCTAAATCTTTGGCCATCGAGTTGAAGGTTTTGGTCAAAATGCCCATTTCGTTGTTACTGGTCACCTTGAGTTCTACCTCGAAGTCGCTGTTTTTGATTCTTTGGCTCGCACCGACAAGAGCATGTAGCGGTTTAACAACCTGTTTACGTACAAAGTGAACAACAAAAAGAGATATGACCAGAATCCCACCAAGGCCGATACCACCAGCCCACGCTAACTTTATTAACTTGTCTTCAGAGAACTCTTGCAGCTTATAAACGAAGCCATCGATTTCAGCCACGAAGTTTTCAACCAACACGAGATAGTGATCGCGCTCTTCGCTATTCAAGACCTGTTTTAGCTCATGCCAACGGCCGATAATTAAATAGTAATCTTCTGTGATGTCTGTCGGAACATTCCAACTGACCAAATTAGTCATGGATGGCGAGTAAAGAGAACTTTCGAATTCACGAATATGAGATTCATAATCGACAGATTCTATTTGAATATCATGGGCTAAACGGTAGCTTTGCATTCGCATTGAACCGGCCACGTTAACCGCTTCCGCATCATTCAAACTTGAAGCCAAAGTAAAGATGGCAAAGCCAGTCGTAGCAACCGACAACAGCAGTATAGAGAGCAAAGATTTTGCTATCGTACTTGTTACAGATGAAACCGGTTTTATAAGCAAAAGTGCCTTCCTATTGATAAATGACTTGCCAGCGATATCGTATTGTCACACATCAAAAATCATAGCTCCATTCAATATGTGATCACTCGCTCCGTAATTTATTGATCTAAGACAATATATGCCCCCAATTAGCCCTTAGGGGGTATTTATACAATTGTTTCTAAAACTACACTACTTGTGAGGACTCATTACAAGATATTAATAGAATAATGACCTACAATTACAACATCTTAGTAACATCTATAGGTATCTAGTGGTAGATCTATCAAAACGCCGTCTTTTTTCAAGACGAAAAGTTGACTCAAGCCAGATTCGTTTGCCTTGGATTGACAGCCTAGAAAGCTTTACAGATGACTGTACTCGCTGCGGTAAATGCATCGAGAGTTGTGAGACTAAGATAATCATTGTAGGCGATGGTGGTTTTCCCACTGTAGATTTCTCTATTGATGAGTGTACGTTCTGCTATCAATGTGCAGATGTTTGTCCCGAACCCATTTTTAAGCCAAAGCAAGGAGAGCCTTGGCAAGCAAAAGCACAAATCTCTGATAAGTGTTTAGCGCAACAAAATGTTGAATGCCGAAGCTGTGGTGACATGTGTGAACCTATGGCCATTCAATTTGAACTTAGAGCAGGCAGTGTTGCTCTACCAAAAATCGAGTTAGATGAGTGTAGCGGTTGTGGGGCCTGCGTAGCAATTTGCCCTACTTCGGCTATTCTTGTGAGTAATGCATAAAACAAAAATAACGAGAGCAATTTATGGCACTAAATGAAGTGCATATATCAAGTTTAGTCGTGCATGTGAGCCCTGAGCATCTAAATGATATCAAAGCGGAGATCGATCAATTCGATAACGCTGAAATCTACGGAGATAGCCCTGAAGGCAAAATCATCGTGGTCCTAGAAACTGAAAACCAAGGTTTTGTAACGGACACCATCGAAGCAATAAACAACATTAAGAACGTTTTGGGGACAGCTTTGGTTTATCACCAAATCGAAACTGGACTCGACGAAACGGATTTAGAAACTGGAAGCAACAATTCTCAACTTGAGGGTGAAGTATGAAAATGACAAGACGTGCGTTTGTGAAAGCAAACGCAGCTGCATCAGCGGCAGCCGTTGCAGGTGTAACACTACCGGCAACAGCAACCAACCTGATCGCTAGCTCTGATCAAACAAAAATCACGTGGGATAAAGCGCCTTGTCGTTTTTGTGGTACGGGCTGTTCGGTACTAGTAGGTACTCAAAACGGCAAAGTGGTTGCGACTCAAGGCGACCCAGAAGCACCAGTAAACAAAGGCCTTAACTGTATCAAAGGCTACTTCCTTTCAAAAATCATGTACGGCAAAGACCGTCTAGAACAGCCTCTTCTTCGTATGAAAGATGGCGAGTTCCATAAAGATGGTGATTTCGCACCAGTATCTTGGGACAAAGCGTTCGACGTGATGGCTGAGAAATGGAAAGCATCTCTTAAGAAGAACGGTCCAACAGGTGTTGGTATGTTCGGTTCAGGCCAATGGACAGTAATGGAAGGCTACGCAGCCGTTAAGATGATGAAAGCGGGTTTCCGTTCAAACAACATAGATCCAAACGCTCGTCACTGTATGGCTTCTGCTGTAGTAGGCTTCATGCGCACTTTCGGTATTGATGAGCCAATGGGTTGTTACGATGACTTTGAACACGCAGACGCATTCGTACTGTGGGGTTCAAACATGGCAGAAATGCACCCAGTACTATGGACTCGTATTACAGACCGTCGTCTAAGCCACCCACACGTTAAAGTAAACGTACTGTCTACTTACTACCACCGTTCTTTCGAGCTTGCAGACACGGGTTACATCTTCAACCCTCAGTCTGACCTTGCGATCGCAAACTTCATCGCAAACTACATCATCCAAAACGATGCGGTTAACTGGGACTTCGTGAACAAGCACACGAACTTCAAGCAAGCAACGACAGACATCGGTTACGGTCTGCGTGACGATGATCCACTACAGAAAGCAGCCGCAAACCCTAACTCAGGCGAAATGACTGCTATCTCTTTCGAAGACTACAAAGCGTCTGTTGCTGAATACACAGTTGAGAAAGCGTCTGAAATGTCAGGTGTACCTCAAGAAGACCTTATCAAGCTGGCTAAGCAATATGCCGATCCAAACATCAAAGTAATGTCACTTTGGACTATGGGTATGAACCAACATACTCGTGGCGTATGGATGAACAGCCTTGTGTACAACATCCACCTTCTTACAGGTAAGATTTCTACTCCAGGTAACAGCCCATTCTCACTAACTGGCCAACCGTCAGCGTGTGGTACAGCGCGTGAAGTTGGTACATTCGCTCACCGTTTACCTGCCGATATGGTGGTTGCTAACCCTAAACACCGTAAAATTGCAGAAGATATCTGGAAACTTCCAGAAGGCACCATTCCACCGGTACCCGGCGCTCACGCTGTTCTTCAAGACCGTATGTTGAAAGACGGTAAAATCAACGCTTACTGGGTAATGTGTAACAACAACATGCAAGCGGGTCCAAACATCAACACTGAACGTCTGCCAGGTTACCGTAACCCAGATAACTTCATTGTATGTTCTGACCCGTACCCAACGGCAACAGCTCAAGCGGCTGACCTCATCCTTCCAACAGCAATGTGGATTGAGAAAGAAGGCGCTTACGGTAACGCAGAGCGTCGTACACAAGCATGGTACCAACAAGTGAAAACTGTAGGTGAAGCTAAGTCTGACCTATGGCAAATCATGGAATTCTCTAAGCGCTTCACTATTGAAGAAGTTTGGGGTGAAGAACTGGTTGCGAAAATGCCTGAGTACCGTGGCAAAACCATGTACGACGTGCTTTACAAAAACGGCAACGTTGATGCATTCCCACTGTCTGAAGCTCAAGAGCTTAACGACGATGCACAAGCTCAAGGTTTCTACGTTCAAAAAGGTCTATTCGAAGAATACGCAGCCTTTGGTCGCGGCCACGGTCACGATTTAGCACCATACGATCGCTACCACCAAGTTCGTGGTCTACGTTGGCCTGTTGTTGACGGTAAAGAGACACTATGGCGCTTTAAAGAAGGTTCAGATCCATATGCTAAGAAAGGTTCTGATTGGGACTTCTACGGCAAACCAGATGGTAAAGCACTGATCATCAATGCACCATACGAAGCGCCACCTGAAGTACCAAACGATGAATACGATATGTGGCTATGTACAGGTCGTGTTCTTGAGCACTGGCACACAGGTACTATGACTCGTCGTGTACCAGAACTTTACAAAGCAGTACCGGATGCACTTTGTTACATCCACCCTGCTGATGCTAAAGCTCGTGGTCTTCGCCGTGGTGATGAAGTTCTTATCGAAAACAAACGTGGTGAAGTACGCGTTCGTGTTGAAACTCGTGGTCGTAACCGTCCACCACAAGGCTTGGTATTCGTACCATTCTTTGATGCAAGAATTCTGATCAACAAGTTGATCTTGGATGCAACGGATCCTCTGTCTAAACAGACGGATTACAAGAAGTGTCCAGTTAAGATCACTAAGGTCGCTTAAGGACAATATGTTCTTACCACTTAGCTCGTAGATCTGACGTTTTTAATATTGCGACTGCTTTTTTCGTTACTTTTTGAAAGAAGTAGTCCACTCAAAGAATTAGCCTTTAGGCGGAGAAATTAACCATGAAAAAACTGATTACTGCCCTACTATCAGCTGGTCTTTTGCTAGCTGGTGCAGTTCAAGCTGAAGCTGAACTGGATAACCCAGGCGGCATTGGTGGCGTAGAATCTCTACGTGGTGCAAGTGAACTTGAAGCAACTCGCGCAGCAGATGACTTCAAAAAGTTCCCTCGTGACCAAGTACTTGAGAGTGACTACGTATACCAACCACCTCTAGTGCCTCATACTATTCGTAGCTATGAAGTTTCTCTTAACGCTAACAAGTGTCTTTCTTGCCACAGCTGGAAAAACGCAAAAGAAATGGGTGCTACTAAAGTGAGTGTAACTCACTACATGAACCGTGAAGATGCGGTACTTGCAGACGTATCACCTCGTCGTTACTTCTGTCTACAGTGTCACGTACCTCAAGCTAATGCTAAGCCACTAGTTGAGAACGAGTTCAAACCTGTAGATTCACTGCGTTAATCGTAGCCGGACTGTAAGAGAGGCTATATATGATAAAATTACTTAAAGCGTTTTGGAAAAGACTTGCGACACCAAGCAAAGCAGCCGTAGGCGTTGTTTTGTTCTTGGGTTTCTCGGGTGGTCTTTTGTTCTGGGGTGCATTCAACACGGGTATGGAGGCAACCAACACGGAAGAATTCTGTTCTGGCTGTCACGCACCTATCGTTGCTGAAATCCAAGAGACAATTCACTACTCTAACCGTTCTGGTGTTCGTGCTATCTGTTCAGACTGTCACGTTCCTCATGAATGGACAGATAAAATTGTTCGTAAGGTTCAAGCATCTAAAGAGCTATACGCACACTTTATTGCGAAAACCATCAATACTGAAGAAAAGTTCAAAGCACGTCGTGCTCACCTAGCGGAACGCGAATGGGCTCGATTGAAGAAGAACGATTCACTTGAGTGTCGTAACTGTCACCAGTTCGATTACATGGACTTCTCAGAGCAGAGCCCCCGTAGTGCGAAACAACACTCGACTGCGCTAGCTTCTGGTGAAAAAACGTGTGTAGACTGTCACAAAGGTATTGCACACAAACTACCAGACATGCACGGCGTTGAAGGCTGGCAATAAGGAGCGATTGAATGAGTACTTTAGAAAGCGTAATTTGGCACATCCTAGGTTACAGCGCTATGCCAGTTATCATTCTTGGTGGCTTTGCAGGTGTTGCAGCCGTATCTCTTTGGATTTTATCTATGGGTAAAGACAAAGAAATCGATTAACAATCGAGATTCCATCAACTTCTACCAGATAATTCTGATATGAGTTGATACGAAAAGCCACTGATTTCAGTGGCTTTTTTTATTGTCTGGTGCTTCGTATTTCGACTGTTAAGGTATTCCTACTGTTAAGTAAGAGGCAAAACGTTAAGCTTGGTTTTCCGAAGCTTCTGGATCGACGTTCTCTTTATCGACATCTTCCTTATCAAGAATCGGCAGCACCTGCTTTACGGAATCCCGACAACAATACTCTCATACCATAAAAACTGTAGACCCATTGTTTAAACGGAATAGCCAGATACTGCTTATATCGGATTAAATATAATGAGGTGCCAATAAAGAAGCCCACTCTGCGATAAAGTAAGATTTCAAAAATTTTACTTATGAACGGTAACCCTAAAGAATATTAATACGTCCAACACTTAAAATGGGGCGATTTTTACTTCGTAAATATTTCATTTGTATTTACATCAAGATAAATTTTGTTTTCAAGGGACAACCCACCACAATAAATAAAATAGACATCTCTGTGACTGTACTTAACAGATTTCACCCATCCGCCTAATTCTTCAAAATCACTTGGGGCACACTCCCCCTCAGAGATCAGTTTAGCCACCGAATTACGGAATTTTTCTTGATGGAGCTTGAGGTCATCAGACTTAACCAAATAGGAATCCAATATCTCTTTGCTTTCTTTTTCCGAAATAATGACTTCATCATTCGATAAGCCTGACATAGAGACCCATTCCGCCGTCTGTGGGCCGCCATCTTTAAGGACAATATAGTCTGAGATACGAGCCCATTCTCCCTGTTTCTCGAGTACCTCCACCTTTTCCCCTTTGTAGAGGTAATCCGTTATCAAGCCATCAATTTCAGGTTGCTCGACCACTTCTAGCTTTCTCTCCAAAACGTAAAATTCCGTCTGCTCTGGTTCAGGCTGAAGATCCATGATGGGTACGAGGTCAGATTCAGATTGCTCGGTAGCTTCTAACGCCGGCTCTTCCGTTTTCTCTTGTGGGATTGGGTCTTTATTCATGACTAAGAAGTAGTATGCCGCTCCTCCCCCTCCGCCCAATATCAACAACACAAGTAAAGCGATCAGCGCTTTTTTCATCAAATCCACCAGCTCTTCCGTTATAGGTATGTCTCAAGTGTACATCAACTCATGCTGCTGCTCATCTATACTCTCAATAGAGCGCACGGTAAGTAGAGGAAAGTAATGAGTTTTTGGGGGAAAGTTATCATTGTAAGCGTAACTTTGAGTGCCAATGTCGCTCTAGCGAATCATTGTGACCGTGAAAACTGGCAAACACTGTTGGATCGTCAGCTCTCTTTTGAAGGTCGCTATAGTCAGTACACCAAAGAGTTCAACCAAGTTCTTTCAACCTATGAGTCACAGACATTGTTATCTAAACACTTTAATGAAAAGCAGATCATTGAGCTTTGGGCAAAGTACGAAGAAAGGTTTAATGTGCAGCTCAATAGTCATATGAATACCGCGTATGACGTCTCCGAGGTTTTGCTACAACAGGCGTATGTTGTGTCTAGTGAACTTGAAGGCGCTGACTCTCTAGCGTATTCATGGCAAGCCGTCGCCAAACACTGCACCAAAGCAAAACTCCCACGCCAGGCAGAAAGCGCGCAGGTGCACGTCCAAAGCTCACAATCACTCTCCCGAGATCTCCATACACTCAGTGAAAAATTCCGTCAGCTGTCTTCAAAATACCGCAGAGAAGCGACGATGATTGACGAAGCCCGCCACATAAACCAACCAGCAAACGGTGCATCAAACTGAAATCACCATTAGATTCTCTCACTCGTTCGACTGGACTTTTCCGATAAATATGCTCAATCCCATTCATAATATTCTAAGAACTCGTTAATCAAAGCTTTATCAATAGGTTGTGAAAGTAATGTGCTATCTATCAACAATGAAGTGCAATTTCCGACCAATGCAAGCGAGTATGTGAGATATTCATCACAAAATAGATTTACAAACGCCAGAAAATTGTTATCATGAATCTTCATATAACTTAATAACAAGAAACATTTTGGCTAGGTAATATGCAAAAGACTATGGCTTTCAACTGCTTGAGTAACACGGAATGGACTGCAGAGATAAGAGGTAAACTTTTATCTGTAGCTAAACACATGGAAGAGTTCGGTTCAGTAAGTGAGCTAGAGCTATGTAAGATATTTGGAGAGACAATTTGGAATGACGGCGTGGATTATCATTCACATGCTTTTTCATTCAGAATTAATGCACAAACTGGGGATTGTTCAATCTCTAACTTTAAGTATCACTAAGTTTTGCACCTATCATATACGGAGTACCTTTCACGAGGTGCTCCGTTTTTTATTGCCTGAAGCCTGACACTTAATGGATGATTTTTGATATTGACCGCGCTTCTACTTCAGGAGTAAACCATTTCGTTTTCAGCTCATTCTGCCTTCGTGTTACTGCTCAGAGTTTGGCTTAATCGGTATAAATTGGCAGTGGTGCATTGCCTTTTACTTGTCTTATCGCAAGGTGGGTATGAATATCTTTGACGTTAGAGAGCCTTTGAAGTTTTCTTGTAAATGCCTCGTAGGCCATCAAGTTCGGGCTAACCACTTCTAGCAAATAGTCATAAGCCCCAGATACAACGTGGCAACTGATCACCTCTTCCATCTCTACAACAGCCGCCTCAAACTTATCTATCGACACTTCTTGGTGGTTGTTTAGGCTCACCTCAACAAACACACTCATTGCGATGCCGACTTGTTCTCGTGACAAGCTCACACGATAACTGTCAATAATGCCCTTTTCTTCTAGCCTTTTGACTCGTCTTGCACAAGGCGAAGGTGATAAACCCACTTCATCAGCAAGTTCAGCCGTGGTTAACCTGCCATCTTTTTGTAGCAGTTCGAGAAGATGTCTATCAATTCTATCCATAGTAAATGCCAAACATTAGTTAAATCCGTTAATTATTTGGTGAATATTAGCAGAAATCATCAACGATAGTTCAAGTTAGGCCAAAACTTGCCAACCTGTGGCACAACAACTGTTCCATAATGAGTCATCACCCACTCTCCTTCAATATTATGAATCTTGGCTACTTATCTATTACTGTCACCCTACTCATTTGGGCGAGCTTTTTCCTGTCTCTTAAAGGCGGCGCAAATTCAGATTTAACACCTGCAGATATCGCCCTCACAAGATTTCTCATACCGGCTTTGGTGTTATTGCCTTTGATGTGGAAAGCACGCAGCGCGATTGCCGTCGTCCCTAAACGGTATCTAACGGGTATGTTCGTAGGTAGCGGATTACCTTATCTGCTTGTTGCCGGAACGGCCATGCAGTTTGTTCCGGTATCTCATGGCAGTGCTCTTGTTCCGGGCACGCTTCCTCTGTTCGTTACAGGAATTGCGGTACTCTTTTTTAAGCAGCCACTCTGCCGACATCGTGTTGTTGGTTTAGGTTTGGTTTTGCTCGGCATACTGTTGTTTTTAGGGAGTAGCTTAAGCAGCTTCAACTTCGAATACACCAAAGGTCATTTGTTGTTTTTATGCGGAAGCTTAATGTGGGCGATGTTCACCATCTCAGCCCGTGTCGCTAATCTTAATGCGTTAGTCAGTGCCGGTTTTATTTCTCTCTGTTCTACTTTGCTTTTACTCGTCCTAATCCTGACTGGAGCCCTCCCAAGCCACCTAATGGACACACCAATCGCTAATTGGCCCTTCACGGAGCTTGCCGTTCATTCAACAGTGCAAGGCGTTGGGGCGGGTTTAATCGCTGCGTTCACTTACCTTTATGCGGTTAATACCTTAGGGGCTGAACGCTCTGCCGCTTTTGGCAGTGCAACACCCGCAGTGGCGACCTTGTTGGCGATCCCACTATTCAACGAGATTCCTGATGCGATGACTTGGCTCGCCCTTGGTTCTATTTGCATCGGCAGTTTGGTCGCGAGCAACATATTCATGAGAAACGACCAGTCGATGCAGTACCAACCGCCAAGCCATAGCAAAGCCTGATACTGCGTTCAAACCTAAATACAGTTCCCCTAAGCATCGATTTTAGGGCTTGTAGTACACAGATAAGCCTGCCAACGCAGGCTTATCTAAAATCTGCTTTTTCTAAACTCGCTTCTCCATTAAACTGTCCGACCTTTTTGCAGATCCAAGAGAACACCATGCAACGCGACTACACCTTAAATTGCTTAATCACCATGCCTCGCCATGAACTAGAAGAATTTAGTTTAAGAATGATTCATCGCCTTGTACCTGAAGATGCAATGACGGAATTGTTTACGTTCGAGCAAGAAGAAGTCACCAGCGAAGAACGCATGCAATCAGCGAAATTTGACGCAATGCTTCGAATGACAGCTATCGCGCTTGGTGAAGTAAACCTAGCCTTCTCAGAGTCGGATAACTCGCAACAGAACATCGAGCGAATGACTCGCCTACTGCTTTGGCACTTCTACTCAATTTCTTTCAACCTTGAAGAAGCAATCGCAATCGAAGTGCACTGTGAGAAAGTAGAAAAGATCTTAAAGAACGCACCTAAAGATGCGTTTGGCTGGGTTAAAGAATTAACTGAGCTACTTCACTTCTACGCGAAAGTGAACGAAGGCAACGAAGACAGTAAAGACGCTTAACGTTAGTTCTACGTAAGTATACATCGAGCTAAACGAAGGCAGACAGAGCTATACCGAAGGCAAATAAAAGCTTTGCTGAAAGGAGTTCTCTGCCTTTGTTGTTTCTAGCACGCTGTGATGTAACATCAGTATCGACTGCGCGATCTTGGTTCCTATTCCCAAAGAACCATTCGACGCTTCCAGTTCAACCTCATTATGAATCACCACCTTCACCCGTTTGGAATCCGCTTCAAAACCAACATCTAACGACACCACAGTGCCACTTGGGCTATGCCTCAATGCATTATCTAACAGATTCAAAATCAACCTCTCAAGCAGATCACTGTCACCCACAGCCTTGATTCCAATAGGCATATTAATGTTCAACTCAACATTTTTATGGCGATATTTGCTTTGTATCGTTTCTAAGCATTCGCTCATCAGCCCATTGAAATCGATTGAAGCGTATTGATGTGTGGGTACCGGGTTATCTTTCTTGGCGCTATCTAACAGCGAATGGAGCTGTTCAGATAACTTGTTGCCATTGCGATATGCCACATCTATGAGTGGATCCGAATGTGGGTTTTGAATCCTCCACGTTTCTAGATACCCCAATACACTCGACAATGGCGTTTTCAAATCATGACTGAGCTGTAATAAGCTTTGTCTTCGATATGACGACTGATATTCAAGTTGCAAAAATTGCTGTTGAATGTGCTTCGCCATCAACTGATACGAGCGTGCAATCGGCACCAATTCTGGTACTTGATGAATGAAGTTCGGGTCCAATCGAAAATCTTGCTCTGCTTGTTGTTGCAGCTTGTTTGTAACTTCTTCGATAGGGTTTAAGAGGCTGCGCTTCACGAGCAGGTAAGCCCCAATCGCAAAACCTAAGATAGAGATCAGCATAAGTCCTGCTAGCGCCATATAAGGTGTGTCGACTTGCGAATTAGCAATCACGGTATGGCGATTACTGCCAATCAACACATACAGATACCCAACTGTTGAACCCAACTCTTCAATCGCAGCAACGGAAAACACCTTACGAGAATCAGGATTGATAGGGTCTTCGCCAAGAATCGGATAAGGCTCGTCATTTAAAAATTGTCTAATGGGTGCTAAGTCTATCTGGCTTGCCAACACAGTGCCTTCTGGCGCAGCGTGCGTCGTGATGTTTCCTTGGCTGTCGAGAAAATAAATGTCGAAATCGGGACCAATCAACATCAAGGTATGAAATATGGATTTAAGGGCTTTGGGGTTGTAGTCAGTCCCTATCATCAGAGGGTTATCATCGCGCATATGAACCGCGAGCTCTTTGTGTAAGCTCTGCTTAGTTCTTTGTTCTATGGTCTCTTTTTGCCAATTATAGGTATAAGCAATCACCACACTCACGAGCAGAAACCACAAACTGGTGAACAACACTAAACGCGATTTGAAACTCATGTTCTCTCCTCGATGGCTCTTAGGTCTTACTGGCCTTTTAGTAAACTTCGGACGCGACACATAGGCCTAAGCTTTCGACTCAAACTTATAACCAACACCCCAAACGGTTTTAATGAAATCATCATCACTATTCGGCATCGCAAGCTTGGTTCTTAGACGGTTGACTGTGCTACACACGGTATGGTGATAGCCAGAGTGATGAGTATTCCAAACATGATCGAGCAGCTCGTCTTTGCTATACACACGCCCCGGGCGGGTTGCTAAGAAATGAAGTAAGGTAAACTCGGTAGCTGTCAGCGGTACGTCTTGGTTATTGAGTGACACCTGATGGCGTTCAGGTTGAATAGTGAGCACACCAAAATTCATAATCGATTCTGCTGTCACAACCTCTTGAGTCGCTGATTCGACATGGCTTAAACGGCGAAGCACGTTCCTCACTCTTGCTTGAAACTCGAGAACGCTGAAAGGTTTCGTTATGTAGTCATCAACACCGGCTTCTAAGCCTGACACCTTATCTAACTCAGCGTCTCTTGCGGTTAGCATGAGTACTGGCGTCCAATCCTCTTGCTGACGCAACATTCGACAGAAATCGAGTCCGTCACCGTCTGGTAAGCCACGATCCAGTACGATCAAATCGAAATGACCCTCTTTATAGAGCGCCTGAGCCTTTTCAATCACATTAGCTCTGATTACGTTATGCCCTTGGAACTTAAGATGCATCTGCACCAGTTCAGCCAAGTCATCATCGTCTTCAACCAACAATATGTTTGCCATCAAATTTACCGCAGCACTATTCATGATCCCTGCTCTATTCTGAGTCCGCCCACCTTTCAATTGACCGGAACAGAGCAGGAATTCTTTCATCGTGCTTTCAACCTGTTACTGAGTTCGAGTAATGGTGATTCTTGCACCGGGGTTAAGGAAACGATGATTTGCACTTAAAGTAGAAGTCGTAAGGCCATCATCTTGGCTGATTACGCCAGAGTGAAAACTCACTATATCGGTGTCGTCTCGTGTGGTATTAAAACCTTCACCACCGCCTGCTGGTCCCGGAATGGTTGCAGCAAGCTCATCGTTCAGCTCAGTTCCCGAATCCCAAACATCCATGTTCATGGTAAAGGTATCACCCACCGCTAATGACTTGAGCGATAATCCGGATTCGCCGACAAACGCATCATTGGTGTTCACCAACATGGAAGCAACTGAGATATACCCTTCTTGATTTGGGTCGACACGAATCGACACCGTGTCTTGCTCACCTGAAAGAATCAGTCCATTGCCTGAGGTGCCTTGATAAACATTGGCGTCACTGTCACTGAGCGCAAGCAATTGTGCATTACTACCCCCTTCCGCCAAGTATTCCAGATCGACAGAGGCACTTTGCCCAACTTCAAACAGATCAAAATTCGTATTGTGAGTCAACACCGCGAGTGGTGACATTGGTTGATTGGGGGTGAGGTTAGTAACACTCACATCATAGCGATAGTAATCGTCGTCATCGTCCGGACAACCCGCTAACACAGCTACTGATGCAGCGATAAATAGAATTCTAGCTTTCATACATCCCCCTTACTTCACAACAATGGTGATAGTTGCAACAGGGTTTAACCATCGATGGCTACTGCTATCGAGGTCACTGATGCCGCCCGCCGCATCACCATCACCAATGTTACCTGGATGAATATGAACCTTAGCGTTTGATACTGCCGTTTCTACACCTGTGCCACCAGCGCCAAAGGTAATGAATGGAGGGTTCGGCATACTGCCCGCCAGCTCATCATTGGCTTCTGTGCCTGCGTCATAACCATTTAGAGTCGCTTTGTAGGTGCCCGCTTGAGTTGGGATCTTCCAGCTATCTAGACCAACAAAGCCGTCGTTTGTCGGCAGCAACATTGCACCCAATGATAGGTACTCTAAATCACCAGTACTGATATCAAACGTAGTTGCGACGCCTGGATTGAGGATGCCGGCCGCTGGGTTCTCAACCACCACGCCTCCCGCGTTGGCAATGACACCAGATAAACCTGAAATATCGCCACCTTCGGCCATGGACTCTAGTTCCGAAGAAGCCGTTTCACCCGTTCTAAACATGAACAAGCTTGAGTCATGAGCCGCCGCTAAGATAGGCGTAAAGTAGATCCCTTTCGTTGCATTAGTGACAGTGACTTCAAGCTCAGCAGCCTGAACTTGAGCCGCTCCGAAGGCCAACATAGCCGAGCTGATCACTAAGCTGATTTGAGTACGTTTATTCATTTTGATTCCATCCTTTATCGAGTCCTATCGTTGCCAACAAAACGAATAACAGCGATATACCGTTACCTTTGCCAGAACGAACTGTGGTGTTGTTGACTCTAAGAATAACGATCAAATCTATCAGCAACTTCATTGAATTCTCATAAAACTCTCACAAGTTTATCCAAACTTATTACTGCAAATAAAAATAGCGATAAAGTACTAATATTTAATCGAAAAATATCAATTTATCATTTACGTCAGAAGGGATAGAAAAGAAGATAAAGAATAGAAATGGAACGAATAAAACGCAAAAAGGCCGAATCGATTTAACGATTCGGCCTTTATTCTAGCGTACTGTTGTTACTCTTTCCTAAGCCGTATTTGGCCTTTCAATCGAGCTAACAACACAACATCAAATTAGAACGCGTAGTTTGCGTCAATCAGTTCGCTAACTTCCACTTTGCTTACTTCAGCACGAGCTTCAAGCCATTGAGCAACTTGCAGTTGTTCTGCTTCTGTTACTGAACGGTAGCGCTCAATTGAGCATAAGAAACCTTCAAACAGCTCAAGGCCGCCGCCACCAAAGCACAGACCGATGCTGTCGATGAAATCGATAAATTCATCGATGAACACATCGTATTGGTCAAAATCAGCAATCGAAGTCGTGCAGCTTACTTCAAAACCTAGAATAGCGAATTCACCTAGGTATAGCTTTTTGCGTAGGCGACGATTTTTGTTTTCGATTTTATCTAATTTCATAACTGCCTCTCTTTTCGTTTGATAAAGAATTTATACACAGTTCCACATCAATCCCCAAGAGTTTTGTATTACACAAGGGTGTTAATGGCAAAAATCGTGCTACAGAAACAAAACCTTAATCAAATCTATAAAAATCTGTCACTTAACTGCTTCACGATTAGTCACACATTGACCCAACTTATTAACCAATTAGTTAGTAGGTGGGTAAGTCATGAATAACGAATAATAAAATCAGCCAATAGGAAGCAGTAAAGATGAGCAAGGAAACATTTGATAGCACTCGTTTTAATAAGAGCAAAAACAAACCCTTCGAAGAAGTTTTAGATGCGAACCTTTCAAGAAGAAATGTTCTCAAAGGCGGTTTAGGCATCAGTGCAATGACGGCGTTTGGTGCTTTTGGTTTAGCAGGCCACAGCACAGCGCACGCGGCGACAGCATCATCTAGCGCACCGCAAAAAAGCACTGCTACACTTGCATTCGAATCGGTTAAAGGCTCACTGACAGACAGTGTCGTTGTGCCAAAAGGCTATACAGCACAAGTATTGGTTCCTTGGGGTACTCCACTTAACAAGCAAGGCAATGCTTGGTTAAAAGATGGAACCAACAACGCACAAGATCAAGCAAACTCACTGGGCATGCACCACGACGGCATGCACTTCTTCCCGCTTAATGGCAACAGCAACGACGGTTTGTTGGTGATTAATCACGAATACATCGACCAAAAAGCACTGCACGCTAATGGTCCTACATACGATGAAGGCAACCGCCCTAGCCTTGATGAAGTACGTAAAGAGATCAACGCACACGGCGTGAGTGTGGTTCGTGTAAAACTTGAAGGCAACCAATGGGTGATGGTCGATAACGATCCTCTGAACCGCCGCTACACAGGCGCGACCGTAATGGATCTGTCTGGTCCTGTTGCACACAGTGAATTTACCAAAACCAAGTTCTCACAAGACGGCAGCCAAGCTCGTGGCACGTTGAACAACTGTGGTAATGGCTACACACCATGGGGCACTTACCTAACGTGTGAAGAAAACTGGCCGGGTTATTTCGTTAACAAAGGCGAGACAACACCAGCGCAAGAACGTATTGGTATCGCTACCGACAAAACACGTTACGGTTGGGACACGCTTTCTGGTGACAAACAAGAACGCCTAGACGAATTTGCTCGCTTTGACGTAACACCAACAGGTGAGTCAGCAATGGACGATTACCGTAACGAAGCACACGGTCACGGCTACATTGTTGAAATCGACCCATACACAGCAAACTCTCGCGCTAAGAAACGTTCTGCACTGGGTTGTTTCCGTCACGAAGGCTGTACGTTTGGTAAGTTGACCGAAGGCGAGCCGATCGTATTCTACTCTGGTCACGATTCTCGTTTTGAATACCTATACAAATTCGTTTCTGAAGAGAAATGGGACCCGCGTGACGCAGAGCCGAGTAATCGCCTAAGTGCGGGTGACAAGTACATGGATAAAGGCACGCTGTATGTGGCTAAGTTCAACGATGACGGTTCAGGTACGTGGCTACCACTAACGTTGGGCAGCAAGACTACAAACGGCGGCAAGCTAGGTGATTCATTTGACTCTCAAGCAGCGCTTATCATCAATACAGCGGGCGCTGCCGACCTTGTTGGTGCAACGCCAATGGATCGCCCTGAATGGTGCTCTGTTGACCCAATGACGGGTACGGCTTACCTAACGCTGACTAATAACAACAAGCGTAAAGAAGCGAACTCTGCGAACCCTCGCGTAGACAACAAGTTCGGTCATGTTATCCGTTGGGATGAAGGCAAAACGGCAGGCGAGTTCGATTGGGATATCTTCGTATTTGGTTCACCAGCAGTGGAAGACAAGTCTATTAACCGCTCTGGTCTAACAGACATGAACCAGTTCGCGAGCCCTGACGGCTTAGCGTTTGATGCTCGTGGCATCTTGTGGATTCAGACAGATAACGGCGCAGACGAAGTAACTGGCTACACCAATGACCAAATGCTGGCAGTGGTTCCATCTCAGTTAACGGATGACAACGGCAACAGTGCGGTGATTGATGCAAACAACCAAGCACAGCTTAAACGCTTCTTTGTGGGTCCAAACGGTTGTGAAGTGACTGGCTTTACCATCAGCCCAGATTTCAAGTCACTGTTTGTGAACATTCAACACCCGGCAAACTGGCCATCGTCTGAAGATGCAACCGCACAAACTCAAGGCAAAGTCCGCCCAAGAGCATCTACGGTTGTGATTCGTCGAGAAGACGGCGGTGAAATCGCGGTTTAAATATACAACGCAGGCTAAGATCAGAAACATTTCTGTTATCTAGTCTCTGTTCGCTAGCTAAGTAAAATCAAAAAGAGCGATAAGGCCAAATGCCCTATCGCTCTTTTTATATTCTATGCATTCTTCGGTTTAAGTAAGAATCCGAATTTTCAAAACTCACCGTAATCCTAAGTCGTCATCATCCCACGTACGCGTCACCCTCGAGAAGGAGGAACGACTGAGTCGGGGATCTCTGCTCGTTGTAGGCTAACCAGAATTAGCTCACGAACAACCAAACACCAACGCCCATCATCAACGTACCTGCAATGCGGTTCATCAACTTAACATTGTCGGCTTTGCCCAGCATATGCTTTAAGCTCTTTCCGCCTGTCGCGTATAAGGTCATGCAAACAAACTCAGAAACCAGAATGATTGACACGAGAATGAACAACTGCGGTGCTAAGTCTTTATTGCTGTTAATAAAAGGAGGCAGCAAAGAAATCATAAACGCCCAGCCTTTTGGGTTCGCAATTGCAGTGACAAAACCTTGAACCACCAAGTCCCAATCATTGCTGACTTTTGTTGTTTGGTTGTCAGTACTGATCGCCAGTTTGCCTCTCGAACGCCACATCTGAACGCCTAAATAAAACAGGTAACCCGCACCAACAAATTTAAAGCCCGTAAATAGCCATGGGTAATTCAACATGATCGAAGCGATACCCAATACCGCGGCAATAGAAACCACAGCGACACCAGCCAGTTCACCGATCATCATCCATAATGTACGCTTGTATCCAACACTCATTCCAAGTGTCAACGCCAAAGTCATACACATACCGGGCGTGATTGACACGAAGAAAAACGTGGGAATAAAAGCCCAAAGTAGTGCGCTATCCATATTATTACCTTATCGACTTGTTTTTATTTATTAGTTCTTGTTTCTTGATCGGGCTTGAAATGAAGCGAGGTTGAAACGAAGCAGTAATGACAATAAACAATATTGCGATCAATACAAACAAAAAGAGCCACATAACAGTGGCTCTTTTCAATCACCAACCGTAATTACTTACGACGGTTTTTAATTCGCTTCATCATAGTCAAACGACGTTCAGCGCTTGCTTGATCTTGTGGCTCTTCGTTCGCGTTGTTCTTACGACCCTGACGGTTTTTGTAAGCCGATTTAGTGTTCAGCTTCTCGATGTAAGCATCACGTTTCTTCGGTTCATAACCCGGTTGTTCAACACGACGAATACGCTGTTGAATCAGTTTTTCAACTTGAACGACAGTCAGCTCTTCTTCGCGGTTAACGAAAGAGACAGCGTGACCTTGCTTACCTGCACGACCTGTACGGCCAATACGGTGAACATAGTCTTCTGCTAGGAAAGGCATGTCGTAGTTAATTACGTGTGGTAAGTCTTCGATATCAAGACCACGAGCCGCAACGTCGGTTGCTACCATTACACGCGCTTTACCTTCTTTAAAATCGTCTAGAGCACGACGACGAGCACTTTGCGCTTTATCACCGTGACACAGTACTGCTTTAATGCCGTCTAGCTTAAGCTCTTTAACTACATCGTTCGCTGTTTCTTTGTAGTTAACAAAAACAAGCACTTGGCGCCAGTTTTTACGACCAATCAGCTCAGAAAGCAGTTCTGTTTTACGCTCTTGATCCACTGGGTAAACCACGTGGCCGACAGTAGCAGCCGTTGAGTTTTCGCGCTCAACACTAATACGTTTTGGTTTACGCAGAATATCAACAGACAGTTGGTTTAACTGAGTAGAAGTCGTTGCAGAGAACATCATGATTTGCGGTGATGTTTCTACATCCAACATGATCTTACGAACGGCATTGATAAAGCCCATATCAAGGATACGGTCAGCTTCATCAAATACTAGAAATTCTAGGTTAGCAATAGACACGTTACCCGCTTCTAAGTGCTCTTCTAAACGGCCAGGTGTTGCAACCAAAATATCCACACCCAGTTCTAGTTGACGAACTTGTGAAGACATCTTGTTACCACCGTAAACCGCAGAAACACTTAGATCTGTGTATTTAACGTAGTCTTTAATGTTTTGAGCGATCTGCGCAGCAAGCTCACGAGTTGGAGCAAGAATAAGGCCGCGAGCCGTTCCTCTAGACGCCTTTTTACCGCTGTTCAAAAGGTGCTGAATAACAGGCAATGAAAATGCCGCTGTTTTACCCGTACCGGTTTGAGCAGTAGCAAAAATATCATGGCCTTTACGAGCCATTGGAATCGCTTTTTGTTGAATTGGAGTGAGTTTTTCATAACCACACTCAGTCAACGCTTTGACTAATTCAGGAGCAAAACCTTGAGAGGAAAATGACATTGTTACGGGTTCCTTAAGCAGACAGCCTACATTCTTATTTCAGCCGAGCACTATAAAGTAATTAGAGTGATTTATCTCACATTTATCGTGATATAACGCAAACTTTCTCATTTAATCTGGTGTTTATCCCGCCTTCAACGAGGTAAACACCAAGATCCTTGGTTCAAACAGCAAAAACAGGGCTATTTGATGCCACACAGCTTGAGTAGAATCTGCTCGAGATCGCCCCATGGCATGAGCTGCGAGTCGATCACTTCCAGTCGAGATTCAAAGCCATCAAGCGTAATTTCGTTCACAGACACGACTTGATTCGCCACATTGAATGCGTAGCAACCTTGGTCGGTGTTCACGACAGCTTTTACACGCTCGGCCGTTAGATCTGACAACATAGAGAATAGCGCATCGAAGTCGAACTTATGCTCTGCGCCAAACAACCAACCACAACTGAAATAGCCCTGTCCTTTATTCTCTTTACGGATGAAAGCTTCACCAGGAGGAAGTTGGAATTGAGGCTCTTGTTCAGCGTGATCGTGATGATGCGCTTCAATATGAGATGAAGCACTGCCGTATACTCTTTCAATGTCTAACACTTCCAATGGCACTTCACCATCGTGAATTAGCTTATGGAAGACTTTTGCTGGCGTTTGATCCGTCACCCAATCATTGAACACATCGATGTCTTCAGAATGAACAAGGTCAACCTTAGTACCAAGAATCACATCTGCACTATTTAGTTGATCATTAAAATTCTGATTCGAGGTGTACTTTTCATTAGACAGATTTCGTGGGTCAACCAAACCAAGCGTCGCTTTTAAATCGACATATGGTGTGTACTGATCGGAAGTCAGTGTCGCTATAACCTGTTTAGGGTGACCAAGCCCTGTCGGCTCAATCAATAAACGGTCTGGCTTTTGGCGAAGTAAGGCATTAATACCCACTGACATAGGCACGCCCGCAGTACAGCACATGCATCCACCCGGCACTTCTTTAATCAAAGCGCCTTGATCTGTCATCAATGCACCGTCAATGCCGATTTCCCCGAATTCATTAACCAGAACAGCCCAGTTTTCATTCTCAGGTTTATTTTTTAGCAGGTTCAAGATGGCTGTCGTTTTACCAACACCCAAGAAACCCGTAATGATGTTTGTAGGAACTTTTTTAGTCATATCAGTTCTCCTTTTTAAGGGAGTATATACTCAATCACCAAAAAGTTGACCCCAATCGATTGTTTACACTGAGATTCGTTAATAGAGGTTGGCGCGAAAATAATCAGAAGAGATAAAGCAGTAGAAGCGAAATGAGGAAATGGGATGCTCCAGACGAACTAAAGGCGTACTTACTCAGTACGCCTCACCCTCGTTACTCAATCGTGAGTTCGCGAATCAGGAAGCCTTAAATATCGACCTGAACATTTAACGAGGAACTAAAACTTTGTTTCTGAATCCATCCAAATTGTGTGTAAAACCTCACTTCTCCTTGCGGTTCGTTATGTTGCTTTACGATTTAACTATGGTTCATTTTTGGGGATATTCAAGCCGCCGCCAGAGAATCGATCAAAACTGTGACGGTGATTCCACTATTGAGCATATATTCTATTTATGTAACACGTACATTCCATAAATGAAATTCAACTTTTCAACTTTGTTGCTATAGGATATGCAGAGGAAGCGTATAATTTAATGCAACCCCGCCTTAACTCATTCAGGAAACTTATCTTTATGATCAGAAGAGAGAAAATTAAGCAATCCTTATTAGCCAAAATGCCAAGGGATGCTATTAATCAATTTCTCTCAAGAGATAAGACACCCGCTTCCGTTCTCTTTCTTTCTTGTATTGTAGGTGTACTTGCTGGCGTAGTGGGTACCTATTTCGAAGTCGCGGTTCATTTCATCACAGAAACTCGTACCGATTGGCTTAAAGATGAAATCGGTAGCTATTTACCCCTTTGGTTGGCCGCTTTCCTTATTAGTGCTGCATTTGCCTTTATTGGTTACTTCCTCGTTCACCGCTTTGCTCCAGAGGCTGCCGGTTCAGGTATCCCTGAAATCGAAGGTGCAATGGACGGCATGCGCCCTGTTCGATGGTGGAGAGTATTACCCGTAAAATTCTTTGGCGGCATGGGCGCGTTAGGCTCTGGTATGGTTTTAGGCCGTGAAGGGCCAACCGTTCAAATGGGCGGCAGTATCGGTCGTATGGTCACTGATATCTTTCGAGTCAAAGACGATGACACTCGCCACTCACTGTTGGCTTCAGGTGCCGCTGGTGGCTTAGCCGCCGCATTTAACGCACCACTGGCAGGAATCATGTTTGTGGTTGAGGAGATGAGACCACAGTTTCGCTACTCACTCATATCAATCAAAGCTGTCATCATCTCAGCAGTTTCAGCCAACATTGTATTTCGTTCTATCAATGGCCAATCTGCCGTTATCACAATGCCTCAGTACCAGCCGCCTGAACTCGACGCACTTTGGTTATTCTTATTATTAGGTGTGTTGTTCGGCCTGTTTGGTGTGATTTTCAATAAACTGATTACGCTTTCCCAAGACCTGTTTGTGGCGATCCACAAGAATGACCGTAAACGCTACTTGATGACAGGCACCCTACTTGGCGGTTGCTTTGGCTTGTTGCTCCTTTATATACCTGAATTAACTGGTGGTGGTATTGGTATCATCCCGAACATCACGAATGGCAGCTACAGCGCCAATGTGTTGTTGTTGATTTTC
The DNA here is from genome assembly GCF_041470465.1 of Vibrio sp. 10N.261.55.F4. Classification (NCBI taxonomy): domain Bacteria; kingdom Pseudomonadati; phylum Pseudomonadota; class Gammaproteobacteria; order Vibrionales; family Vibrionaceae; genus Vibrio; species Vibrio sp. 10N.261.55.F4. Next base: position 52,191 of record NZ_JBFRMM010000018.1, on the reverse strand, counting down.
TTAGGCCGAGTCCTCACTACCCTGCTTTGTTTCGGCTCTGGTGCGCCAGGCGGTATCTTTGCACCAATGCTTGCGCTAGGAACACTCTTTGGTTATGCGTTCGGGCTTATCGCAGCGGCATTCTTTCCCGAACTGAATATTGAACCGGGTATGTTTGCAATTGCTGGCATGGGAGCATTATTTGCCGCCACCGTGCGAGCGCCTATCACTGGCATACTGTTGGTTATCGAAATGACCAATAACTACTACCTGATCCTGCCGTTGATCATCACCTGCTTAGGTGCGGTAATCATTGCTCAAATGTTAGGTGGGCAGCCAATTTACAGTCAACTGCTTAACCGTACGCTGAAAAACGAAAAACTAAGACAACAAGATCTCCCTCAACAAGAGGAAGTACGTTAATTACAAATGACTCATGAAACAAAAGCACACATTCAACGTGCTTAATCTCCCGATTCCGTATCAAAATCAAAAAAGCAAACGTTAAACTTGGTATCATCCACTCAAAATTAGTTGAGTGCCCTCAAAATCTATTGATGGAAGACCTACACACTCTAACTAAGGCAAATAGTCCAATATTCTGTAATTAACTAAGTCGGAGCAAGTCGTTGAACTGGAGAAGATTAACCCAAGTAAAAAATGTGCCGCCATCTCAGGCGTCTTTAGCACTTGGCGTTATTGGGTTAGGACAAGCTTGGGCGTTATATATCCCGGGCATTGGTGAGATAATTCGTCCCTACCTCGCTGCATTCGGCGCGCTATTATTGCTGCCTGTTTTACTGCGCTATTTAACGAGCTTTAATACCTTCCTTAATGATATTCGCCACCCGTTAAGCGGAAGCTTGATGGCACCAATGAGCATGGCTTTACTGATTCTGTGCGACTATTTAGCCGAGATATCGCCAGCTATCGCCTACCCAGTTTGGTTCTGCGCGCTATTGCTGCACTTTACCATGATGGTGTTGTTCTTCAGTTTTCAGATCATCAACTTCAAAATGTCGAACATTGTACCGAGTTGGTTTCTGTATCCGGTCGGTTTGATCAGCAGTTCCTTAGCTGGCACACAGTTCGGGCACACCGTATTTTCAGAAACACTTGCGGTCACTTGTATTGGTATCTATTTCCTTATGTTGCCAGTGGTGTTGTACCGCTTGGTGTTCGAAGGCAATCTTCCTCGCCGAGCAAGACCAACACTCGCTATCATGGCAGCTCCGGTTAACTTATCTTTAGCCGCTTACTTGGTTAACTTCGACAACCCAGACCCGATTCTAACAGGTGCATTGGCGGGCATTGCCATCACCATGACTTTGTTGATTTACTTGTGTTACATCCGCCTGATGCGTTTGAAGTTCCAACCTTCGATTGCTGCCGTCACCTTCCCATCTGTGATCAGCGCTATTGCCATGCATCGTCTAACTACATTTTTCGGCGCGGAATACCCACAATGGTATTGGCTACACAAGTTTGGTTTCTTTGAGCTAACCATCGCCACCATTCTAGTGATTTGGGTTGCCGGTGGTTACGTAAAAATGTACTGGCCTGAGTTTTTCGATTCCGACTACATGTCCAAGAAGATGAAACGTTCTTAGATAGAAGCGAAAAGATCTTAGCTGAACCATCGTGTTCTGCAGTAGTCGATGATGTCAGACAAAACCAACCAAACCCAAAAAGGCCTCACACTGTGAGGCCTTTGAATAGGCAAGGTATTAATAGTTCAGGCGAGTGTTACTAGAAATGCCGAGACCTATTAGAAGTTAGCGTGAGGGCCGAATACTTCGTAGTGAACGCGTGAACGGTCAACTTTCATTGCATCTAGCTGCTCTACGATATTCTTCATGAAACCAACAGGACCACAGATGTAGAAATCGCTCTCTTCAAAGCCTTTAGTATCAGAGATAGACGCTAGATCCATTTGACCTTGATGCGTGTTTTCACATGCAGATTCATCTTTGTTCATGTACCACGTTTTCGCTTCCCAACCTTTGTCGGCAACAATATCTTTAACACGAGTCGTGAAAGAGTGTTGGCCTACGTTCTCACAAGCGTGAAGGTAAAGTACTGGCTCGTTTTTATCTTCCGTGTTTAGGAACTCAAGCATAGACTGCATTGGCGTTACACCAACACCTGCAGAGATAAGTGTTACTGGCTTGCTGCGCTCTTGATACATGAAGTCACCCGCTGGTGCGTATAGGCTAACCTCATCACCAACAGCAACCGTATCGTGTAGGTGGTTAGATACAACGCCTTGTGTCTCTTGGCCTTGTCCTTCACGTTTAACAGAAATACGGTATTGCTTGCCGTTTGGCTTATCAGACAGTGAGTATTGACGAATCTCGCTGTATTGAGAGCCTTCTGGTTTCACTTCGATACCGATGTATTGACCTGGTGTGTAATCCAGAACTTCACCGCCGTCTTTTGGCTGAAGGATAAAGCTTGTTACTAGCGCTGACTCTTCGATTTTGTCTGCAATCACAAACGCACGCGCTGCTTCCCAACCACCAACAGCTTGCTTACGCTGTAGGTAAAGTTCAGCTTCACGATCGATGAATACTTGCGCCAAGAATAGGTAAGCGGCTGTCCATGCTTCTTCCACTTCTGGAGTAAAGGCGTCAGCAGCTAGTTCACGTAATGTCTCAATCAGGTGCAAACCAACAATTTGGTAGTGCTCTGGTTGAATGTTAAAGCTTGTGTGTTTCTGAGCAATACGTTCAACGGCAGTTGTTAACGCTGCTAGATTTTCAATGTTCTTTGCATATGCCGCGATAGCTTCAAACAGTGCTACGCCTTGGCGACCTGTTCTTTGGTGAGTCATATTGAAGATATCTTTCAACTCAGGGTTATGCGTGAACATACGTTGATAAAAATGCTGAGTTAAAGCTGGGCCTGCGCTCTCAAGTAGAGGAATAGTAGATTTGATGATTTCGATATGTGCATTGTTAAGCATGAATTTACTCCGAACACTGAGCCTTATGACCTATATGTCATTTTGACTACTAAAAATTAAGAATGACTTATCGATTTTCTGAAACCTTAGTTATTTTTAGAAACTGAGTTATTTTGACTCGTTTTCATTTCAAAAAATCGCGAAACCTGATTAATGCAACCTGATTGATTGAGATCAAGAATAGTCTGTTTAATCAGTGCTATAATTGGGCTTCTCTGTATCTTCTGCACAATCAGTGCCAACTTTATCAATCCCCGTCATTACTGGTTTTCTTCTCAAAACTCATCTTATAAAAATGTCAAAAAGACCTTTTTTTTAAGTCAATAAGACTCTATTATGTAGATAAACACACAGTTAGAGTTTTTTATGCAAGATATCTCCGCATCTACCCTCATGGAAATGACCATTGGCCTCGCAAGTGGTGTCAACGATCAAGATCGTTTCAATCGCCTGATCGATGCCATTCGCAAAACCATAACGTGTGATTGTGTCGCGCTTTTAAGCCTTCAAGGCGACACGCTAGTACCTATCGCAATGCAAGGGCTCAGCCGAGATACATTCGGTCGTCGCTTTATCATTTCAGAACACCCACGATTTGAAGAGATCTGCGCGTCTCGCTCTCCTGTTCGTTTCGATGCTGACAGCTCCCTACCCGATCCTTTCGATGGTTTGCTTATTGACCATGATGGCGATTTACCAATGCATGCTTGTATGGGCTTGCCTTTGCTATTTGGCGACAAGTTATTGGGCATTCTGACTCTAGATAGCTTGAAACCTGATGTCTTCGCGAATATTCCGGCGCGGAACCTTGAAGTACTGGCAGCTATTGCAGCCTCAACCATGCAGATGGCACTGACCTTCTCGCAACTTGAGCATCAAGCAAAACAGTCAAAGCAATTACTCGAAGAATTGAACGTAGAAGCGTGGGAACGTGACGGCGGTGAGTTGATTGGTAACAGTGACACCATGGTCGCGCTTAAGAACGACATCGCTGTTGTAGCTCCATCTGAGTTTAATATCTTGATTCATGGTGACACCGGGGTTGGTAAAGAGCTTGTGGCTCGCACCCTGCACCACCAATCTCAACGTAAACGTAACCCACTCGTCTACGTAAACTGTGCTGCAATTTCTGAAAACTTAGTAGAGAGTGAACTGTTTGGTCACGTTCGTGGCGCGTTCACTGGCGCAGACAAAAACCGCTTAGGTAAATTTGCTTTAGCCGATGGTGGCACACTGTTCCTTGATGAGATTGGTGAATTGCCTTTGGCCGCTCAAAGTAAGCTCCTACGTGCGCTGCAAAACAACGAAATCCAACCGGTTGGCCAAGACAACATTCAAACCATTGATGTGCGAGTATTGGCAGCGACAAACCGAGATCTAAAACAAGAAGTTGAAGACGGTCGATTCAGAGCCGATTTGTACCACCGATTGAGTGTGTATCCTATCGCGGTGCCAGCACTGAAAGATCGTGGTGACGACATCAGCCTATTAGCGGGTTTCTTCTTAGAACAAGCGCGTCGTAAGCTTGGTATCAACCAAGTTAAGTTCCGCTCCGACGTTCTTTCTTTCCTAAACCGTTATGGTTGGCCGGGTAACGTGCGTGAACTTGAGCATGTGATCAGTCGTTCCGCATTGAAAGCGTTAGCGCGCAGCACCAATAAAAACCTGGTGACAATCACCAAGGAAGATTGTGGTCCTCTAGACCAAGATCAGCCAATTGCGACGACTCAGGTGAAAAACACACCATTATCGACACCAACGATCGACCTTTCTGCAGGGCTACGTGGTGCAACGGACGATTTTCAACGCAGTATCATTACTGAGGTGTTGGAAGATGCCAACTTTAACTGGGCACAAGCAGGGCGAGTTCTGAAAACAGACCGAGCAAATCTGACTCGACTGTCTAAGCGTTTAGGGCTAAATGTGGCTAAGTCTCATACGATCGAACGGACAAAATAGATATTAGCGGTTTGTTGCGAGCATCTGACAAAACTTGTGTATATAATGCTGCAAATTGTAACGCTAATTTTAAATATGTAGAGAGAGTTATGAAGTTTATCCGTTGGTTCTTAGGTCGTGTCATCTTGTTATTGAATTTTGTTTTCAGCCCACGTGGTGTGAAGCGTTCTCAAGAAGAACAAAGCAAAGTAAATGAGCAAGCAAAAACGCACACGTTATACCAATTCGAAGCGTGCCCATTTTGTGTGAAAGTGCGCCGCGCGATGAAACGTCAGTCGGTTCAATTTGAACTTCGTGATGCAAAAAACAACGAGCAACACCGTGCTGAGCTTGAAGCTGGCGGCGGTCGTGTGAAAGTGCCTTGTCTACGTATCGAAAAAGACGGTAAAACTGAGTGGATGTACGAATCTTCAGATATCGTGACTTACTTAGAAAAGCAGTTTGCATAAGCAATAAAGCAACAAAAGTCAGATACAAAAAATCCCTCGAATGTGAGGGATTTTTTATATCTGTTATTTGGCGTTAATCGCTTCAAATTGGGCGCGAAATTTCAAACGACTACTTCGTGACAATCAGCATCAATTCAACACGGCGGTTACACGCCTTGCCTTGCGCAGAAGCGTTCGTACAAGCTGGAACATACTCACCGAAGCCACGAGTATAGATGGAACGACTTGATACGTAGTTACTCTCTAATCGAGCCTTCACTTCTTTTGCTCGCTGCTCTGAAAGCGGATCATTGATTCGATCTGTGCCCGTGTTATCGGTGTGCCCTTCAATCACCACATCAATATCTTGGCGTTGAGCAAGGTAGCTGCCTAGCGTATCTAGCCATTGATTATACGCTGGCTCAGGGAATGCTGAACCTGTTTTAAAGTTCACGTGCTGCTCAAGCTTTACCATCACATGGTTACCCGGCAACACTTCAAAATCGATGCGGTTTTGTCTTAAAAAGACTTCCAGTGGGTCGTTAGTCGAAACGCCACGTCCGTAGTTGGTCGTGATGGTTCTGTGTTGATGAGTGCTACTCTGGATAGAGTACCCACGATTGCTTGCTACATGAGTCGTTTGAACCACACCCCATTCAGGATGCATCAAGTCGTAATCGGTTTGTGGTGCAGTCTCTAGCATGTCACCGCCAAGTAAGTCAGTTGGTGACGTGGCTTCACACCCAGCCAAAGCTATGCTTAACATTATCGCTAAATATCTCATTACTTCACCAACCACTCATGCAGATAAACCATTCACTAATGTCTATATCGGCACCGAGGGAAAAACTTTAGACGAAAAGAAAGCAGAACCCCAAAAAGTGCTGTTGATCACAGTTAACCGTCTACTAGCTTGTCTTCAGCCGCTAGTTCGAACTGTTTGCATTTATTTACCTTATAATTGTTTTCCAATTCGTACTAAATAGTTAGAATCTCACGACTTCTCAACGCTAGAGCAAACATTATGTTTAAACCATTTACTAAATTCATCACAGCACTCGCTGCCGTACTCATTATCGCGGGTTGTAGTGAAACAGACGAGCCACAAAAAGGCGTTCAATACGAAGCGCTTCCTACTGCTCTAACAGAATTTAACTTGTCTCCGATCACTGAAATCTTCTCTCTTAACTGTGGTCACTGCCGTCAAATGGAAAGTGCCATTCCAGAGATTGAATCTCTAACAGACCAAACTATTGGCAAGATGCACGTGACGTTCAACGAAAGCGCTCAAATCAGCGCAATGATCTACTACACAGCAGTGATGCAGCTTGATGCGACGCCTGACCACGCATTCATGGACGACCTATTTGGTGCCGTTCAAATGGGTGCAGATGCAACACCTGAGCAGCGTCAACAAGCACTAGAGACAGCGTTTACTTCTCGTGGTTTGGTTAGCCCATACCAGCTGAATAAAGAACAGCAAGTCGCTCTTTTCGACTACGTTAAGCAAGCAGAAGAGATCTCAGTAAAAGGTCAGATCAACTCAGTACCAACCTTTATCATCAACGGTAAATACCAAGTACTAACAGCAGGTCACCAAGACGTTGCTGGCATTGCAAAAACGATCAACTACCTTTTGACTCAACCATAATCACGGCTTTAGTCAACTGATTAACACATTTTGTATTAACTACGAAATTCAGCACTCAATATAAATAGGTTTTACTATGTCTAAATTTGTCATCCCGGTCATTGTCTTTCTTTTGGCGGGTTTCATGATTTACCGTACTTGGACGAATCATAAGTCTGGCGGAGAAAACTTCGAACAAGGCCAACAATTTCTAATTGAAAACGGCACTAAAGAAGGCGTGATTACGACTGAAAGCGGTCTTCAATACCTTGTTCTTGAAGAAGGTACAGGCACAGAGCACCCAACTAAGAACAGCAAAGTAACGGTTCACTACCACGGTACGCTAATCGACGGCACTGTTTTCGACAGCTCTGTTGAGCGCGGCGAGCCAATCTCATTTGCTCTTAAGCAAGTAATTAAAGGCTGGCAAGAAGGTTTGACTTACATGGTTGAAGGCCAAAAAGTTCGTCTATTTATTCCAAGCACTCTAGCTTACGGTAAAGGCGGTTCAGGCCCTATCCCACCATCATCGACTCTGATTTTTGATGTAGAACTCATCTCTATCAAATAATCGAAGTTACTGATTTAAGCCCCAACATACGCGCTATGTCGGGGCTTTTTTATATCTGAACATTTGAAGCCTCTTTAGATATTGAGCTATTTAGCTATTTAGCTACTGTAACAACGACCAAATATACCCTCGAAAACCGACCACTAGACGACTGGTCTAATTTAACTTATAGTACCGCCCATGAACGAAAAAACGAATGACACACGCCTGCATGTTTTAGATGTTGGCTACCAATTAATAGTGAACAACGGCTTTAACGGCGTTGGCTTATCGCAATTGCTTAAAGAAGCGGACGTGCCGAAAGGGTCGTTTTACCACTACTTTAAATCGAAAGAGCAATTTGGCGAGGCTCTGATCCAGCACTATTTTGAGACCTACATCAGCAGAGTTGAAACTATTTTGGTTCATGGTGAAGGCAACCATTACCAGAGAATTGTCAGTTATTTCACTCGATGGTCACAGATTGAAAACGGCACCTGCAATGCTCATAAATGCTTGGTCGTTAAACTCAGCGCGGAAGTTTCTGATCTTTCTGATCCTATGCGCCAAGCGCTATTAAAGGGTGCAGAAAAAGTGACGAATACCATCGAACAGTGCATTGTCGGCGGTATTGAAGATGGCTCCATAAAGGTTGAAGAGAGCCAAGAAGCAGCTCAGAACCTATACTCAATGTGGTTAGGCGCCAGCTTATTGAGCAAGCTGAGCCAAAGCTCACATAGCTTACAGTCAGCTTTGAGCCTTACCGAACGAATTTTAAAAGGTGAAAGCTAATAACGCGCAGCGCGCTTTATTGGCTTTAACTTAAAAAAATCACCCGCCCTCTTATCAATTTGATGACGGCGGGATTTTTAGACAACAAGACTAGACGACTGGTCTAATTCTAAATGTATAAAATACACAATTAAGGACATCCAATGACTCAACAAGACAATCGCCGAATCGTATTGGCTTCTCGCCCAGTTGGCGCACCGACTCAAGACAACTTCCGTTTAGAGACAATAGCTGCGCCAAGCATCAAAGACGGCGAGATGTTACTTCGCTCAGTTTACCTTTCTCTAGACCCCTACATGCGTGGTCGTATGAGCGATGCTAAATCTTACGCAGACCCTGTCGAGATTGATGAGGTGATGGTTGGCGCAACCGTATGTCAGGTTGAAGAATCAAACCACGCTGATTACGAAGTTGGCGAATGGGTACTGGCTTACACAGGTTGGCAAGATCTTGGTGTGTCTAACGGTGAAGGCCTAATCAAACTCGGCAAAGAACCAACGCACCCTTCTTACGCGCTTGGCATCATGGGTATGCCTGGTTTTACCGCTTACATGGGCTTGCTTGATATCGGCCAACCTAAAGAAGGCGACACGCTAGTCGTTGCAGCAGCAACAGGTGCTGTAGGCGCAACCGTTGGACAAATCGGCAAACTAAAAGGCTGTCGTGTTATCGGCGTTGCAGGCGGTCAAGAGAAGTGTCAGTACGCGAAAGAGATTCTTGGCTTTGATGAATGCATCGACCACAAAGCTGACGACTTCGCGGAGCAATTGGCTAAAGCGTGTGACAACGGCATCGACGTTTACTTTGAAAACGTTGGCGGCAAGGTATTCGATGCAGTAATGCCTCTGCTTAACACAGGTGCTCGTATTCCTGTGTGTGGCCTTATCTCTCAATACAATGCGACTTCACTGCCTGAAGGACCAGATCGTATGTCTAGCCTGATGGGTATGCTGCTTGTTAAAAGAATTAAGATGCAAGGTTTCATCATCTTTGATGACTACGCACACCGTTACAACGAATTTGCTGTTCAAATGACAGAATGGTTGTCTCAAGGCAAGATGCATTACCGTGAGCACCTAGTTGAAGGCCTAGACGAAGCGCCACAAGCATTCATGGGTCTATTGGAAGGCCAAAACTTCGGTAAGCTTGTTATCAAAACAAACGAAGCTAAATAAATTTAAAAACTGAACCAGTTAACTAGGTAAAATCATGATTACTTTGCATCACCTAAACAAATCTCGCTCAAAACGAATCATCTGGCTACTGGAAGAGCTTGGTGTTGATTATCAAATCAAACCATACCAACGAGACAGTGTAACGTTTCTAGCACCACCAGAATTGAAGACTGTTCACCCTCTTGGTAAATCTCCGGTTATTGAAGACGATGGTGTTGTGATCAGCGAATCTGGTGCTATCACCGAGTACCTAATCGATAAATACGGTCAAGGTAAGTTCGCACCAGTGCGCGGCACCGCTGACTACGTGGAATACTTACAGTGGCTTCACTTCGCTGAAAGCTCTGGTATCCTGCCAATGCTACTTAAAATCTTTGTGATGAAAGACGGTTGCGAGACAAATTTCCTTGGCGGCTACGCTGATGATGAAAACCAAAAGGTCCTAACCTTTGTCAACGAAGCACTTGAAGGTAAAACTTACCTTGTTGCTGATACTCTGACGGGTGCCGATTTCATGATGTCGTTCATCGTAGAAATCGTGGGTAACTTCGGTGCCACTGCGCTCTACCCTAACATTGCTAAATACGGTGATCTTTTAACGAGCCACCCTGCTTACCAAAAAGCCGAGCAACTAGAGCTAGAACACTCGAACTGATCGAGTTTCAATCAAGCTCTGCGCGCTTAGGATAAGCACAAGCAACTAAATGAAGCCAAAGTCGATTTATCTTTCGCTTTGGCTTCTCATTTGCCTTCATTTCGACAACAATACCGAACTCTAACTGAACAGCCATAGAGTTTGATCTTAATGCCAACAAACCTCGCTCAATACACACCTCTGCACCTAGCAAACACGAATGTCGATTTAGCGCTACCGACTCGTTTTACGTTTCCGTATTACTATACCCCGCACCCTGTGTGTGAATTCGCTATGCTGCAGCTTCAGCAATCACTTGTCGACTGTGGTGTGAATGAAACCTCGCAAGGTAATCTCTACGCTGTGCTTCTTGTTCAGAATCCAACCACACAAGGGTTAGGTTACCTTTCTGCGTTTTCAGGCTTACAGTTAGATCCGGCTTTGGTCTCTCAGTTAAACAACATTCACTTTGTTCCACCAGCCTTCGATTCAAAACAGTTTCAATCTCAAAACAGTGCGAACCTTGCTCGCCAATTGCAGCTCTCGGACGACATTGAAAAGCTGCAACAGTCGCACAATCTAGACACATTATTGGCCGAGCTTGAAGGGTTAAAAATCGAATCAGCAAAAGCTATCGAAGCCTTTCAGTTAGCAATGGCCGCAAACAAAGCTCAGCGTAACGAACTCAGAGAACAAGCCAATCAAGAAAAAGCATTAGGGAATCTAGAGTCAGCGGCGAATTTGCTCAAACAACTGGGCAATCAAAGTAGCCAAGAGAAACGTGACCTAAAAGCACTTCGTATTGAGTGGAAACAGAAGATCGCAGAGCGCCAATCACAAATTGATTTGATTGAAAGCGAACTGAAAAACCGTAAGCAAGATCACCAAGCAGTTTCACAACAGTTGGAAACTCAACGCCTCTCTCACTATCGCTTTATCAATCAAGCCAAGCAATCTAAGAATTTACTCGAGTTGCTCGATGGTAAAGACGCGCTTGAAGGCTCTGGTGACTGCTGCCTACCTAAGTTGCTTAACTTTGCGTTTGAACACGGGTTCAAGCCGTTAGCATTATCTGAGTTTTGGTGGGGATTACCGCCTACAGACATCATTCGACAACACGCAAACCTCTACCCTGTTTGTCAGAGTAAAAGCTTTGAGATCCTCGAACACCAGTTAAGTGGCATAGAGCTAGAAGATAACCCGCTTATCGTGAACCCTGCGGTTGGTAAGTCTTTTAATATTGTTTATGAAGACGATGAAATCGTAGTCGTCAATAAGCCTGAAGAGTTCTTGTCGGTTCCCGGTAAGTTCATCGAAGATTCAGTTTATACCCGCATAAAAGCGCGTTACCCGGATGCGACTGGTCCTTTGATTATCCATAGGTTGGATATGTCGACGTCAGGTTTGTTGATCTTGGCGCTCACGGCGGAATCAAACAAGCATATTCAGAAGCAGTTCATTAATAGAACCGTAGAGAAACGCTACACCGCTTTGTTAGATGGCGAGATAACGGGCGAATCTGGCAATATCAGCCTTCCTTTGCGCGGCGACATCACGGACAGACCAAGACAACTGGTTTGTCACCAACACGGCCGAAATGCAGAGACCCATTGGCAAGTGGTTAGCACTCACAATGGCAAAACCAAGGTTCACTTGTACCCTAAAACAGGGCGAACCCACCAGCTGCGAGTGCACTGTGCTCATCCATTAGGGCTTGCTGTACCTATTCGTGGTGACGACTTATACGGATACAAACGCGAGCGCTTACACCTGCACGCTGGCTACTTAAAGTTGATTCACCCGACAACCGGTGAATGGATGGAGTTTGAAGTGCCTTCCGAGTTCTAAACTCTAACTTATCGAGCTAAGACTCTTATCTCACTCAATATTTGATCTCATAAAACGCATCAAGGTTCTACAACTGCTTAAGGTATAGAACCCTGATATTTAATTTTAATGTGATTATCACAGTTCATTAGCGTACTTTAGTTACTGAGTTCAATACTGCAGACGCCTAGCCCATCACATCTTTGCGCTGGTCAACACATTCGAAAGAGCCCATTTCGAACTCGCGACAGATCCATGGTCGGTTTTCGTAGATAGTACACATCAGTGTTTCTCTATCTACCGCAGAACACCAGCCGTCGTCTAAGCGCTTCATGGTTTCACCGCCCCATTCATCATAAGCGATGTGCTCTTCAGGTACGCCCGTATCTGTGATGATCATAACCTCTAAACGACAACAGCATGCCTGACAATTTGCACAGGTTACTTCGGGTTCGGTTACGTTCTTTATCTCTATCGTCATAAGTGACTACACTGCTAAATTTTGCGTATAGTAATCGAAACCGCCCGCTACGGCTAATAAAGATAGTGCGGCGCGGCGTTTTCATTGATGTAGAAATAACAAAGGGCGCTGTGATTCACTCACAACACCCATAATATTTCGACTTTTCAGCGCGGCTTATCGCCACAGGCTCTATTTAGAACAGGCTCGCGAAGAACAGCTTAACGTAGTCTATTAAACGTTTGAACAAACCGCCCTGTTCAACCGCTTCAAGCGCGATCAAAGGCTGAGTTTGAACATCTTCGCCATCAACGGTGTAATGAACCACACCTAGAGTTTGACCTTCTGCAATTGGCGCTTTCAGTTCAGAGTTAAGCTCGATAGATGCAGTCAGCTTTTTACTGTCTGACTTAGGCAACGTAATGAACGTGTCTTCTGCCACACCTAATTTCAATGTGTCTTGCTCACCAAACCATACCTTCTCTTCAGCCACTTGATCGCCGCCTTTATGCGGGTTTAGTGTATCGAAGAAACGGAAACCGTAGCTCAACAGCTGTTTGCTGTCTGATTCACGGCTCTTAACGCTTGATGCGCCCATCACAACCGCGATAAGTCTCATCTCACCTTGTGTCGCTGAACTCGCCAAACTGTAGCCAGCACCAGAGGTGTAGCCCGTTTTCATGCCATCAACGGTTAAGCTTCTATCACGCAACAAGCCATTACGGTTATGTTGAGTGATGCCGTTGTAACTGAAAGAGCGTTCGCTGTATAAGCCATACACATCCGGTAAATCACGAATAATGGCACGACCGAGTAACGCGATATCGTAAGGAGTCGAATAGAGGTCGTCTGCATCCAAACCATGTGCATTGGCAAAATGGGTGTTTTCTAGCTTCAGAGAGGTAGCCCAAGAGTTCATCAGGTCAACGAATGCATCTTGTGAGCCTGCAACATGCTCTGCAATCGCAACGCTAGCATCATTACCGGATTGAATAATCAAGCCACGATAAAGATCCATCATTGCTACATCGGTGTTTACTTCGATGAACATTTTTGAAGAGTCTGGGAAGTTCTTCGCCCACGCGTTCTCACTGATTCGTACCTGATCATCAGCAGAGATGTTGCCTCGCTTCATCTCTTGACCTGCCACATAGCTGGTCATCAGTTTGGTCAAGCTTGCTGGGTTTAACTTCGTATGTGCGTTTTTTTCTACCAGCACATCACCAGAATTAAAATCAATTAACACATACCCTTTTGCGCCTAGGCTAGGTGGGCTTGGTACTATAGAAGGTGCTGCGATAGCTGCATTACTTACCATCGCGGCGTTACTTACAATGAATATACTTAATAGAGGGAGAGAGTATTTGGAAAACAGTTTCATTGAATCAAACCTAAGTTAACGTTTTGAGCAGTATAGACAAATGCTAGCAAAAGAAGCGCGAACTTTACGTTGCTTTACGTATTTGTACCATTCGTTACAAATAAAAAAGTATAATCTGCGATCTGACCATATTTTCCACAACTAATATTTACTCCACGAATGCATTCAACGCCTAATGCTATCGCTCAGGCATGCGTCTAAATAACATTTCAACAAAGCCAGTAATACGCTGTTTGCTCTCGCTTGGCTCTAAATCAGGTTGGATGCCAGACTGTGCTAATGCTTGCCATTGTACGACCTCTGAGTTAGGTACGAAAAACGCAATGTACAACGACCCTTTCTCCGCGACTTTACCTTCACCATCGTAAAATGGCACACCAGTAGATAGCTTAATCGCATCGAAGATAGACTCATCGTTCAGTTCCGATTCTTCCGCTAATCCAAAGCCTACAACAACATCACCGACACCATCCTGCTTTAACTGATAACCTTTACTTGAGAGCTGTTCTTGAATCGAATCACGCACTAAATCGGTTACCACGGTTTCATCGTATTTTTGAGAAAGGTAAACCTTTTCTGACTCAGGGTGCCAGGAGTACGTCATCACGCCGTGTTTCATGAAACCAAAGTCACCGCTAGTGACCACACCATAATTGTGTGTGGGTGGTATTTCTTGCGTAGAGCATGCGGTCAGCCCAATAGCCATCAAAGCCAATAGTGCTGCTTTTTTTATGCTTTTTGTTGCACAAATGGATCGTTTTATCATTCGAGGCTTCCTTACCTATATAAGAATAACTATCAATTCAACCTCCAACATAAATAGTAATTATGTTAATAGAAAGGTCATTAAACGTTTGCGTAATCGCTAACCTTCACCTCTGTCTGTTTTGGGGGTTTAATCACAAAAACAGAGTTGGTATAGTTCTCCCCGTTAAACAAAACCAGACCATTCGAGGCACGGAGCTTCCTCAATCATCTCATGAAGAGAAGAATTGGTACCGACAAAGTATCGGCAAATTTAAGAGGGTCAAACAATGGAATTCAATATGGTTGAAATTTTAGGTTACGCTGCGTCTATTATGGTCGCAATTTCATTAACAATGAAAGATATCGTTCGTCTGCGTGTCCTTAACTTTATTGGCTGTGCACTCTTCACAGCATACGGCATCATGATTGACGCATGGCCAGTTGCAGCCACCAACGGCTTTATCGCTTGTGTAAACATCTACTTCCTTGCAAAAATGCAAAAGGAAAAAAAAACGGAAGCGATGAAAGCAGCGAAAGCTTAAATTAACGATTAGCCTTTCAAATAATTCTGAAAAAGCCCAAATAGAGCGATCTATTTGGGCTTTTTTGTGTTTGTCGTTCTCAAGAGCTCGATTTGTGTGAACAAAACTTTTCAATTCAATGAGGCTTTCAACCGATCACATGTAAGCAACGTGATATTCGTTCTCTCGATACGCTTGAGTGTTGTTACGTCCACTCTCTTTTGCTTGATAAAGCGCTTTGTCGGCTTTATCGATAGCGGTTTCAATGTCAGTCAGTGCTTGAGCATGGCAACAACCAGCGCTGATTGTTACTGGCGACACTAAGCCTTGAAGTTGCTCAACACATAACCGTAACGCCTCTGATAATTCGAATAACTCATGTTCATCACAATCAAACGTCACCAAAATAAACTCTTCACCGCCATAGCGTGCAATCAAACGACGACGGTTAACAAATCTCTTCAGTGATTTTGCGACCTCACAGATAACCCTATCGCCTTGAGCATGACCATATTGATCGTTCACCCGCTTGAAATGGTCAATATCCAGCAAAATGACACCGACATTTGTTAGCGGATAAGGCGACCTTTGAGTAATTTTCAGTTTTAGCTGCTCGATAAAACTCCGTCGGCTAGGAAGGCCTGTGAGGTAATCGAGGCTCGCAACATCCAATATTCTAAGATGACGATGCCGCAGGTAAAGCACCAGAACAACAATGATACTCAGTAGACTAACAACCAACGTCATCAAACTTGCCAACAATAAGCTGTGGTTCTTGTTGAGCTCTTGTTCTAAGACACCAGCAGAAATAACCCAATTAAGATACGGATAAAACTTGTAGAAGATGTTTTTACTCGTCGTGCCATCTGCCGTAGAGATAGAGTAACTAAAGTGACCTTCAGGTTCATCGACGACTTTATCGATAAGCAACTCTGAAGAGTCATCAATCAAGGTTTTTAAGTGCTCGTGTTCAAAGTTAGGTTGAAGGACTAACGTGCCTTGTAAATCAACGATATATACATAGCCACTATCGCCATACGAGTACTTTCTCAATTTGTCTTTAAGTGCTTCGAGATCAACCAGGTACATCAGTTCATCTTTATAGGTGGTCGCCACCAATGTATTGCCACTCGGTAGCCTCACTGAATATGCGACCTTCGCACGCTTGCCAACTTCATGTGGATTGGCGTGCGAGTATTGGGTCATTCCAGACTGTAAGCTCAGTTGTTGTTGAATATGGGTTAAATGCGCGCGATTTTTCCCTTGTAAAAACGGGTGATATAGATGAATACCTTGTGGTGACATCAGGTAGATATAACCAGACTCTCCAATCACCAATTCGTTGGCAATTCGAATGACTTCTTCAACTTCTTGTTCTGGCGTGGTATGCCATACATGAGACGCAACGGTATCCGTAATTCCTTTAAGATATGTCTTTATCGCCTCATTAACTGTGGTGTCGACAATATCGTAACTCGCGTTCACAATCGTACGAAAAAACAGTTGGTTAGATTCCAACAATGACCTTTCAGTTCGATTAAATTGAAAGGCAGAAAGAATCATCGACACGACGGCGAGCGCAATTGAAAAATTAAGAATGTATTTACGTCTGACTTTCAAGATTACCCCGTAGATTTATAATTTCAGGTAACGCTGTGACTTCTCTTATATACAGACTGTTTTATATCATGTTTTTATTTTTTACTGAATGAGTGTCGATATTTTTAAGGGTTTCTATACGTAATCTGTGACTTATAACAAAAACGCCGAACTGGATTCAGTTCGGCTTTTTGATTTTACGTCTAGATTGATTACTTAATTGATACTAATTCCTGATAAATAGACTTAAAAGCATTTGTGTTTATTACCTATTACTACACTCTATTGTCTATAAATAGTTTGCTTAGCATTAAATTAAGAACAAACTTGAGTCCAGCTACCATCGCTACCCGGTTCAGAACTTGTCCACCAGTTTGCTTGGTAAACACTACCGTTGTGAACCACTTGGTCTCCTGTGTTTGCATGGCTTGGGTTACCTGCCCAATCTTTCTGAGGTAAGTCTGGGTAAACCGCTAAACCTGCCGTATCACATGTACCTGGATTGGTGCCACCATCGCCAGGGTTACCGCCACCTGAACTGATATCACCTAATGGTAGATCTGGCTGCTCGAAGCTAAACGCGTAATCAACGCCACCGACATTCACCGCGTAGTTAGCAGGGCCAGAAATTGGCAAGTAATACACCATGTCTAACTCATACACACCGCCAGCAGGAAGCTCTTCCCATGTCGGCAACGTAAACGCCACTCGGTGCATGGTTCCATCTAGTCCACCGATGTTATCCGCGCGAGTATGACCTGAAGCAATCACGGTCAAACCACCACCCGATTGATCTTTCGCGTTATCAGGTGCAGATACTGGGATATCGAATTGGAACTCAGTTCCACCCGGAAGAGCTTGCCCTGTGTTGTTCGTGAACGTGATCTTAGGGTTGATTGGGTAGTTTTGGTCACCGACTTTGAAGCCACCAACCGATACCGCGATATCTAGCGCTTCTGTTGGAATAGCACCCGTCGCTACTTTGTTTCCATATGGTGTTGCAGACTTAAACTTATCGTAGATAGCTTTCGTCATGGTGTTACCCATGTGGAACTCACCGTTACCGCTGTTACACGCTTGTTCGGTCGTATCGATAGACGTTCGGTTGCCATTCGCATCGAGAACATAACAGTTATAATCCCCTGCTAGTTCCCAGAACATAATGCCGCCGATCTCTTTGTCGATAACGTAGTCCGCTTTCACGTCGATAGACTGTTTATCTTCTGTTGAAAGGAATACGCCCTTCTCTGCGTTCCACAACCAAGGGGCAACCGCCACACTGTCGTAGTTTCTCGTGTAAGTGCCCGTTAGAACATCTGAAGGATCATTCACAGGATCAAGCTTGTAAGCTTCAGCGTAAGAGCCCCAAATACCCTTCTCTAGGTTCTTCGCGTGCCACATAGGGTTAGAACCCGCGCCCATTTCGTTACCTTTTGGATCGGTATCGTGCCACATGTTGTCGATACCAATAGCGCCATGGCCACAGTTGTTTTTCTCGCCTTCACCCGTACCCGCTGAACATTCAGATTGGTTTGGCAGTGCTGCTCGGCCCCAAAGACCATTCTCACCACCCGTTACGCCTTGCCAACCACGAGTGTAGTAAGGCACACCGATGTTAATACGGCCTGCTGGCATAGAACCACGGAAGTAATGGTAAGCCCAATCCGTGTTCAGATAACCAATACCACCGTAAGCCGCCGTGTCGTATACGTTCCACTGCGCTAGCTCTGAATCTTTACCCGTATCAAACAAGGCTGCGTTATGACCTACGTGATCGTTCCACGCACCGTGAAGGTCGTAAGACATGATGTTTACGTAATCGAGGTACTTGGTTACATCGAATGTTTCCATACCGCGTAATAGGTAACCAGAAGAAGGCGCTGCGATCGTTAACATGTAGTGATTGCCATCTTGCGCAGACGCCGCATCGAGCTTCTCACGTAGCACTTTCATCAACACTTGGTACGACGCCCACAGGTATTGACGACGCGGCTCCATGAAGTCTTTGTCGTATGGGTTACCTGCGCCAGCCATAGAAGTTGGGTATTCGTAATCGATATCTAGACCATCGAACTGGTACTTACGCAGCATTTCGACCGCTGAAGTCGCGAATGTTTCGATACCTTGATGGTTGATAGAACCATCAGCATTGGTCGTCATGGTGTAGAAACCACCATCAGCCACGCGGCTGCCATCAGTCGCGAAGTGACCACCTGTTTCAGCCCAACCACCGATTGAGATTAACGTTTTCACGCCGTGTTTTTTCTTCGCTGTCGCTAATGCACCGAAGTGACCTTTGAAGCCTAATGCCGGATCAACTTCCACACCCGGCCACTCTTTACCAACCGCTGCGTTATTTGGATCGTTTACATCACCGACGTTTACTTTGCCATCTGAACCGATGCTCACGAAAGCGTAGTTAATGTGTGTGAGTTGTTCCCAAGGAATATCATTTACTAGGTAAGCAGCTTGTGGGTCATCCCCTGCACGCCAACTTGTGAAGTAACCAATGACACGACGGGGATGGTCTGCGCCCATTTTCTCACGGCCTTCATCATCGTAAATTGTACAGTAAGGAACATCGACACCTTGAGTTTGATATAAGCCATCAGGGCGACATGTGCTCACTGTTGGAGCGCCGTTCACGGTCAAAGATGCCAACGCAGAATCTGCAGTCGCACCTTGGTCGTCTGTTGCTTTCGCGTAAACCGCTAAAGAACCCGCTTGAGTTGTTGTGTAATCTAACGTGTAAGGGCTCGTTGCAGCAGTGCCCACAAGAGCACCCGCTACGTAGAAATCAACCTTATCAACCGTGCCATCGCTATCTGCTGCCGTTGCTGTCAGTGTGACTACACCACCAACATCAACAGATGTCACTGAAAGTGCAACTGAAACTGTCGGTGCTTCATTCCCTGGTTGTGCTGAATCAACAGAAACAGAAACCGCACTTGCAACACTTGCTGCGCCTTCATTATCCGTTGCAACAACAGAAACCTGATGATTACCCGACGTTGCAGCCCAAGTCGCTTCGAAAGGTGCCGCTGTGACTACCGCAACAGATGCGCCATCAACAAAGAACTCAACCGAAGCCACACTGCCATCAGAATCTAGTGCTGTTGCACTCAATACAACATTATCGCCTTCAGTAATCACGTCAGAAGCAGAGGGTGCCGTTAATGAAGCCGTTGGTACTTCATTTGGCGTACCGCCACCTCCGCCACCACTACACACATCAATCTTTTTCCATTGTGCATAGTCACCCTCAAATTGGCTCGGGTTGTTATTTTGATTCCAGTAATTCGCTGAGTACGCGCTGCCGTCATGTGAAACCTGATCACCACCGGTGTACACCGTGGCGGAATCCCACGCTTCTAACGTTGAACAATCCACAGCCGCGTAGCTGTTGAACGCCATTAAGCATGACGCGGTGAGAGTACTGAGTGTAAAAACTTTCTTGGCCACTCTTCCTTGGTTTAGGTGCATGTTAGCTGTCCCTTAAGTTATTGTTTCAAGATGCTTAATTTAAGTGTCATATTTCTCATCACTTAAATCTCTTCGCAAAACAACTGTAGGTAACAGTGCCAATTTAACACCTAAAATATTCGATATTTATAAAATGACTCGCATTAATTTGTTTATAGCATGCAATGAGTCGACACTTATTTTGCACGAACAACTAATATTAAATTTATTTCGGTACGCTAAAAAATATCGCCTAATTCGTATCCTTAATTACAAAACTCTATTCATATCTGCTTTATTTGTTCGTTCTGAAATTTCGTTTTAAAACTAACCAAAAGGGATTGATTTCGCCGTAGAACTGATTTCTTTTCTAAATTTGCCCACTTTTTCTTAACAATTGTGGTAGTATCGCGGATTTTTTTGACGAACCTCACACTTCTATGCAAGTGTGGGAGAAATACATAGGCTTGAAAGAGCCAAATATAGCGAAGAAATAATGTCCAACTTGACGCAAGTCGCCAACGAAAACATCAACGCAGAAGCTACTTCTATCGATTTCAATAAAGCTCAATCTTTGGGTGAAAAACTGGAACTCGGAAACCCAGTATTTTGGCTTAGTGGGAGTTTTTTAACCCTCTTTGTCGTCCTTGCTTTCACCAACACCTCCGTGTTGTCCGAACTTGTAAACATCGGCTTTAGTTACTCAACTAAGTGGTTCGGTGCTTTCTGGCAAGTCCTACTACTACTCAATTTCATTATCGGCTTAGTGCTTGCACTAGGACGCACAGGCCACGTTCGTTTAGGAACGCTTGCTCTCCCTGAAATGACCACCTTTAAATGGATGTCTATCGTCCTATGTACGCTGCTAGCAGGCGGTGGTGTGTTCTGGGCAGCCGCAGAGCCTATTGCTCACTTTGTTTCAGCTCCACCACTTTATGGTAACGCTGATCCTCAAGCGATGGCGTTCAACGCCCTATCACAATCTTTCATGCACTGGGGCTTCCTTGCCTGGGCAATCTTAGGTGGTTTGTCTTCCATCGTGTTAATGCACTTGCATTACGACAAAGGTCTTCCTCTTAAGCCACGCACGCTGCTTTACCCAGTACTTGGCGGCAAAGCAATCAACAGCTGGATTGGTAACGTAGTCGACGCGTGCAGCATCGTCGCTGTAGCCGCAGGTACTATTGGCCCTATCGGTTTCCTTGGACTGCAAATCAGCTACGCGTTGAGCGAACTGTTTGGTATTTCCGACAGCTTTGCAACTCAAAGTGTGGTTATCGTTTTCGCTATCGCAATGTACACACTGTCTGCATTGAGTGGCGTGAACAAAGGTATCCAACTGGTTAGCCGTTACAACATCATCTTATCTGTGTGCCTAATCGGCTACATTCTGCTAGTAGGCCCAACGAGCTTCATCATTGATGGCTACCTACAAGGTATGGGCGAAATGGTGGATAACTTCATCCCAATGGCACTGTACCGCCAAGATACAGCGTGGCTAGGTGGCTGGACCGTATTCTTCTGGGGTTGGTTCTTAGGCTATGGTCCGATGATGGCGATCTTTATTGCTCGTATCTCACGTGGCCGTACTATTCGCCAAATGATCGTCTCTATCAGCATCGTAGCACCGCTAGTAACGTGTTTCTGGTTCAGCATCGTTGGTGGTAGTGGTCTAGCGTTTGAATTAGAGAACCCAGGCGTAATTTCTAGCGCGTTCGAAGGCTTTAACCTTCCTGCTGTGCTACTGGCAATTACCGCTCAACTGCCGTTCCCTACTTTGATTGCGATTCTGTTCCTTATCCTGACGACCACGTTCATCGTGACGACAGGTGACTCGATGACTTACACCATCAGTGTGGTAATGACAGGCACTACAGAGCCAAACGCAGCCGTACGTACCTTCTGGGGTATCATCATGGGTGCAGTAGCTATCGCGCTTATCTCAATGGGTTCTGGCGGCATCTCCGCTCTACAGTCGTTCATTGTGATCACTGCGGTTCCTGTATCGTTCATCTTGTTGCCGTGTCTATGGCACGCACCGAAAATCGCGAAACAGATGGCCAGAGATCAAGGTCTCGCTTAATGCCTGACCCGATTTAGTTTCGGGTAGCGTATAAAATTAAAAAGCCACTCAAGTGATTCACCTGAGTGGCTTTGTTTTATCTATTCGCTGTCTAATTGATTAGCTGATTAGCGTTTATACGACCAATTACTTCTACCGATATTTCGGCTTATTGAAACTTTTCACCCGCAGCAACCATAAACGACATCTCAACCAATAGCTCAGGGTTTGCCAGTTCTGCTTTCACACATGCACGGCTTGGCGCACAGCCTTCAGGGAACCACGATTCCCACACTTCATTTAACGCGTCAAAATTGGCAAAATCTGTTAGGTAAATCGTTACCGACAATACGCGAGATTTGTCACTGTCGACCAAGCTCATCATTTCTTCAGCTTGATCAAAAATTTGCTGAACCTGACTCTTAATTCCTGCCGTTGTATCCGTCTCTGGTACTTCCACAAAGCTTGCGATGCCATTAAATACAGTTACATCTGACCAACGTTTGGTCGGGTTAATTCTATGGATTTTCACGAGCGATTCTCTTCTTATAATTAGGGATTTGCGTCAACGTAATCTAATCCAAATCGTGAGTATTAAAAACAAAAGTTGGAAAGCTCGCTGTACCTTTTGAACAGCACTATCGCCTAAACATTGCTTCGGTTCTCAACATCACCAGTATTTAAGTTCATATCGAGACAATAAGTCTCTACCTGTAAATCTCTAGATAAATATATTAATTATTATTCTCAATGCGAAATTTAATCTGAACTCCTGCGGTCATATTCAGGGATTTTATTAAATGGAGTACTTTTATGCATGTTCAAACCTATGATTTAAAACAGAGTAATGTCGGATACAACCTAGGCGTGATAGGCGTAGCATTAGTGTTAGCTTGGATTGGTATTTACAAATTTACACCAACTGAAGCGATGCTTATAGAACCCCTAATCGCAAACCACCCAGCAATGAACTGGCTTTACAATCTGTTCTCGGTACAAGCAGTGTCTAACATGGTGGGTGGTGCAGAGATCATCGTCGCGATTGGATTGATCGTTGGATTTAAGAAGCCGACAGTAGCTTTCTACTCAGGCATTGCTGCATCGGCTATCTTTGTTGTGACACTTAGCTTCCTGGTTACAACGCCAAACGCTTGGAAAGTATCGGATGGCATCTTAGTCACTAACTTCTTCCTAGTGAAAGATATCCTGTTTTTGGCTATCGCGATTAGCGTAATCGAACATAACAAACCTCAGAAGTAACCGTAAATCTAGAAGTGGCCAAACCTAGAAGTAACCTTAAACCTTTAAATAAAAAGACTCGAAGCTGGCTAGAAGGACGCTGCCAGCTTCTAATGTATAAGGCACTGATAGTCACCTAGTCAGCTAAAACCTTACGATAAAAATTAGCATCTTGATGTTCTCCTTTAAACACCGCGTAGCTCTCAACATACTCGACCAATTCAAAACCGGTATTGGATAAGATTTTGTTGGAACCGATATTGCCCACTAACGCATAGGCATCAACATATTTAAGGTTGGTCTGTTCCTCCAAATAGAGTAGAAACTGCTTTACTGCGTTAGACGCAATGCCTTTTGAAGCAAAGGAACGACCTACTCGATACCCTAGCTCTCCACTATGGGCGATCTGGTCGATATCGCGGATGTTGATTCTTCCACAGACAGTGCCATTGGCATCTTTGATCAACATAGGAATCATCTCACCATTCTCGTATTCAGTTAGAAAGCTGGTGATTTGCTCGGTCACACCTGCATTTGAATAGAAGCTATCACCCCTAACTGGAATAAATTGCTCAAACCACTCTCGATTTTCGACCTCAAAATCCAAAAGCGCACTCGCGTCATTCGGTTGAAGTAAGTGTAAAAATACATCCATGACAAATACTCTAATGTTTCCCTAAAAAGCCGCACCTTATGATTCATGAACCACGGCTTATTAATACGGTTACGGTAAACCTCTCAATTTCTTGGCTGGGTTACCTGCATAGATACCTTTCTCAGTAATGTCTTTCGTTACCACACTGCCCGCGCCGATTACTGCACCTTCGCAAATGCTGACAGACAGAACCGTAGCGTTAGAACCGATCGTGATGTTGTCAGCTATCAAGGTACGCCCCCAACTTTCAGGATTAGGATCTGGCTTTCCCTCTTTGAATAAGTCGTTGGCAAACATGACTCCGTGACCAACAAAGCAGTCACTTCCAATGGTCACATACTCACAGATAAAGGTGTGAGATTGAATCTTGCTTCTCGCACCTATCACGGTGTTCTTTTGAATCTCAACAAAGGGGCCAACGAACACATCATCTTTAAGCTCACAGCCATAAAC
Organism: Vibrio sp. 10N.261.55.F4; assembly: GCF_041470465.1. Lineage (NCBI taxonomy): Bacteria > Pseudomonadati > Pseudomonadota > Gammaproteobacteria > Vibrionales > Vibrionaceae > Vibrio > Vibrio sp. 10N.261.55.F4. The sequence continues at coordinate 27,673 of NZ_JBFRMM010000018.1, read as the reverse complement.
GTTACTTGGCTCGATGATAGTGACATTCTCGCCACAGGTAATATCAGTAATCTGTGACTTTAATACTCTTGGACTTGCCATACTTCACTTCCTCTCGACATTAGCGTCACAATTCAACCTAAGAGATTGTGCCGTAGCCATTAAAGTGCAGCAAATAGATATGTTGAGAGTTGGCAATGGATCAGAAATTCTGCATAAATTAAAACAGTCCTACCAGCACAACTGACAACAGCACCCCACCGATAAAACTTGGGGCGTGGAATGGCTGAGCTTTAGATCTAACGTACTCTTTTTGAAGGTCTTCTTGGTAAGTTTTAACGGCGAGTTCTTTTATGTAGTTATTTTGCATAATAAGCTCCTTCTTAATCAGTAAGAGAAGCTTAAGACTTGAAGTTAGGTTGAGGTAAAGCAAAAAATCAGATTAATTGAACACTTTATTTTTGTTACTCGAGGATTACCCTGAACACATCGTTATTCACACCGCCAACATCTACTAACTCTCCCGGTTTCATTAGAAGCGAGGTGTTAAGCTGTCGTGTTGAACGTGGCTCTTTTGTTTCTCGAATCACTAACATATCGACAAAATAGCCAGAGTCTTTCTTTGATATTGAGCCCGAAAACGTAACGCTTTCAACCCTATCGGCAAGGACTGAATTGAATGTTTTATCCTCTAAAACACCTGCGGCGATGGATGTATCACCATAAAATAGCGTGATGGTTGTTGGGTCGGGTACCAACTCTTGATTGGACGAACACCCTATTAGGGTAAGGCATAGCAGTAAAATGGCTCGAAATTGCATAAACTGGTTTTCTTTATTACGTTAAGCGTCCGTTTTTCATATTAAAACACTTCAACCTTATAAATACCATGTTTACGGGATAAGCTTAGGTGTGTCGCTTCGATGGACTTGAGTAATGAAGTGAACGGATCAGATCTCGGCCTGTTGAGTTTGCTCCCTATTTGGAAGCTAAACCGAGATCTGATCGATATTATCGAGAAGGGTTCAATTGATTTATGCAACAACGTCTTGTGGAGGTGTCCCTTCACAGTTAGAAACGACAGCATCAATTTGTACTAAAGCATTCATTGGGATTTCTGAAACCCCTACTACCGTTCTTGCAGGCAGCTCAGCATTAAAGAATGTGGTGTAGACTTCGTTTACCACATCAATATCTGAAATATCCTTAAGTTGAATATTAATTTTCACCGTATCGTCCATGCTATGGTCAACGCTTTCAATTATCGCCTTAATATTGTTTAAACATTGTTCCGCTTGCTCTTTTACACCACCAGCAACCATTTCATTAGTTTTCGGGTCTAAAGGTAGTTGACCAGAAATATGATTGTAGTTAGAGAAAGCAACGGTGTGCGAATAAGCCATGAAAGGGGCATCGACAGTATTATTAGCTTCAATAACCAACAAGCGAGTGTCTTCTGGTAATTGCGGCGGTGTACCGTCGCCATGTGAAACGGATGTATCAATTTGAATTAAAGCGCCCATCGGTAGTTCAGCGGCATTAACAACCGTTCGCGCTGGTACATAACTTGGGAAGAACTTAGCGCAAACTTCATTTACCTTTTCTGCATCTTCAACATTTTTAAGATAGATAGTGGTTTTAACCACATCATTCATGACATGACCGATACTCTCTAGAATCGTTTTAATGTTTGCTAAACATTGTGTCGTTTGCTCTGTGATACCACCTGAAACCAACTCACCTGTATTTACATCGATAGGCAATTGAGCCGAAAGGTTGTTGTAGTGAGAAAAAGCCGCTGTCTGCGTCGATACAACACTCTGAGGTGCATTATCTGTATTTCTTGATACCTTAACTAGTGCGCAAGGTGCTTGTGGTTTAGTGCCTTCACCGTTTGAAATAAGAGCATCCATTTGAACTAAAGCGTCACTGTTCGGCAGCGCAGCGACACCCACGACTGTACGTGTCGGAAGGCTGTTGTGGAAGAAGCTTTTGTAAACTTCATCAATAGCATCGATATCAGAAATATTCTTAACGAAAACATTAATCTTCACGACATCATCCATAACATGGTCGATGCTTTCAACAATCGCTTTAATATTATTTAAGCATTGCGTTGCTTGGTCTTTAATATCACCAGCTACTATTTGACCTGTTTTAGGGTCAACAGGTAATTGAGCAGAAAAGTTATTATAATGAGAAAAAGCGACCGTTTGTGTAGATACAGAATTAATTGGTGCGTTTTCAGTATTTCTTGAAATTTTAATGATATCGCTACTCATCGGAATTATCCTTTTAATAATATAGGAATACGTATTTATATTGAACAATCGTATTGGAAAGAATGATTAAAGTAGCGCCATGTTAAGTGAATTATTTTAGGGTAAACGTGATACCCGTCAGGCTATCACTTAACCATAAATCAGGGATTTACAGAATAATTAGTCACAACACGACTAATTATCCGCAATAATAGAGCGAAACGAGTAATAAATTCTCTTTATCTTTTGATATATTCAACAATCATGAATACTATCTCTGAGAATACGGTGAGTAATTCCCGAAATTTAGATAATATTTGATAGGTTGTTCACACTAAAACTTCGTTACTAGCTGAATTAGTGAGTTTCTCCCCTATACCGTGCATAAACTCTTAGGCTATTTAATTAATTATTTTACCGGACTCATTACACATAAATCCGGTTAATAATATATTCAAAAATCCAATACCAACAAACTGACAATGCCTATAATTAGATACATTTACTCATATAATTCAACAAATGTGAGACTCAGGGGAATGACATGAGAAGTATGGTGTTCAGCCAAGACATGGGACTTTCAGGAATCACGATGGCGTCAACGAAGAGCAATCGACACCATAGCTTTTGGCACCATAGCTCTCAACACATAGTTTCGTTGAAAAAAGAACTAAACCGCTCTTGGAGTGGTATTGAAATGGCGCTTAAATTCACGACTGAATTGAGATGGACTGGAGTAGCCGACTCGGCGTGCAGCATCGCTAATTCGTAGACCTTCTAGTTGAATCAATTCTTTGGCTTTGTTAAGCCTGACCTTCTTCAAATATTGAAGCGGTGATTCAAAGGTGACATTACGGAATGCATAGTGGAAGGCAGACACACTCATGTTGGCTTCGTCGGCAAGCGATTGAACAGTAATAGTTTGGTCGTACTCTTCATGCACTTTAGACAGCGCTTTGGCAACACGTGCGTAATGGCCATCATGATGAGCTAAATCAAACAGCACACGCCCTTCTGAACCGGTTAATGCGCGGTAGACAATCTCTGTCACCATGGCATCGCCCAATATATTGGCTTCAATGTCGCAATGCAGCGTTTTCACCAACCGGGTAAAGCTCTCTAGCATTTGCTCTTCCATCGGCGTCGATTCTAAGCCACTCGAGTTCTGTTTATGCTTGTTGCAGTAGCTCTCTAAGAAGCCTTGATCTTCGAGCTTTTTGACTAAGCTATGCAAACGTTGAGAATCAATGCTTATCGACAAGCCAAGCAATGGTTCACCATTAACAGGCAAGGCTTCGCACTCTAACGGCATTGGCACACCCACCACAAGATAATCACCCGCAGCGTAAGTCACGGGCCTTTCACCAATGTAGATGTTCTTTTTGCCCTGTCCGAGCATGATAATGCCAGACTGGTAAGTAAATGGCTGACGCTGATTCCCGCCACTGCTTCGATACAACCACACACCGCTAATTTCAGTTTCTCTGATCCCTTCAAGGTCATCCCAACCTTTGTGTTCAACATAAGACTGTAATAACTGAGCGAGTGTTTTCATAAGTGGCGACTTTCCATTCTAAGTGCTAAGAGTAAGTAAGCTAAAGCAGAGGAAGAATATCAAGTTTGTAGAAATAGGCAATTTATTTGGAGGAACAGCTCTTCATTGACCTAGATTACTGTACTAATATGCAAATATAGAAATTGAGCAATAAACCAAAATAACAAATTTCGCTTTACACAAGGAATCTCTGATGCAATTTACTTACGTTAACCCTACTGTTATCCATTTCGGCCAAGGCCAAATCAACGCTATCAGCCAAGCGGTTGATACTTCGAAGAAAGTACTGGTCATCTATGGTGGCGGTTCAATCAAGAGCAACGGTGTATACGACCAAGTTGTAGAAGCTTTAAAAGATCACTCTTGGATTGAGTTCTCTGGCGTTGAAGCAAACCCTACCAAAGAGACGCTAGACAAAGCAGTCGCTCTTGTTAAAGAAGAAAACGCAGAGTTCATTATCGCTGTTGGCGGTGGTTCGGTAATCGACGGTTCTAAATACGTTGCTGCAGCGGCTAAATACGACGGCGACGGTTGGGACATCCTAACGGGCAAACACCAAGTAACTGAAGCGACGCCAATCGGTGCGGTACTGACACTTCCTGCGACAGGTTCTGAATCTAACATGGGTGCGGTAATCACGCGTAAAGCGACTCAAGAGAAGCTTGCTTTCCTTAACCCTGCAGTACAGCCTAAGTTTGCGGTTATGGACCCAGACGTAATGAAGTCTCTGCCAGAGCGCCAACTGATCAACGGTCTAGTTGATGCGTGGGTTCACGTATGTGAGCAATACATCACAATGCCAACAGACGCGATGGTTCAAGACGGTTACGCAGAAACACTGCTTAAGAACCTACTTGTACTGGGTAAGCAATACGACGAGCGTGACAACGACGCATGGCGTGCAAACCTAATGTGGACTGCAAACCAAGCGCTTAACGGCCTAATTGGTACGGGTGTTCCTCAAGATTGGGCAACTCACATGATTGGCCACGAATTCACTGCACTATGGCACGTAGACCACGCACGTTCGCTTGCGATTGTTCAACCTTCACTACTTCGTAACCAAATCGAAGCGAAACGTGGCAAGCTAGAGCAAATGGGTCGTAACGTATTTGGCTTAGAAGCGGGTGCTGATTTAGCAGAACGCACAATCGCTGCAATCGAAGCGTTCTACCACAGCCTAGACGTAGCAACCATGTTCGACGGCTACGAAACAAACAAAGCAACGGCGATTGACAATGTTGTTGCTCAACTTGAATCACACGGCTACCTACAACTTGGTGAGAACCAAGCAATCACGCCAGAGAAAACACGTGAGATTCTAGAGTCTGCGATTCACTAAGAATCGGGAAAATAGAGAGAAAGTAAAGATATTGGTCATACAACGATGAATTTTCACATCTGACTGAACCCATTACTTTTTTCTTTCGTACAACAGAAGCAGCGTTCATTTTGGGCGCTGCTTTTTAATTTGCCCTACAAGATGCTATTAAATTCTCATAAGTCCCTAATTTTATGTGCAATCATATTTCTATATTGTTAAGGTAAACCTGTCTCTTTACTAGGTATGAACAACGATTTGAACAATCTCAAGGAAATGGTTAAGTTTAAGTCACTTAACAAGTGGTATGGTGATTTTCATGCCCTAAAGGATATCGATTTAAATATTGAACAAGGAGAGATAGTGGTGATTTGCGGGCCGTCTGGTTCGGGTAAATCAACATTGATCCGTTGTATCAATCAGCTAGAACCTTTCGAAAGTGGCGAACTTTCCGTGCTAGAACAAGTACTCCCGAGTAAGTTCAACACACCGGGCCAAGTCGGAATGGTGTTTCAGCACTTTCATTTATTCCCCCATCTTACCGTGCTTGAGAACCTAACTCTGTCGCCAATTCGTACGCTTAAAAAAAGCAAACAAGAAGCCGAGAAGATAGCAATGCACTATCTAGAGCGTGTGCACATTGCAGAACAAGCCAACAAATACCCAGTGCAACTTTCTGGCGGCCAGCAACAACGCGTGGCTATCGCCCGTTCCCTGTGTATGAAGCCGGAATTACTCTTGTTTGACGAACCCACTTCAGCGCTTGATCCGGAGATGATCAACGAAGTGCTCGATGTGATGGTTGAACTGGCGAGCGAAGGCATCACTATGGTGTGTGTGACCCACGAAATGGGCTTTGCAAAACAAGTGGCCGACCGCGTTATCTTCATGGATGAAGGACAAATTGTGGAATCGAATACTCCACAATCGCTTTTTGAAACCCCTCAACATGAACGTACTCAAGCGTTCCTAAATCAGATCCTGACTTATTGATGTTGATTCGAATTATTAAACCCGCCCTATCTGCTTTGGTACAGATTGTTGTACTGGCGGCTGCTGTTGTTTGGATTCTCGACTCTGGTGCACAAACCATGGGATACAGCTGGCAATGGGAGCGTGTGCCGGACTATATTGCTTTCTATGAAGATGGTGAATGGTGGCCTGCAGAATTAGTTGAAGGGCTACTAGTTACCATCAATATCTCTTTGATTTCTTTGGTTGCAACGCTGGTGATTGGCTTAACCACAGCCCTATTGCGAAACTCCAATTCGGTGGTTGGACGCACCTTAGCCACCAGCTATGTTGAGTTGATTCGTAACACGCCGTTATTAGTACAAATTTATTTGCTCTATTTTGTATTTGGCCCCGTATTAGGGCTCGATCGCTTTAGTACTGCCGTTTTAGCCTTGGCACTTTTCCAAGGCGCTTACACCGCCGAGATATTTCGTGCTGGTTTAAATGGTATTGCGAGAGGACAATTTGAAGCAGCTCAATCCTTGGGCTTATCAAAGACCTATACTTACTGGGATGTGATTCTTCCTCAGGTGGTGCAACGCACCTTGCCACCTTTGACCAATGAAGTGATCTCTCTTATTAAAAACTCTTCAATTGTGAGTGTCATGGCTATTTTTGACCTGACGACTGAAGCCAGAAACATTGTTTCTGAAACCGCGATGCCATTCGAGATTTGGTTCTCTGTGGCGATCATTTATCTTGCTCTTACACTTTCACTTTCTGCCGTTGCTGCTTGGCTTGAGCATAAGCTCGGAGCTAACTGGCGAACACAATAAGGATTTATCAGCATGAAGCTATTTAAAACCGCAATTACAGCCCTACTTGCGCTTGCCGTCAGTTTGCCTGCTCTTGCTTCTGAAACGCCTAACCTAGACAAAATAAACGAACGTGGCTCTCTACGCGTTGGTATGTCGACATTTGTTCCTTGGGCGATGCGTAACAAACAAGGCGATCTTGTTGGCTTTGAAATCGATGTAGCAAAACGTCTTGCTGAAGATTCTGGCTGGAAAGTTGAATTCGTACCGACGGCATGGGATGGCATTATTCCTTCTCTACTTTCGAACAAGTTTGATGTAATCATTGGCGGTATGTCTATCACTGAAGCTCGCGCTAAAAGCGTATTGTTCACTGAACCTTACTCGCACTCTGGCGTTCAACTGGCAGCGAATAAAGAGCTAGCAGAAGGTTTTACACAAATCTCTGATTTTGATTCTCGCCGTGTAAAAATTGCAGCGCGTCGTGGTGCATTCACAGTGCAAGTAGCTCGTGAAACCTTCCCTAAAGCGAAAGTTCTACAGTTCGATGACGATGCTCAAGCATTCCAAGAAGTATTAAACGGCAACGCACACGCGGTTATCGCGTCTAGCCCGAAACCAGAACACGAAGCGATTAAAAACGCAGACACGCTATTTATTCCATTCGAAGAACGCCTATCAAAAGGTAATGAAGCATTTGCAGTTCGCCTAGGTGAAACTGACAAGACAGAATTCTTCAACGAGTGGATCAAAGCACGTACTGAAGACGGTTGGTTGAAAGAGCGTTACGAGTACTGGTTCTCTACTCTAGATTGGCAAGACCAGATTGCTCAAGGTCAGTAATCAGAACTTTTGCTAGTGAATCGAGGCAGTGCATTGTTTGCGCTGCCTTGTTAAAAACAACGAGATAGCTATGACCTCATAGCCACCTCTCACAACACATCAATTATTATCGTTTAAACAGGAATGACGTGAGTAGTACTAGCGCATTAACAACACCTAAGCCCAACGTTCATATGAAGCCTTGGTATCAACGCCTTAACCTTTTAGATGGCGTGTTACTAGCTGTCATTTGTGTGTTTGCAGGCTGGCTTTATTATCGTTCCGCTGTTGGTATTAACTACCAGTGGCGCTGGGAAGATGCGTTTACCCTGATTTTCATTCCGCCTTCTCAAGGCAATATTCCTTACTTTTTCCAAGGCTTGATCGCGACACTGCGCTTGAGTGTTTGGAGTATGGTGTTAGCACTCTCTTTTGGTACATTACTTGGCGTTGCAAGGCACTCTAAAATCACTTTCTTTCGTACCCCTGCACTGATTTTTATCCAGTTGGTTCGAAATATTCCGCCGCTGGTGTTTGTCTTCATATTCTATTTTTTCGTTTCAAACCAACTGATTCCATTACTTGGTTTAGAAAGTATCTTGCGTGAACACAACGGCGATATTAACGCTGTTCAAGCCTTTCTGTTTGGTCCTGCTAACCTTTGGGAAAACTTGGCGTCTGGTGTTATCTGTATCGGTTTGCTCTCTTCGGCTTACATCGCAGAAGTGATTCGAGCTGGCTTAGAAAGTATTCCAAAAGGCCAATGGGAAGCGGCCGATTCACTCGGCTTATCGGCATTGTCTAAGTATCGATTTGTGGTTGGCCCGCAAGTATTAACGGCCATCACACCGCCATTGGCTGGCCAAGCAATCTCTTTGGTTAAAGACACGTCGATTGTGTCTCTGATTTCTATCCAAGAGATGACTTTCGTTGGTACTGAAATGGCAAACTCGTCAGGTTTGATCTTCGAGATCTGGCTGATTGTAGGCTTCGTATATTTTGCTTTATGCTTTGTGCTTTCGCGTCTGTTCAAAGTGATTGAGCAACGTTCTAGTGCTTACCTTAACCATCAGTAACGTCATTAATAAGAAGTACCGACTCGCCCAGCTATTCATCACCCTTACCCATTTCACCTGATTGATTTAAGTTATTGATCAGTCAGGATTTATTCCTTCATATTTCTTCTTAGAAACACAGCAAAATGCTCGGCTAATCACTATACTTAACGTATCGAACTACGTTGATTCATCTCAAGGACATCGCTCAACATGGACAATCATAAAGAAAGAGCTTTTTACGCCGTTGTCGGCGCATTAGTTGGAGACGCTGCTTCAATGGGGCTGCACTGGCTATATGACCAAGAGAGGATCTTACACGTAGCAGGTTTTGAGCCAGAATTTCGCTCACCGAATCAGTTCGATTACCAAGACAAGGGCTACTTTGCGCACCAAGGTAAAACCGCAGGCGAGCAATCGCAATATGGTGCTCAGCTATTGGCGATGGTCGACAGTTTAGTCGACAACCAACAGTACGATGAAGCGAACTACATCAAGCACTTCCGATTCTGGTTTGATTTTGGTGGTAGTTGGCGAGGCTATATTGATAAAGCGACTCGTATGAGCTTGTTGAACATCCATCAATTAGAATTGGCAAATGCCCCGATTACTGCCTGTGGCGCGGATGATACACAGCTCCCCGCAGTCTCAAAGATCATTCCATTAGTGGCGTGTACTTACACCTCTCACACCTTACCAGCAATGGTAGAGAGTGCGGTACGAGTGACCAACAACAACGACAAAGCCGTGGAATGGGCACAAGCCATCACCCTACTGATTCAAGCGGCAATTCAAGGCAACTCGCCACTGCAATCGGTAGAAATGGTGCGACAAACCTGTAGCAAGTTCATACACGATCAAATCGACGAAGCACTGGCTGATCCTGAGCTTTCGATTACAGATGCCGCGAAGAAGTTTGGATTGCATTGCGAATTGAGCGCTGCGTTCCCCTTGCTGATTCGCATCATTGCAGGTGCTCAGAGTTATCAACAAGGCATTCGAGACAATATCTTATGTGGCGGTGACAGCTGCGGGCGTGCGATTGTAATTGGCGCGGTATTAGCGGCGTGTTTCTACGAAGAAGATGGCGAAATTCCAACCGAATGGCTAAAACAAGTCGAACTCAATGGTGGCGTGCTGTCTTTGCCTATTGAGTGATTTCCACAATAACGAACTAAAGTCTGACTTAAGACAAGTCAGCTTCTAGGGCGGAGACTTTCGTTCTTATAAGGCTGGAACACACTGCGATAACTCATTCTTTAGCCAAACTACAAACGGGCTTTCTGGCTCATCATGGTTGTTATCTTGTGTGAGCAATATGTACTGATGGCCGGAAGGCACAAAGCCAAACGGTGCGATTAAGTTGCCTCTATTCAAATCATCAACCACCAATGGATAAGAACCAAGAGCCGCTCCTAGCCCATCAACGGCCGCTTGAAAGCAGAAATAGAAGTGTGCAAAGGTCTGGTTTGATATAGCTTGCGACACCATTCCGCTATCAAACTCACTATCTTTGGTGATGGATACCCAGTGGCTCCAAGCGTTTGGTCGCGTGGCGCTGTGCAGTAATTTCACATCGGCTAGCTTGTCTTTGACCTGTTGCCAATAATCAGGTGAGAACACCGGGCCAACCCATTCTTCGACTAACGGAATCTGTTTGTAATGCTCGGTTACGTTGAAGTCGTCTCGGCGAATGGCCATATCTAATCCAGTTGCGCCTAATGTCACAGGTCCACCTGCGGTAGACAATCGAACATCAATTCCGGATTCGTTATAGAAATCACCGAGTCGAGGCATTAACCAACGCATGGTCAATGTGGGTTCGCATGAAACTTCCAACGCTTGATGATTCAGCTGATTAAGCTTATGGACTCCAGTCTCCAAGGCTTGGAACGCTTGCTCTGTGTAACCTTTGAGTAATTCCCCTTCTTTGGTGAGACACACATTCCTGCCCTGTTTGTAGAACAAAACTTGGGATAAGTGATTTTCCAATACCTTGATCTGCTTACTCACCGCGCCATGTGTGATATTGAGTTTATCCGCCGCTTCACTGTAACTACTCGAATGCGCTGCTACGTGGAAAATATGAAATGCTTTCAAATGTCTCATGTGTGATTTTTTCTCACAGATAGGTGGAATTCATTTCGATTATAGGCAGCAATAAAAAACCATACAATGCTGGCTCATCAAATATAAAGAGTTGGAGTCATTATGGAGTGGTTAAGCCTAGCAGTATTGGGACTATTGATTGTTATCAGCCCAGGCGCTGATTTCGTTTTAGTTTTGAAAAACAGTGTCAATCAAGGAAGACAAGCAGGGATTTGGACTGCAATCGGTGTGAGTTTAGCGATTTGTGTTCACATCAGTTATTCAATGCTTGGGATCAGTTACTTAATCTCACAGAATGAGCAGCTGTTTGACATGATTAGATACGCAGGTGCAACCTACCTTATTTATCTAGGGCTAAAAGGTATCTTGAGTGCGGACAACAAGCTTGCACCTATCGAAGATGCAAAGCACCAGTGTTTGGAGCTATTTAGCCCAAGGCTTCTTATGTAACGTGCTCAACCCAAAAACCATGTTGTTCTTTTTGAGCATCTTCAGCCAAGTCATCTCACCTGATGCAGAAAACCAGCATGTCGCGCTCGGCTATGGGCTTTACATGATCGTTCTTCACGGTTTATGGTTTGGCGTTGTCGCTATGCTGTTTACTTCGAATACATTGCAAAAGCATCTATTGAGAGCAAAGAAAAGGCTTAATCAAGCATGTGGATTTGGCTTAGTGACGTTCAGAGCACTGTTGGCGATTAAATCGTAAACAAGCGAGTCACAAATAGAAAGCGATTCAAACGACTGAATCGCATCTAACTGGGTCTTGGTAAACCTCTAGACAAGATTCATCGGTCTAATATCGGCACTATCAGGGAAGATAGTGTTGAGTTGTTTCACTTCTATCGATAAATGTCGGTTGAGCACACCCTTGATAACCGAACGCATATCAGTCGTTGGATTAAGGTCTCGGCCTTCATATAGTTGGCTTTGGCTCAATCCCGGCCAATTGGCAATAACCTTACCACCCGCTCCTTTCAACGATGGCAGCGCACCACCCGCAACAAACATGACGTTGCCGGTGCCATGGTCGGTTCCTTTAGTGCCATTTTCTTTTGCTGTTCGACCAAATTCACTGGCCGCGATGATCACTGTCTTCTGCCAACGATCACCTAGTGAAGCTTTGAGAGCCGCTAACCCAACATCCAAAGTTTTAAGCTGATTACTCAACCGTCCATTTACGTTGCCTTGATTGGCGTGAGTGTCCCACCCACCGAGTTCTAACGCTGCGATGTTTGGTCCGTTATCAGCCGACAATATGTCGCCTGTTTTACCCATCAATGATTTAAACTGTTTGCCGACACCTTGGTCGCCTACCAGTTGATCTATCTTCATGACACTTTCAAAGTTTGAAGACAGCATTTGGTCACTTTGAAACAACTCTTCCAGCAGTTCCGTTTGTTTATCACGTGTTTTTAAGCGGTTTGGGTACCAACTTGCAACGGTCGATTCGCCCTGCATGATGAGTGGTAAGCCCGAATCAATCGCTATTCCATCGTATTTTTCTGAGCTCAACGTGAGTAAACGGTTAATCCACCCTACGGTGTTAAACGGGTCGGAAGTGCCATTCTCCAATATCTTCTGTCCATCAAAATGTGAGCGCTCGCGATAAGCGGTTGAACAAGCGTGTACAAAGCTGAGTTCGTTACTCTCATACCATTGATGGCATTGCTTTAGGGATGGGTGAAGCCCAAAGAAATCATCCAACTTCACTAGCTGTTCAGGTTTTAATCCGATGTTGGGTCTCAAATTAGAGTAATCCGGATCGGCATGCGGCACTACAACATTTAAACCATCCATCGCGCCACGCAGTGATACCCAAATGAAGATATTGTCTGAACCTGTTTTGGCAAAGCTTGGAAATGGCAGCATCGCACTGACGCCAACAGCCGCCGCAATACCCATGAACTGGCGGCGGTTAATACTATGTGGCGCTTTATTCTGAGAACAATCTGACTTTTTCATACCCACTCCTAACGATATTGAAACTGCGGACTTAGCCACAACAGGGAAAGTTGCATTGCAGCGCTGTCGGCTTTGTTCAATACAATTTGGGTGTGTTCATCAATAGCATCGCCATATAAACCCGCGATCACTTTATCCACTACCGCTTTCGGCTTAACTCCTGACGCTTTAGCCGATTTTATTGCAGCAGACGCAAGCCTATTCGCAACTTGCATACGTTGAGTCAACGCCGAAGGGCTATTGTAGTCTCTGTCTTGATCCGACCAGCCTGCAGGTGAACCCGGTTTAAAAGGAGGCTGCCCTAAATTGTTGAGTGCATTGAATGCCTGTTTCTCGTTTAAAGAAATATCGGCACTACGAAGAACGGCAAACAGCCACTCCTTCGGCGGTCTAAAACGATTAGGGTTAGGTTTACTCGCCTCAGCGCTGTTCAATAACAAGCGATAGATAGGCAGTAAATCTCCCTCGCCTTTCAGATATTCAGCAACCATTTGCTCTGAGAGTTCTTTAGATATGTCGCCAATGAAATGCTGGCAAAGCTTATCAACCAAGTGCGCAGCAGTGTCTTTGTGGGACGCTAAGGTTTTTAAACACGACTCTCCTTGCGAGACCCCGGATTGAGAATAGGACTTTCCAAGCAGTGTGATACTTCCTGGCTCATGCAGATTATTAGCGAATCGAAAACCAGCATCAGGAGATTTGAATTTAATGCCCCAGCCTGAAATGCCTTTTGCTAAAGCAATAACATCTTGCTGAGTATAAGAACCGTCAACGCCAAGAGTGTGGAGTTCTAAGATCTCACGAGCGAGGTTCTCATTGAGCCCCTTATTACGGCGCTTTCCGACTTTTGAATTGGGACCAATCGAGAGTTGATTATCGAGATACAGAAGCATCGCAGGATGTTTAGAAGAAGCCATCAGCATCTCGCCAAAGTTACCATTCCAATGCTGGCGAACCACATCGTTTTCAATGCTGGCGGCCAAGGGCATCAGTTTTCGATTATCGACCGAGATGGCGAAGTGATTGCTCCAAAACTGAATGATGCGCTCTTGAAAACCATAAGGAGTTTCAACACTTTGTAGGTGGCGAGCTTGAGCTTGTTGTCGATACTGCGTTCGAAGAAAAGACTGCGCTTCTTTCTTCGTGGCTTGCATCTGTTGTTCGTCACCCTTGGCCTTCATTCGTTGTACACGATTCTCTCCTACTTTAATCAGAGTAGATTCAGTACTCGGTAAGTCTTGTATAGCTTGGTGAACGAATGGCTTTTTATCCAACTGTTCTACAGGAGAATAATAGGTTGTTTGACCTAGTTTTGGCCCAAAGCCAAACCTTTGTTCACCCACGATTTTTGAAGTCGGGTAATAATTCATTGCACACTCCCTTACGCTCGATCTTTTCTAAGTGTAATCGCTTAGTCATCAAGCATAGGGAGCTTTACAAGGTTTTACGTTAGATAAGTGTCAGGTGCCTATCAAGTTACCGACACGGTGTGATCATTTTGAATGAGTGTCTATTTACGCCACATATAGACAAACTGCTCGTTCTGAGAGGTGATTTCAAAGCCAAACCTCAAGTACAACTCCCCAACTCGATTACCTTTTAGGTAACAAAGTTCGACGGGTTTATTGAGGCTGTCAGCCTTAGTTAAGCAATCTTTCAGTACTTGGCTACCAATGCCCTTTCCATGATAATCAGGCAGTAAGAAGAATCGGCAAAAATAGAAGTGTTCGCCTTTGTCTTGCAACAACACACTGCCAATCGCCTTGCCTTGATATTCAATGATTTCAGGGCGTTCTTCTGCCCACTCTTCGGCGTGTATATCTCGTTGAATTTGTTCATCCCAGCCAAATACGGCCTTGATTGGTTCAAACTCAGCGGCCTTCTTAAGCTCAAACAGAAATTCATAATCTGATGACTGAGCCGGTCTTGTTGAATACTTCAAAATACCTCCAACAATAATTGGCTATGGTTTCATTTTCGTTTAAGCCGGAATTCAGAGCCCCAGACACAACCAAAAATGCCACGCTTAAATGTTCATTTTGGTTCTAGTTGGTAACGTAAGACTTCGTGTTTATCTTGCTCTGAATAAAAGGTATTCAGGAATTGTCCACCGCACTTCTCTATCACCTTTTGCGAAGCAATATTGCCCCTCTCACACGTAATAATAGCGCTTTCAGTCAATACCTGTCGTTGAACCCAAGACAACATATGACTTGCGATACCCCGCCCTCTGGCTTGTGGCAGCGTCTCATATCCGATATGTCCAATAACATCGTGAATGTGCGGACTGGTACCATGACGAACTCTTATGACACCAAGGATTTGACCAGAGTCGATACAAAAATACTTAGAAGCAGGCGTCCACCCTTCTGGCAAACCCTCGCCTTTTGAATAAGCAATTCGTCTTTCTAAATAGGCATCACTGCCATCGGAAATCCCCGTGTAAATATCTACCCCATCCTCAGCGCAAGCGTTCACATAGTAATGAAAGGCCGTTGAATGTGAAAGAGCAGCTTTAACCATGTCCATATGATGTTGATTCTCCAACGGCTTCTACGCTATTTAGTTCAGGAGCGACTCGCAATTTTGACCTATTATCGACTACTGCTTCTTAACGTACTTCGCCGTAACCAGCATTTCACCGCCACCATCCAGCTTGCAATCTAGTTGGTGATCTTTGCCTTCATTGATGCGTCGAATCACAGCTTTAGTACCAATTTTCAATACGCTAGAACTGCCTTTAATTTTTAGATCTTTAATGAAGGTAACTTTATCGCCACTTTCCAATACAACGCCATTCACGTCCTTAACACGCGCAGCTTCTCTTTCTAAACGTTCTTCTTCCGGATTCCATTCATAGGCACACTCAGGGCAGATTAGGTTGTTTTGGTCTGGGTAAACATATTCAGATTGGCATTGCGGGCAAGGAGGTAGAGACATACGTTAATACTTAATTTAAATAGAATTTGTTCCATTTTAATGGCTCTTGTCAGGCTTAGCGAGCATAAATCTAACAAGTTTTACGGAGAGCTAATTGTCTTCAAAAAAGAGCAGCACCTAAAACGAACAAACACAGCCGCTAAGCTGTGTTTGTTTAAAGGTTTGAAAAGCGGAACGGCTTAACGTTCGACTTTTGGTGAGTAAATCGAGTAAGCGGTGATTTGCCCTGCCACAATTGCAGAGAACATGAATAACGCCGACAAACCAATACTTGGAATAGGCAAAATCGATTGTTCAAACACAGACTGACTGGCACTCACTAATACTCGGCTACCCGGAACCAAAATGATAATCCCTTGCACGATATAAATAGAGCCTGTGAGCTCCATCTTCTTGGCGATCCAAGTTCCGTATAGAGTAATAAGAACCGTGGTTACCCAAGTGCCCACAACCCAACCACTATCAAAGCCGAGGTAGAACGGCCCCCACATGCCAAGAACCGCGACTGGCAAACCAAGCAAGATGTCTTTAGGGCGCGCATTGAACATCACACCGATAGACACTGAGATCAACACCAAGCCAGATATGTGCATCCACATTGGTACCGCATTGGTATAGTCGATGGAAACCGCTTGTCCCCATATCGCTTCACCGATGTTGAGCCCCATGATAATCCCGACAAACAGCTTAATCAGAGTTAAGGCGCTCTGCCCTAACAAGCTGGTACCAGAAACCAAGTCATTAAACGCCAAACATTCTAATGCGTTGGCTATGGATAAACCGGGGACAAACAAGACAATCGAGGCGATACACAACGCCCACACCGGAATCGGCAATCCTGTACTTGCCAAAAACGCCACGAAAATACCCGTTAACAGTGCCGAGATGAATTCAACCGCGATAGCACGACGTGAATGAAGAACTTGCTGACATACCCAAACCATCAAACCCAATAACGCAGAAAATCCAACCGCTTCCAACGTACTGCCCACCAGCATCAAATACGCAGGCGGAATACCCATATTGGCAAGTGCCGTCACAAATTTAGAGTAACCGACAGGCTCTGGTACAGGCTCACTGCTCGGTTGGTTAATACGAATGATCGTATTGGCCAACAAACTCAGGTTAATTGACGCAGGCTTTAGACGCTTAAGAATAACGGCGTTGTTATCGTCTGGAAATTGATAGTTAATCGCAGTTGGCGTTGCTTGGATCATCACATCCACACCATGCTTTTTTGCATAGAATTGAGTGTATTTCTCTAGCTTGTAAGGAGCACAGCCACTGCGGTGAAGAGTGTCACCAATTTCAACAATTTTGTTAATTCGGAACTGAGAAGGCATGGGAATTTTAGGGGAGACAAAATGTGCGGCAAATGTACCAAACGATAGACGGAATGACGAGACTTTTGCGTGAATTATCAACTGAACTCGTTACTTTTTTCTGCAAAGGCTTATAAGTGCCTATAACTCTACTCATTTGGGATTAGTTTACTGAATGTTTTGACAGGCTGATAAGTTAAATTTATGCATTCAGATTGTTATTAGTGGACGCCAAAACACAAATAAAAATCAGTTTATGTTAACACTCCAAATTCCTTAATTTTCATGAGCTTTATGACAACTAAGCACCACCAAAGCGTGTTTATAAATTGACTCGGATTTATCGCAAAAAGCAGCATGACATCTACTAATATTTCTCGCCCTCCTTTTAACGAGATTTTAGTCACGTTTTATTCACTCTGAAAGCGCCGAACATGATGGAAAAACTAGCGGAGTGGTGGTTATGCGAGCACTTAGAATAAAAATGAAAGAAAAAGGTTTCGTTTTCAGTTAGATGTGGCATTATCAAACTCGTTAAGACGATGTGCGTGCATCGTATAATGGCTATTACCTCAGCCTTCCAAGCTGATGATGCGGGTTCGATTCCCGCTGCACGCTCCAGTCTTCTTGATGCCTCAGTCTTACTCTTAAGACAGTGTGCGTGCATCGTATAATGGCTATTACCTCAGCCTTCCAAGCTGATGATGCGGGTTCGATTCCCGCTGCACGCTCCAACTTCTCCTTATGCTCCATGACGTGCTTTATTCCAGCGACACGCTATTCAAAAACTTTCTCCGTTAGTTAAATCCATAGTCATTAAATCTATACTGATTAAACTTATTTTGTTTAAGCTTAGATTGACCAACCAAAGCTATTAACTCCTTAATTCGCTTCGTATTTCTGACACCTATCCAAATCACACATTGCAGTTCAGCTTTTAATGATTTTCAAAATTGTTCCAATTTAATAATCTTGGTCAATATCTGCAAAAATCATTGTGTTAATGTGCGCGCATTAGCAACAACCCATAAATAATAAAAAATGTTTAAAAGCAATGAGTTAACAATTAGCATCGAAGCAATTAATGTCGCGCTAGCAAAAGTTGAAAATGCCAATAAAATTCAGCTAGATACATTGAAAGGTTATGTGAACAGCGAGCCTGAACAGGCTGTACTGGCTTTTCGATCGCTGAATGAAGCAGAGTCAATCGATGACAAGTTTAAAAAGATCATGGCAGAGCTACCGCATCTGAGCGGCGAAGCACACCATCTGCTTGAAACTTCTATCTTGCTACAGTGACTATAAATAAAGATAAGCCTCAGCGAATCCCTCACAGCAAAGCGCTTTAGGTATAAGTTAAGACTTATCTTTAATTTTCTAGCCCTCATTGAATTTCTAATTCAACAAAGCGCTATTGATTAACGTCTAAAGCGTTAACGACTTCACCATACCCGCTTCAGCGTGACCAGGGATATTGCACGCTAACTCTACGTTATTATCACCATGGAAATGCCACAGCAATTGCTTCGCTTTACCCGGCTTAACTGTAACTGTGCTGCCCAAGTCATGAGCGTGATTACCCATGTTTTTCATCATTTCACGGTGCTCTAGCTGCTCTGAAGCAGAACCAATCGAAAATTCGTGATCAATCTTGCCTGTGTTCATCACAACGAACTGCACCACGTCGTTCGGCTCAATATCAACCTTGTTCTTAAATGTGATTTTCATATCGTCACTTAGCAGAACATGAACCACTTTATCCGGCTTTGCGCCTGTCGCAGGCATACCCACTTCAGACATGCCTTCCATATTCATCATCGAATGGTCCATCTTTCCATCCTTCATCATGCTGTGATCCATTTTTGAATGATCCATCTCTCCATTTTTCATCATTGAGTGAGCCATTTCAGCAAAAGCCGTTGCAGTGGTCAGTGTTAGAGCGATAGCAATTAGTGTCTTTTTCATGGTCGTTCCTTAGATTAATTCTGTTTTATGTTAGTTTCACATGTTCATGTGGTGCGCCCTTACCTACTCCGGTCTCGCAAGTAAGGGCTTTATAGTCAGTGCGTTATTTACTTGTCTCGTTTTGGCTCTGAGTAATCTCTCGCTGTTTCCAGAGCTTAAAGATTGCAGGCAAAACCAGTAGGGTAAGCAACAGTGCCGACGCCATTCCGCCTATCATCGGCGCGGCAATTCGCTGCATCACTTCAGAGCCCGTTCCCTCGCCATACATAATTGGAATGAGGCCAATGATCACCGTAAGTACTGTCATCATCACTGGGCGAACACGCAGTCCTGCACCCTCACGAATCGCATCCGTTAAGTCTTCACTCTGAAGTGCTTGCTGGTTCTGCTCCGCATCCAATTTTTTGTAGTGCCATGCTTGGTTTAGGTAGACCAACATGATCACACCTATCTCAACAGCTACCCCGGCAAGGGCGATGAAGCCCACCCCCACTGCAATGGAGAAGTTGTAATTGAGGATATGCATTAGCCATAAACCACCAACCATCGCGAGTGGTAATGTCAGCATGATCATCATCACCTCACCGACACGGCGGAAACTGAGGTAGAGCAACAACATGATGATGGCGATGGTAATTGGCACAACGACACTTAAACGTTCTTTGGCGCGCTCCATGTATTCGTATTGACCAGACCATGCCAATGAATATCCAGCAGGCAAGACGATTTGATCTGTAACGACTTTTTGCGCCTCTGCCACATAAGAACCAAGGTCGCGACCTTCGATGTCAACGAACACCCAGCCATTAGGACGCGCGTTCTCCGTCTTAATCATTGGTGGCCCATCTTCATAGCGAATATCCGCGACATCAGACAAAGCAATTCGCGCTCCATTTGGTGTCACTAACGGCAGGTTCTGCAGCTTAACGACAGAATCACGATAGCTTTGTGGGTAACGGACATTGATTGGGTAACGCTCTAGCCCCTCAACGGTTTCGCCCACGTTCATGCCACCAACCGCAGTCGAAATAACCTGCTGAACCTCTTTGACGCTTAATCCGTAACGAGCAGCAGAGCGGCGCTTGATGTCTATCGTGACATAGCGACCACCAGCCACACGTTCGGCATACACAGAAGCCGTACCGCTAACACCATTTAAGATAGGTTCCAGCTGAGAGCCAATGTCCTCTATAACACTCAGATCTGGCCCTGCTATTTTGATTCCGATTGGCGTTTTGATACCGGTCGCTAACATGTCGATACGAGTTTTGATTGGCATAACCCACGCATTGGTTAAACCTGGGAACTGAATCAGATCATCAAACTCTTTACGCAGAGACTCCGTAGTGACACCGTCACGCCACTCATCTCGCGGTTTAAGCTGAATCACGGTTTCAATCATGGTTAACGGTGCAGGATCGGTTGCTGTCTCTGCTCGACCAATTTTGCCCCACGTGGTTTCGACTTCTGGAATGGTTTTAATGAGCTTGTTGGTTTGTTGCAACAACTCACGAGCCTTACCTATTGAGATGCCCGGATACGTGGTTGGCATGTACATCAAATCCCCTTCGTCCAAAGGAGGGATGAACTCACTACCAAGCTTACTGGTTGGGTAATAAGCAGACGCCATTAAGCCAAGTGCGATAACAATCATCACCTTTGGATATTTTAGGCTGAGGTTCAGAAGCGGTTTGTACATCGCCACTAGGCTGCGGTTGACTGGGTTTTTGTGTTCAGGCAACACGTTACCGCGAATGAAGTAACCCATTAGCACAGGCACAAGCGTGATAGCCAAACCCGCCGCTGCGGCCATCGCATACGTCTTGGTAAACGCAAGTGGCGAGAACATCTTGCCCTCTTGCCCTTCTAGCGCGAACACAGGCACAAAACTCAAGGTAATGATAATCAGAGAGAAGAACAGCGGCGCGCCAACTTCTTCTGCTGCCTTACCAATCACTTGCCAACGGTTTTTGTCAGTAAGCGGAGTCCGTTCAATGTGTTTATGAACGTTCTCAATCATCACTATGGCACCATCCACCATGGCGCCAATCGCAATCGCGATCCCGCCAAGAGACATAATGTTGGCGTTAATACCCTGCCAATGCATAACGATGAATGCGCCTAAGATACCGACAGGCAGACTTAGCGCGATAACCAGTGATGATCGGATATGGAACAAGAACAGCGCACACACGACGGCGACCACGATGAACTCTTCAGCCAGCTTCTTCCAAAGGTTTTCAACGGCTGAATCAATCAAAGTAGAACGG
Source organism: Vibrio sp. 10N.261.55.F4 (assembly GCF_041470465.1). Taxonomy (NCBI): domain Bacteria; kingdom Pseudomonadati; phylum Pseudomonadota; class Gammaproteobacteria; order Vibrionales; family Vibrionaceae; genus Vibrio; species Vibrio sp. 10N.261.55.F4. Next base: position 6,340 of record NZ_JBFRMM010000018.1, on the reverse strand, counting down.
TCATAAGTTGCGACAATCTCGACACCATCAGGTAAACCAGCTTGCAGTTCAGCGAGCTTGGATTTCACCGAGTCGATCACTTCACTGGCATTTTCACCAAAGCGCATCACAATAACGCCGCCAACCGCTTCACCCTCACCATTGAGTTCAGAGATACCGCGACGCATTTGCGGGCCAAGATTAATGTCAGCAATGTCACCTAATAGCAACGGAGTACCTTTGTCGGTCACTTTTAGCGGCAGAGATTGAATGTCTTCGATGCTTGTCAGGTAACCGGTGGTACGAACCATATGTTCGGCTTCCGCAATCTCAACAACAGACGCTCCTGTTTCTTGATTACCATCTTGGATTGCCTTGTTGACTTGCTGAAGCGTTAGGTCGTAAGCACGTAACTTGGCAGGATCAATCTGTACTTGGTACTGCTTCACCATGCCACCAACGGTCGCCACTTCAGACACGCCTTCTACAGTTTGCAATTCATACTTCAAGAACCAATCTTGCAAACTACGAAGTTCCGCTAAGTCATGCTGACCGGTTTTATCTTGCAACACGTAGCTGTAAACCCAGCCCACACCGGTTGCATCTGGCCCTAGTGTTGGCTTGGCACTCGATGGCAAGTTAGGTGCAACTTGGCTTAAGTACTCCAGCACTCGTGAACGTGCCCAGTACATATCAGTATCGTCATTGAAGATGATATAGACATAGGAATCACCAAAGAACGAGTAGCCACGAACCGTTTCAGCACCCGGTACAGCTAACATGGCAGTGGTCAATGGATAAGTCACCTGATCTTCGACCACTTGTGGCGCTTGCCCCGGATAACTGGTTTTGATAATTACCTGAACATCTGATAAATCTGGAATGGCATCGACTGGTGTATTTTTAACGCTGTATAAGCCGCCAAATACGATGGCTACAGTAGCAACCAGCACTAAGAAGCGGTTGCTAATAGACCAGCGAATGATTGCATTGATCATAGTTCGCCCTCACCCGCTTCTAAAGATTTGAGCACATAATCAGAACCTTGCTTCGCCACTAGAAACCGAATGGTTTGACCCTCGGTAAACTCAGATAAATCAAGGTCATCACTGGCTTGGAAATTCATTTCACCCGCTTTCCAATTCCACTCAGGGACTGGCTGATGTTTTACGGTGATCATGCCAAAATCTGCCATCAACATGGTGATGTTACCCGTTACCCAAACTTCGCCAGCGATTTTGTGTTTGTTGACCTTGTAATCAACAACCTCGTACTGCCCTGACTCTGTCTTTCTCATCTCAAAATCAATCGCCTTACCACGTTGCACGTCACTCATGTCCAAGCCTTCCGCAAAGGTGAAATTCATCACCATGCCCGGCCAATCCCATTCAGGAACAGGCTGATGGTTAATCGTCACCATGCGACTGCCTTGCATAACGTCGGAAATTTCACCGTTCGCCCATACGGTTTCAGCTTGTTCTTCAACACCATTGATGCGTGACAGATCAGCTGATTGGCTCGATTCAGAATCCAACATGAAGTGCGCAGAAGTGACAATACTCTCACCTTGCTCTAGCCCTTGAAGCACCTCTATTTTTTCGCCAGCTTCACGACCAACCTCAATACGAGCAGAGCGATACTTGCCAGAACCTTCTGACATCACCACTCGAGTCATACCACCGGAGTGAATCACCGAAGATCTTGGGATAGTAAGGACAGCTTCATCACTGATGGGTTTCAGCGCAATATTGGCAAACATATTTGGCTTAAGCTCGCCATGGGGATTGGAGAACTTCAAACGAACGCGCAAGGTTCGAGTTTTTGGGTCAAGGATTGGGTAAACGTAATCAACATTACCCACCCACTCTTTGCCGGGAATGGCATCTAGAGTCATCACCGCATTGCTGCCTGATGAGATCCAGTGCGCTTGACGCTCAAACACCTCAGCATCAACCCATACTTCGCCTAGTGGGCCTGCACTGATCACCGCTTGTGCAGGTGAAAGGTAACCACCTTCTCGGATATTCAGACTTGCAATCACACCATCGGCTGGCGCTTTAATTTCAATGGTTTGCGAAGCTTTGCCTTTGCGCGTAATAGCGCGGATTTGCGTCTTATCAACACCCAAGGTAATCAAGCGTTCAGTCGAGCCCTTGATCAAACCTTTACGACCCATTTTATAAGCACTGATCAACTCTTCTTGTGCTTTAACAAGCTCTGGAGAATAGAGTGTGAAAAGCACATCACCTTTGTTTACCTTCTCACCCACTGCGTTGATGTAGAGCTTCTCAACCCAACCAGCTGCTCTTACGTTGGTTTGCCACAATGTACTTTCATCGAACGCCACATAACCCACGGTTTCAATGCGCGGTGATAGCGCTTCTCGTGTGACTTGTGCGGTTTTCACGCCAAGGTTATTTTCCACGGAAGAATCAATAAACACGGTTCCGGGCTTATCTTTAGCTCCGCCGTTCACATCGTCTGCATACACAGGGATAAGATCCATCCCCATTGGCGACTGGCCCGGCTTATCACGCTGATAATTTGGGTCCATCGGAGCTACCCAATACAAAGGCTCATCCTTGGTTTGTTTACTTACTTCGGCGCCTGTACTCGTTGCCATTGCTGACATGTTATGTGCTGACCCAACGACAAAGTGATTCACACCAAAACCCAATGCACCACCGACCAATAAAGCGATTGTTGCTACTTTTACTGAACTCATTGTCTATTCCCTTATTGATTGGCTGTGTGTTTAGTTGCGCTTGAATTGAGTTGTGGTTGGTTTACTTGGTATTCAAAGCCACTGACTAACGCCGCCAGTTTGCTGTTAACGATGTTGAGATCGGTGATCAAACGTTGTTGCTCTAACTTAAGCGCCAGCTCATCGGTCGTTGCTAAAATGACATCGTTAAACTGAGCGGTATTGTTTTGATAGCCCCTTTCAACCGCGCTGATTCGTGCTGCGGTTTGAGGAAGCAAGGACGTTTGATAGCGATCTAATCGCTGGATCAGATTTGATCTGTCCACCAGCAATGCATTCACTTGCGCGTTCATTTGGGAAAGTAAGGTGTCTTTTTGAGATTTAGCCGCACCAACTTGATACTGAGCAGCCGATAAGTTTTTATCTTGTCGATTCCCCGTAAACAGCGGGATGTCGACTGTCAGATAAGCACTCACCAGATCAGAAGCTGGTTCACCCGCCATGTTATTGGCTTGACGGTGTGCATACATCACTTCCACCCCAAATTGTGGGGTATAAGCTTGCTCGGCTAACTCAACCTGAGTTTGATTAGAGGAAATACTGACATCGGAGATCTTAACCAAAGGATGGTCAGTCAGTAGCTGGTAGTGCTTGGTTGAATCGATATTGGTCGCTAATTTGCTTTCCAACAATGACCAATCGATTTGGTTAGTTGCATTCAGTGTGCCCTGAGAATCAAGAACCTGAGATCCTAGCCAATCAGAACCCAACCATTCAGAAAGCTGAGAGATTAGACGACGCTGAACCTGCTGGTTTGCCTGAAGTTTCTCATCAAGCTTGCTCACTTGGAGCTGAGCATTAAGCAGATCTTGCGCTTCGCTTTTACCAATCGAGTAATTGGTTTGTACATAGTTTTCAAGCTCAACCAACAAACGACGATTTTGACGAATCACCGACTCAGCCTTTTGCTGATAACCTAACTTAAGCCAAAGCTGCGTCATGCTATTCGCAACCGTCAATTCTCTTGCTTGCACCTGCAAAGCTAAAGCATCTGCCTGTTGGCCTGCCTTTTTTTGTTGAAGGTTAAGCGTATCGCCACGCTCAAACTGCTGCATCAGCCCTACCGATATATTGGTCATCGGGTCTTCATCGAATTGAAAGCTATCGACAGGCAAACCGCCAAATCCAACTTTTAATTTAGGATCCATTAAGGTCGAGCTGGCAATGCCCGTTTCTCGCATCGCTTGAGACTGAGCAAAGTACTGTTTGCGATTTCCATCTTCGCTTAAAGCAATCTCAATCAGTGTATTGAGTTGCTGCGTCGAGCTTGCTTGGTCATGTGCTGAAATGTGTTGAGCATTTGAAGCTGACGCCGTGGTAGCCGCGAGCGTAGCACTTGAAAACAAGGCCATAGGCAAGGTAGCAGCAACCACTAAGCTCGTGTTCATGACAAACACAGAGGTTGTTGGTTTCATATTCACAATGAATGTCCATATCTAACGCTAATTAGCGCATAAAAAAGAATGGCTTATCAGATTTATCTAACTGATAGAGCTGTATTTTTAGATATAGATTTATGCGGAAGGTGGGCGTAGCAAAGATTGAGCGCGTGCGACTTTCTGGCCAATCGTGACCGATTGAAAACGAGCTAATGAAAAGGAAAGTTGATCAACGGCTTGAACAGCCTGAATTGGATAGGGACTTGCAGAACACATTGAGGCACAACAATCGGCACTCGAACAATGGTTACCCATCATCGAGCTACCGTCTTCGCTCATTGAAGACATATCGCATTGAGCCATCAAAGCATGGGCACTCATGTTAGAGTCTTCAGCGTGTACTTCTTCACTCATCACATGACACCCTGCCATTGAATCATTAACCGAAGTATCGCTGTGGTAACAAGCCGACTTGCTCGACCCCATTTCCATCATCATTACTTCAGTCATCATGGCTGAGGAGCTTGAGGCATAGCTAGACATCAACATCGCAATGATGCTGAAAACAATAATCCAAGTTTTTCGGAATGTGTTTGTCATAGCTTACCTTTGAATTTACACCGCAACTATAAACGTTACCCTTAGGGTAAGGTCAATGCCATTGTGCCGATATTTGCCTGACCGTTGAAAAAGTATTCATCCTCTCTTTCATCAAAATGAGATAATTCTTCGACTTTGCAGTTTTTTCTTTAAAAATTATCCAATTAGCTAGCGAAACCTCTATCTGTGTATTTTACTTAAGATAGTGCAACCACGATTCACGGATGATAAAAATGGCTAACAAAAAAAACGTCGAAGCAAACAAGAAAAATACAGAAATCAAAAATAAGAAAAGTAACAAGCTAGAACAAAAGAAACCAACACAAAAAAAGAAGCGCAGACTGCATTCACATCTAAAAGTGAATATCCCACTTTTTCAGTCACTCATGATGATTTTGCCATCATTGGCTAAACACGCTGCTGCGGAAAGTATAGACAATTCCAGCGACGCTGCAGATCAAGTAACCGCAAATAACGTGACCGAAAAAGATGTCACCGATGACCATAGCAAGGCGGACTCATCAGCGGTTGCTCTCCAAGAAGCTCAGACGAGTGACAGCGACGTAAACTCCACCTTAAGTGCAAGTCATGCCGCCCATGGTTCGAGCTCTCACTTGGTTCCTTCTCATCATTTGTCGACGCTTTCTCACCCGCAAGTCCATTACATTCCTTCGGTATCGATGCCGACTATCTCCTCAGGAAGTAACGGTCAGCCGACTCATTCAAATGCGCCGACGACACCCGCTTTACCCGTCACCTTTATGCCAGAAGTCATAAAAGGTACCTACGGAGAGCTTCATGTTGATGCAAATGGTCAATACACATTCGTATTGAATCCAAATTCTCCTCAATACATCCTGTTAAACCAGCACCAACCAGGTACTGATCATTTTGCGTTACATCTATCTAACGGCTCGAGCATCATTGTTCAGATACCGGTAACAGGTAAGCAAGACACGCCAAATATTTCTGGAGACTTAACAGGTGTGGTAACAGAAGATCACAATATTGATTCACAAGGCTTGTTACATGCGAACGGCAAAATCGATGTCATAGACCCTGACCAAAATGAAAGTTCGGTTACGCCGGAAGTTATCTCAGGTAAATATGGTTCATTAACTATCGATGCTGATGGACATTGGCAGTATCAAGTTGATAACTCGCTCTCTAATGTTCAAGCTTTAACCGCAGCCACTTCACTGCATGAAAGTTTCACAATTCACACCAAAGATGGCACACCGCAAACGATCGATATGACGATTGGCGGAAACGACGACAATGCCGTAATTACGGGTGTGGATGCTGGCACGTTAGCTGAAGATTTAACGACACAAGTTCAAGGGCAGCTTTCGGTAACGGACTCTGATCTTGGAGAGGACCACTTTCAAGCCTCACAAGTGACTAGTAATTTCGGTACGCTAAGCATCACCAAAGACGGTGCGTGGACATACAGTTTAGACAACAATAACCCAGTAGTTCAAAGACTTGGCCAAGGTTCAACTGCGACAGACATCGTCACTGTTCACTCAGCTGATGGCACACCACATCAAATCACTATTACCGTTAATGGCACTAATGATACTGCTGTGATTGCAGGCACCAATACCGGTGCGGTAAC
>NZ_JBFRMM010000017.1:0-41898 GCF_041470465.1 Vibrio sp. 10N.261.55.F4 | reverse complement strand
ACTTCAGGTCGCACGGACAACTCCGAGTTACATCTTCGCTAATTTAGCAAAGCATGAATTATTAAACGAATAAAAAAGTCGTTTACGCGAATGTCCAGTATAACTGGAGCATATAACCTAGGACGGCGGCAGATACTGTCGTCATCTTAGACGATTGTGCAAAAGTGGCGATAAATCAGAACGATTAGCTCATCACGTTGTGAAATAGTGTGGGCTTTACCGAACATTACTATTAATTTCAATCAATTGAGTTTATTAAACGGTGTACCTGAAGAATGGCTGTAGAGTGTGCGAATGAGTGTTTGAGCGTCTTTCGAAAACGTGTCTGACCACCATTGCCCTACCAAAAATTCCCTTTGTAAACCTAAAGCGCGTACCAACTCGGTAGCGATCGCTTCTTTAGTAAGACTGCTGGTCTCACAGCGAGGATGGCTATAGTTAAACCAAATCTTCTGTTGCTCATGATAGTAGTGAGTGTCTGGATCAAAGTGAGTCAGCAATTGCGTCGAAAACGGTGCGTTAGCAGTACTTATACAGTAACTGTTGGTCCCCTTACTCAGCATGGAAAAATGCGTGTTGTGACCAATGATGATCCCGCGGTCAATCTCATGGAGCTGATAAAAAGCAGCGTCGTTAAACTGACCGTTGCTGATGTTGAGAACCTCGTCTTTATACTCGTATAGAGGATGGTAAAACGATTTTGCTTCGTCGATAACCGGATACCCAATCGCACCGTGCACCAGCTCTATCGCCTCGATGATAGCCTCTGGTGGTGCGGTTTCACTTTCAGACACGAAGTACAGTGGAATTAGCTCATCGGTACGCCAACGGACAGTGGCTTTGTTCAGGGTGTAATCGGCTGTCGATACCCCATTGCGAAACTCGATGATCTCTTGAATCTCTTGCTGGCTCGGTGACCATGGCGTGTCGACAGGTTGCTCTTTATCATCGTCAGAGCAGCCCAATAACATAGCAAGACTGAGAAAAAAAGGGGCGGTCCAATGTCTCATTATCAATTCTCAAACAGAATTTTTGAGCCATACGGGATGCCTTCAGTCTTATCATCGGTATACACGTTCACCATATGAAGCCTTCCCAATTGTGTCTGAATGCTGGCGGTAAAGCCGGTAGTAAAGCTGCCTAGCGCCATGATGAGTGACTTACCATCTTGAGACAACTCGGCTCGCATATTCGATGAGGAGCTTTCAAGGTGCCAATCAACAACTTTGTCATTGCCCACAAGAACAACCGTGACCTGACCCCTTGTCCTTACCGTGGTTTCGACCATACCAGAATGGCCTCGCTCTGCGTCAATCACTAAAGGTCCCACGTAAGAGCCGACACATCCGTTAGCATTTGCGTAAGACGCAAAACTGGCTGCAGTAATAGTTGCAGCAATAAGTAGTTTTTTCATAAATAGAAGGTGTGATGTAAATGGCCGTAAACCCTAACATATCATATAGTTATTTTCATAGGTTATAGTGTTAATGGGTGTGTCATTGTGTCTATTTTTTGTCACAGATCTGGCTTTTGTTCTGCTTTAATTAAACAGGAGAGGGTAAGGAAAAGAAGTAGACATCAATGCATGTAGAGCTGCTGCCCTAGCTAGGCTTTGGAGCACAAGCGCGCTAGCGGTGATCACATAAGATGATCTACCCTTTCAGCACGGAACTGTCGAGTAGACGACACTTGTTACCAAGTGCCGCCCCTCTAAGAACCGTACGTGCAACTTTCACTGCATACGGCTCAAGCCTCCACTAAGGCATCATTGATACCCAGCAACTTATAACGCAGTCGGGACAGGCTCTTTCCAAGAGTTACGAGCTAGCCTTTTAGATTTTCTCTTCACCAAATATTATTGGTATTGAGGGTCAAAAGGGGTCGCTGCATTCCTGATTTTTACGTGTCGCTCGATGGGCACTTTAGCTATTTGGAACAGATTGAAGTGACAGTCCATGTCCATGATTTTCTGCCAACCGTGAAATTGCCACTGGCCTTTACGATTGAGAAAATACTTATGAACAACCCAGTCTTTGGACTTGGTTGGATGACGTCTAACTGCCCAGTGCCATAACGCTTGGAATAGTTTGTGGCCGACATACCCGAATACTTGTTTAGCAACACAGTGGCGATAGTAATTCGCCCACCCTCTAAGTTTCGGATTTATCAACTTGATAAGATCGTTAACAGGGATGGTTGCGTGCTTTTTAATAAGTTCACGTAGATTTCTGAGAAATAACAGCGTGTTAGATTTGCTCGGTTTAATGAGCAATTTCCCTTTGTACTTCCTGTGATTGAAACCCAGAAAGTCAAAGCCATCATCAATATGAGTGACCTTCGTTTTCTCTTCGGAGAGGGTTAACCCTCTTTCTGCCAGAAAGTCAGCAATCAACGGTTTGATATCGTTCACTAGCACTTCCTTTGAAGAGCAGGTGACCACGAAATCATCCGCATAACCAATAAAGTTGGCCCTAGCACCCATTTTCAGAGCTGTAGATTTTATTCGTTGCTCTATTCCCACGAGAGTCATTAGCATCAAGGTTGGAGATATTATCCCACCTTGAGGTGTGCCCTCATCGGTATCATAGAACAGACCCTTATCCACATAGCCAGACTTTAACCATTGCTCTAACATACGTTTATCAACCGTGATATTGTCGATAAGCCATTGATGCCCGATTTTGTCGAAGCAAGCCTTAATATCTCCCTCAAGAATCCATTTCGCTGATCGCTTTAGAGCCAAACATTTGAAACACTGACTGACGGCGTCAGCCGTACTGCGATTTGGCCTAAACCCATAGCTATTGCAGGGCGGGATCGCACTTTGTTAACAAATATGATCTAATAGTGCTAAATCCACAATCACACAGCCATTTTGAACTTAATCGAACACTTATCAGTCGTCCAAGACACTCGGTCAGACATTAATCAGAAGCATGATCTTATCGATGTCATGTTCCTTGTAATTAGCGCCATCGCATCTGGATGTGAAGGATGGCAAGATATTGAATTGTTTGGGAAAGACAAACTAGATTGGCTGAGAAAATACAGAACATTTGAACATGGTATTCCACGTCGGCATACAATAGCCCGTATTTTACGTTCAGTTGTCGCAGAATCTTTGCTAGAGGCATTAGCCCTGTGGATTAACGAGCAACGCACTAGTCAACACAAGCCGATAATCGCATTCGATGGAAAAGTGCTGCGTGGCTCATACCGAAATGACAAAAAAACAGCGTTACAATTGGTTACCACCTACGACACTGAACGTGGCCTCGTTTTGAGTCAAAAGCCGACTGAGAGCAAAAATGGCGAGATCAACGTTGTACGCCAAATGCTTGATGTTATTAACGTAAAAGGCAGTGTCATCACCATTGATGCCCTGCATTGTCAGCGCGATACGCTCGAGAAAATTGCAGAGAAAAAGGCTCACGTTGTTGTTCAAGTGAAGAACAACCAGCCCAAATTGAGAGTGGCTATTGTGGAGCAATTTCAAGCTGTCTTTGAAGCAGGTAAAGAGAAAATAGTTACCGAAATCAAAGAGAAGCACCATGGCCGCAGTGAAGAAAGATATGTATTTCAGTTAAAGGCTAAGTTACCTAAAGAGCTTGCGGAGAAATGGCCGACAGTACGAAGCATCATTGCGGTGGAGCGGCATCGAGTGATCAACGGAAAAGGAAGTGTAGACACCTCATATTACATAAGCTCTATGTCGCCGAATCACAAAATGCTAGGCCACTACATTCGTCAGCATTGGCGTATTGAAAACAGCCAGAATTACGTATTAGATGTTGTTTTTAAAGAGGATTACTCACGGATCACGCTAGATGGTGCTGTAGAAAATATAGCGTTGTTTAGACGCTTTGTGATGAACATGCTGAAGCAATGCGAATGTGGTGCACCAAGCCAAAAAGTGAAGTTGAAGAAGGCTGCTTGGAACGATGATTATCGGGCACGAGTCTTCTTTGGGTTATAAATTGAACAAAGTGTGCTCGCGCCCTGGGGTTAATAGTGCGCTTACTTTTAAATAGATTGAACTGTAATATTTCCTTACAAATTAGAGAGTTAATTAATTGCTATATATACAGTATTTACGGAGACTTATAAGGTAAATTTCAATAACTTGCAGTATGATTCTTTACACAGATCGTCTGTTTTATGCACTATTCTAATTAGAAAATATAGCTATGAATAATAAAGTAACGTTTTCATTTGTTTTTTTAATGACCCTATCGGGATGCTCCAGTCACCAGCAGCATACTCAGGTTATTGATCAAGCCAATAGTTACGACATAGTTCATCAGTCTGGGAATAATAATCCTGATGTGAACAACAAAGTGTTACTAATTAATGAAGTCTCTATTAATGAGCAGTTAGATCATATTGAAACCGGTCGTTATTTCGCCAAAGACAGCGGTGATAATACTTACTATATTTTTGATAGTAAGAATATTGATGACTCAAGTCTCGAGTTAACTAAGCTTATTGAACAGACTCGCTTAGCCAGCGATTACGGGTATGTTGGTGCTTATAACGCTATTGATACAGCTGGATTTATGGTCAGTAGTTCAACTTTGAACCCGAATACTACTCTGGCGTTAAACTCGATTAAAAATTTATATTATAGCCATTCAAAATATAATGATGAAAGATTGTTCATCATTATTACTGGTCATACCGACTCCTCAGGTTCGTGGCAATACAATAAGCAGTTATCACGAGATCGTGCCGACTCAGCGGCGCGCTACTTAATGGCACAAGGCGTTCCGAATGAAGCGTTATTACGTATGGCAGCAGGGCCTGATTACCCGATTGCTAAAAACGATAGTGTAGAAAATAAAGCGAAGAACCGTCGTGTGGAGTTCTTTATTACTCATGATGTGAATTTCATTAGTGATTACTATCGTTCAGCACCTTGCTTCTCTAATGGCTGTGAATCCAGAGAGCTTCAGGCTGTTGGTTATGCACGTGATGGCAAGGTCACGACGAACTCTCGTCACATTCCAACCGAACTGAAAACAATTCGTGTGGCGAAAGAGCCAGAAGAAGTTCGCAGTTTTGAAGCTGAAGAGTTACAGCAAGAGCGTACCCAGTCTGAAAAAAACATTCGTTATCGTTCTTTGTCGCTGCCGCCAACGCGTGGTTAAACGACACTTCGTTACATCATAGGCAAAACCAAGGTAGAAGGATTTATCTAGGTTTCGTAATTTTGGCTCTTAGTATAGATAGTTATTGGGCATGAATAAGCAATATTTTTATTATTTACTTTTAATATTGGCACTATCAGGCTGCTCTTCTCCTGAGCGTGTGGATTATATAGATAAAGAAAACCAATCAGTCGAGGGTATGCAAGAGACCGCTTTAACTCGCAAAGAAGAGGCGCTTTCTGAGGTAGAAAAGGACTTTTCTTGGGTGGCTGAAGTGGGTGATGATGAGCTGTACTTTCCTGTTGAGAAGGCGGGGGGCTATGTGCATTTCTACCCAAGCCAGCAGGCAGGGGAGCCGCTTAATGAACTGGGAGATGGGATTGCGATTTTACGTAATTTATCGGCCAGCTCTGGCTTTGCCGTTAATAGCGATAAGTTGAATAGTGACATAAAAGCTCAGCTAGCCGAGGTTGCGGTGACTTATCATGAAAGGCAAGCGGCGCGTGATAATCAGCTTTTAGTGATTACTGGTCATACTGATGCGTCTGGCTCATGGGCTCATAATATTGATTTATCGCTAAGGCGAGCACTGTCAACCGCTCGTTACCTAGAGCAGCAAGGAGTGCTACATAATTCACTCGTTTTGATCGCGGGTGGTCCTGATTATCCTATCGCAAAAAATAACAGTCAAAGTAATAAGGCCCGCAATCGCCGTGTGGAGATCTTGATGACTGAAAATGAGCAGTTTGCTTCTCACTTATACCGTCATTATCGCTGCGCCGGGCAATCATGTAATGCTCGTTCTATGGAAGTATGGGCTTATTCCCGTGATAAGAAAGTGAGTAGTGATCTACGTGACTTTGAGTCTTTTAGTGAGCTTCGTTCTGATTTGGAGCTATTGGCAAAAGAACGTACGGGGCCACAAGTAAGAAGAACCTTTAGAAAGGCACCATTTTCGGTGTTTATATACCGAGAGTTCGATATAAAAAAATATATTAGTAAATAGAATTAGAAGATTTTACTACTTTAATATTTAATCATTTTGATACGTTAGGGCGAGAAATATACATGCAACAGGTGAAAACGGATATTGAAAAATTTATGGTGCAGCGACCGCTTGAAAGTGCGGTTATAGCCAAGGACCTTAGTCAGGATATTCAGCGTAAGGTTCGTGAGGAAGTGGAAGCTGCAGAGCAAACGAACTTGGTTGTTACCGACCATAATTCACACACCAATGGAATGCTATCTGTTATTCGCGATCCTCTTGAGCATTTGGGGCGTTGGTTCTCTGATTTTTCTCAATTGCAAACTCGTTTACGTAAACATGCTGATGAGTCAGCATACATGAAGAAAGATACTGAGTATCAGCAAGTTTGTAACACGAAAGCCGATGCTTTAGCGGCGAAAAAAACCAGCTATGTTCAGGAAAGTGGCTATCAAGATGCGAAAGATGAGTTAGAAAAAACCAAAACGCGTTACGATAAAATGTTTAATTCTGCCGGTGGTAAGCCGCCGAGAAAAGTGAACCCGCTGATTTACTCGCTGGGTCTGCTTATTCCTAGTGTGCCAGAGTTTTGGATGAACTATGAAACGTTAGGTGAACTGCTGAATATTCCTCTGTTTGCTTTAGCGTTAGCGTTTGTGAGTGCCATTGTTACTGCGGCAGCGGCTCACTTTCATGGCAAGTTCTTAAAACAACGTTTAGAGCTGATGGGACCGGATGTTGAATCTCGTGAAAAGCGACAACACTATCGAATGCAGGCTTTTGCTTGGTTGGCGTTAATTTCGATTACGGTCGGTATCTTAATGGTTCGTTATCAAGCGATTGCTCGTGAATTAGCCGCGGTTGATATGGGTATGTGGGGCGATGCATCGGCATCTCAAGAGTCGGCAATGATGCTGTTATTCCCATTCATCATTTTCTCTATTGCACCTTGGTTTATCAGTATGTTCTGTGCCTATGTGTTAAATGATGCCAAACCATCTTACCAGGAAGCGCAAAAAGATTTCACCAGTGCTCGTGAGCGTTTTAACCGTTTGGATAAGGGTTTGAATAAAGAGTTAAACCAGGTTGAAGCGAAATTTTCTAAGCAGATCGCTGAGCTAGCGAATGCGCAAGAAGCTGAATTGATGGAATTGAAAAAGATTGAGCGTTTGCAAGAAGAGTTGGCCAATCATGCTGATGGTATTCTTGGTCAGGTGCATAAAGAGGTTAACCGCAACTTACGTACTTACCACAATAATCTAGTGATGCAGCTTCGTGCTAAGCAGCTTGAGGAAGTGAAAATTGGTGCGGAGATGAAGAGTTTAGATACTTACTACAAGCATGATATTGCGATTAGTAAAGACCAATTAATGAATATGGTTGCGTAATTCCATGAAAAATATGATGAATAAAATTAAATCTGCCGCGCTACTGACTGCGCTGTGTGCGCCACAAGCTTTTGCTTCTGGGATGATTAATACGGGTGGCTTTGATGCTGCTAAGTACTGTCTTAGTGAGGGGGCGCCTCGTCAAACTTATTTGGTGATTGATACGACGTCCATTCCAAACAATAGTGCCAGTTGGGCGCAAGATATTATGCAAACTCTACCGCCGTCATATTTGCCAAGTGAAGAGATTGGTATCTATTATCTTTCTCCAAATGGCGATATGTCTCATGCCTTTACGACTTGTTTTCCTAATGTGAATGCATTAGAAAGCGGCGGTTTATTGCGAGCGGCTCCTGAACGCGTTATCCGTGATGATATGCCAAAGTTGACGCGTTTAATGCAACGTGGATTAGGTGAAGCGATGCAGGCGAGTCCTCATACAGCACAACCGGATTATGACCGTGCTGTGCCTGAAAAGGATTTAGCGCGTAGTTTGTTTCAAGTGACTAATGATATCCGTTTGAACTCAACGCCAATTCGTTTGGTAGTTTATTCTGATGGCATTCAAAATAGCTCAGATGTTTCATTAACGGACTTAAGTGATAGCGATGCAGCAAAAGAAGCGGGTATTGTTCTAGCGGGCAAGCACAATGCTAACTTTAATAATGCGACGGTGTATTTCCACGGGATTGATTCAACGGGTGTGCGTAATGCTCACTTAGCTGCGTTTTGGGAAAGTTACTTGCAAGCTAGTGCTGGTCACTTGAAGAGTTTTTCTTCTAACTTACCAGGTATGAATCGCACGCAATATAATATGCCGGCTATTTCTGACAGTTACTCTGGTGTGATTAAGTCTCAAGGCGTTGAAACGCTGTTTAAATTGCGTATTGAGCGCCCGGAAGGTTTGTCTCGTGGTGAAATTAATCAAGCGTTTGCGAGTATTAATGGCTACGGCATGATGCTAAATGGCAGCTTTGAAACGAAAGGTAATAAGGTTGAGTACAAACTGGAGATTGTTCAGCATCACTCAGGGCTTGATTTTGAATCGGGTGATAGCATTGTTTTGACAGAGAGTGGACAAAAGGCGTCTGGTTTTATTGGTGATTTGAACCCATCGACGATGCAAGCGGATACCAACAATAAGTTCCAGTTCGATCTTGTGTTGGAAAAAGATAATTTCTTAATGTTCTAAATCTTGCAAGAGCTTTTCGTTTCGAAAGCGCTTTAAGGTATTACTAATAGCCTAATTCATACCTCAACGATCGATGTTTAAGTGTATCGGTTAGGCTTTCTTTTGGTTCATCGCGGCTTTCCGGGGAAAGCCGCTTTTATCTTCAAGAAGAAGTAGTCGGTATCTCGATACCCATACCCATACCCATACCCCATTCGCTTGATTAGCTTTATCTTGTTGTTTATCCTTTCCAATGTGCAGGTGTTGAGCGGATAACTTGCCGATGCGATAATGCCGTGAAGATAAGGACTCAGTTTTCGTGCGAACTCTTTCAATGGCTTAATTCCACTCTCTTGTACTTGTGACCACCACGCCGCGTTGAAGATATATACCATTCAGACTGAACCCTTCAAAAGGGCTTTTCGGCACTAAAAGTTATTCGTATTTTCCTAACCAAACAGATTTCTCTAAGAAGATTCTGCCCCATTCGGTGTTACGTTTGATTTGATTCCCACTTGACTACCTAGTCGTTCAGCATACTTTTTCTTATGAATGGGGGCTACTAGATGTTATTGTAAGCTGTTGTTATATAGTGCTTATAGGGCAGTGATATGGAAGGTGTTGTTAGGGTTGCTTTGGCTCAATACAGAGTTAAAAGCAGAAATATTGCAGTGAACATGGAATCTCACAAAGAGCTATGTGTGCAAGCAGCGCATTTAGGTGCGAATATAATCACATTCCCTGAGCTGTCGTTAACAGGCTATGAACCCGAATTATTATCAGAATTAGCAATAAATCGCTCATCACCATTGATTGAAGAGCTTTCTAGTACTGCGGTATCAAATGGTTTGACGATTATTGTTGGATGTCCTTTAAGAAGTGAGCACTCAACTCCTTATATAGGGGCTGTTGTTTTACATGCTAGCGGAGAGGTAAATTACTACCAAAAGCAATACCTTCATGAAGGAGAAAACAATTACTGCGTTGCTGGCGATGATAATTACTTTTTTAGCGTTAATAATGTGAAGGTTGGACTCGCTGTTTGTGCCGATTTTACAGAGCCAATGCATTACAGCGATGCCAAGGCTGCAAATGTCGATATATACCTAGTAAGTGCACTGATTTCAAAAAAAGGTTTCTCACTAGATAGTGAGCTGCTATCTAGTATTGCAAAGAAGCTTGATGTACCTGTCTTGCTGTCAAACTTCGTTGGAAAGACAGGAGGTTGGGACACGGCTGGAAAATGTAGCGTCTGGGACAGTGAAGGTGAGATTGTTGTTCAAGGCAGCGAGATACTGGAGGGTATCACGGTGTGTACAATTACGAACGGTAAAATTGATAATATGTACTTTCAATCACTGGACAAAGCTGGCTCAGAGTAGCTCGGCAAACTCAGAAATGCCCCGAAGTGAGCCGGAGTGAGATTGAACCTAATTTCAATTATCTGAGTTTTGGTTTACTTTTCCTAATGCTTAGAGTTCTAACTTTGTGGCCAAATTTGCTAATTCACAACAGTAAGAAAGAAGCAGATTAGTGAAAAAGAGGGATTAGCGCAGCTACCTGCGTTTTGAGTCTACGAACTTAGCCAGATCTTCCAGATGAACCACCAACTTTGCCTTTTGCCCTTCCCCCATAGCCACGACAGGAATGAGCAAACTTCCCGAAAGGTAATGACGCCTTGCAACTCTATAGGTAACTCCTAAGTACTCTTCACAAAGCTCTGAGAGCGGGATAAGGACCTTTCCATGTTGCTTTAGAAGCAAATCAAAAGTTGAGATTCTTTTCATAGCCTCGATCTCCAGTTATCTACTGGTTATACTATGAACAATGATTTGAAAAGTTTGGCAAAATAGCAGGATGTTTTTACGTGTTTCGACTTTGACTAGCAGATTTATGATATGAAAAGTTAACTATGGGCACTCAGTGGGCACAAACCAATAATTAAATATTTGTAATTCATTAGGTTAGTTAAAATTCGCTACTATCGAGCATTGGAGCGACAGACAATCTACATGAATGTGTCATGGTAAAGTACCCTGGTAGCGAGTCAAAAAAATATGCTGGAATACCCAGCAAAAGCAAGGTCGGCTATTGTAAATGCTATGCCCTGTTTGTGCTATATGAACTTTACCTCATACTTTTTTATAAACCTATTCACCAGTTCTCTAATTCAGCCTCATTAATCAGTTATGCCTTGAGTCACACTGTCATTTTGAGTTACCTTGTCTTATTCAAAGTCGTGGGTCACAATACGCTCTGTACCTGACTTTAATAGAAATCATTGGCTCCCAAAACGTAGTAACCTAGAAATAGGGTTTAAATAGGGATGTCCGATTGAATGGTGAAAAATTTGGACCACACATTAATAGAGCAAGTTGAAGGGATATGCGCATCGCGAGGCGTTAGATTAACACCTCAAAGAAAGCGAGTGTTTGAGCTCATCCTCTCTAATAAAAAAGCCTCCAGTGCTTATGAATTATTAGAGCAGTTGAAAGTCAGTGAACCGCAAGCCAAGCCACCTACAGTATATCGCGCTTTGGATTTCTTGTTGGAGCAAGGTTTCATTCACAGAGTTGAGTCAACCAATAGCTTCATATGCTGCTGCTCTTGCAATGCCAACAAACATTTCTCCCAACTACTGATCTGCGATAAATGTGGCACTGTGATAGAACTGCAGGACGATGCGCTTGTCACCCTACTCGCCAGTAACGCTGAGAAGCATGGCTTTCAATTGACGAATCATGTCATTGAATCGCATGGCATTTGCCAATCTTGCTCCTCCGAGATGAAAGAATAAGATTATAGAAGAACATTATGCGCGCTGAATTTGTAAACCCGTTTTTAGCTTCTTTGATGAACGTATTAAAAACGATGGCTTCTCTAGAATTGAAGCCACAAAAACCGAGAGTTAAGAAAGATGAAATCGCTCGTGGTGATGTATCCGGCCTAATTGGTATGGTGGGTACACAATCTCGTGGCTCTATGTCGATCACCTTTGATGAAGGTCTCGCTCTCGAAATCATGGAAAACATGCTTGGTGAACGACCAAACGGCCTCAACGAAGAAGTGACCGATATGGTGGGTGAAATCACTAACATGGTGACTGGCGGTGCGAAACGTATTCTTGCGGAAAGCGGTTTTGACTTCGATATGGCAACACCAATCGTGGTTTCCGGTAAAGGTCATACGATTCGTCACAAGTGTGATGGGGCAATCATCATCATGCCTTTCTCATCTCAATGGGGTAATGCTTTCATCGAGATCTGTTTCGAATAACAGCTGTTTATTTCTAGCAGTACTGAGTATCAACTCAAAGAAGGTTGGCATCATGCCAGCCTTTTTTATTACCTGCGATTTAACCAATGCTTGCTATACAGATACAAAAGCGCCAACCCGAAGGTTGGCGTTTTTTTGGTGCTATCAACTCAATTAAGCTTTAAGCGCTTTAAATGCGTTGATTAGACCGTTAGTTGAGCTGTCGTGAGACGTTACTTGAGCATCGTCAGCAAGCTCTGGAAGAATTTGGTTTGCTAGTTGCTTACCAAGTTCTACACCCCACTGGTCGAAGCTGAAGATGTTCCAGATAACGCCTTGAACGAAGATCTTGTGCTCGTACATCGCGATTAGGTTACCTAAAGAGCGAGGGTTGATTTGCTTAACAAGAATAGAGTTCGTTGGACGGTTACCTTCAAATACTTTGAAAGGTACAAGCTCAGCCACTTCTTCAGCTGTTTTGCCAGCCGCTAGGAATTCAGCTTCCACTGTCTCTTTTGTCTTACCGAAAGCAAGCGCTTCAGTTTGAGCAAAGAAGTTAGACATTAGCTTCTGGTGGTGATCAGATGCTGGGTTGTGGCTGATAGCAGGAGCAATAAAGTCTGATGGGATCAGCTTAGTGCCTTGGTGAATCAGTTGGTAGAAAGCGTGCTGACCGTTTGTACCTGGTTCACCCCAGATGATAGGACCAGTTTGGTATTCTACTGGATTGCCGTCACGGTCTACAAACTTACCGTTTGATTCCATGTTGCCTTGCTGGAAGTAAGCTGCAAAACGGTGCATGTACTGGTCGTAAGGTAGAATTGCTTCTGACTCAGCGCCGTGGAAGTTGTTATACCAAATACCGATAAGCGCAAGGATTACTGGAATGTTGCTTTCAAACTCAGTTGAAGCAAAGTGGTTATCCATCTCGTGAGCACCTTCTAGTAGCTCAACGAAGTTATCGAAGCCAACAGATAGTGAGATAGAAAGACCGATTGCAGACCATAGTGAGTAACGACCACCAACCCAGTCCCAGAATTCGAACATGTTGTCAGTATCAATACCAAACTCAGCGACCGCAGTTGCGTTAGTTGATAGTGCTGCGAAGTGTTTAGCTACGTGTGCGTTGTCACCCGCTTCAGCCAAGAACCAATCACGTGCAGAGTGCGCGTTAGTCATTGTTTCTTGAGTCGTGAATGTTTTAGATGCCACTAAGAATAGCGTTGTTTCTGGGTTAAGAGGCTTAAGTGTCTCAACGATGTGAGTGCCATCTACGTTAGAAACGAAGTGCATGTTTAGGCGAGTTTTGTATGGCGTTAGTGCTTCAGTCACCATGTATGGACCAAGATCCGAACCGCCGATACCGATGTTAACTACATCAGTGATCTCTTTACCTGTGTAACCTTTCCACTCACCAGAAACGATGCGGTGTGTGAACAGTTCCATTTTTGCTAGTACAGCGTTAACTGCTGGCATTACGTCTTTGCCGTCAACCATTACTGGCTTGTCGCTACGGTTACGTAGAGCAGTGTGAAGTACTGAACGACCTTCAGTCTTGTTGATTGCATCACCACCGAACATTGCTTCGATTGCAGACTTAACTTCAGTCTCGTTCGCAAGAGCAAATAGGTGCTGCATAGTTTCAGCATCGATAAGGTTCTTAGAGTAATCCACTAAGATGTCAGAACCGAAACGAGTAGAAAAGTTCTCGAAACGCTTTGCATCTTGAGCAAACAGCTCTTTCATATCCATATCTTGAGCAGACTCAAAATGTGCCGTTAGAGCTTTCCACGCTTGTGTTTGCGTTGGGTTGATATTTTTCAACATGGTATCTATCCCGATGTTACTGTAGGTTTTATTCTAAACGTCACCTGGGTGATGAATAGAACCCCCGATTAGGCGAAAGTTTATATTTTTCTGTGATGACCAAACCGCGTCACCACTGAAAGATTCTTTGTAATTTTTTTTCACGACGTATTATGCCGCATATGAAGAGCTGTACCTTGAGATAAATCAGGATTAGATTTCCTGACAGAATAATCGGTACAGACTCTAGCTCTAACATAATTAAATGTGAGCGATACCTGATAAATTCAAGTTCAAAAGATAGCGTTAAACCACTTTTTTTCCAAATACATTATAAAGGATGGCGTATGTGGATTCAGAAGACTATACACCTAAATGCACGAAAGCGTGGATTTCATCTCATTACTGATGAAATTGAACAACAGATAAACGATATCAATTCTCTATCTGTTGGTTTATTACATCTTTTTCTTCAACATACTTCTGCCAGCCTCACACTCAATGAGAACGCCGATCCGACGGTTCGCCGCGACATGGAATCACACTTCAATAAGTTCGTACCCGAGCGAGCCGCTTATTACAGACACACCTATGAAGGTGATGATGACATGCCTGCCCACATTAAAGCATCGACACTTGGCACCAGTGTGACAATACCAATTAGCAATGGTCGTTTAGCTTTAGGTACATGGCAGGGCATTTACTTAGGAGAGCACCGAGATTGTGGTGGAAGCCGAACTGTGATTGCTACGATGCAAGGTGAGTAGACTGCTTGAAAACAAGATCTCCTTAATAAAAACAATATCTTGTTAATAAAAAAGAGTGGTGTGTTTCCACGACCACTCTTATAAAAATAGTATTTGGCCTACTGTAGGCCGAAAGGTTTAGAAGGGCTGGTTTATCATAACCCTAAAGGCCCCTTCGTCACCACCTCGCGCCAACTCAGCACGTACAACAATGCCTTCCACTTGGAAACGCACCGCGCCACCTAAGCTCCATTTCATGTCCGAGTGCAGTGTTTTGATGTCGTACTCATCGGCAACGCGCCCTAATTCAGCAAACGCTACCCATTGCCACCAAGGCAAATCGTAGTAGTTTATCAGTGGGATATCGCCAAGTGGTTGCCAGTCAGGAAGTACTCGGTACTCAGCAGAATAATGAACTGCAGAGCGACCGTGATAACGACCTCCGGTATAACCTCGTAAACGATACAAGCCACCAAGTCGAGCTTGTTCTGTTTCCGGTGGACGAGCACAATCCTGCCCAGAACAGTTATCCCAGGTTGGTGTATCAGCAGTATAGAAATCGAGTGCCACAACTTGTTGATCGAATAAGTCCCCTAAAGGACCTAAAGCAAAGTACTGGCTATTTTGGAAGGTCCACTTAAGCCACAAGTCATCGTTAGACCAACTCTCTGCGCCAGTGGTGAACTCAAGGTTAGTGTGAGAACCTCTGGTCGGGTTGCGTGTGCTATCACGGTTATCCCAATCAAACGCCAAACTAAAGCCTGTTGCCTCCTCGGTATTATTTAAACCTTCCAACTCACGAGCAGTATAAAAAGGCGTAAATAGAATCGAACTGACACCCGATTCGATTGGCGAAGCAAAGCTCACATCTTTGATTGGCTGAAAAGCACCGAGTAAACCGTGTTCTGCAACGTTGCCCCAAGGTAGCAAATACTTAAACTCAAACTGATAGTTTTGCTCTAAGCCATCAGCAATGGTTTTGTCATCGATAGATGAATCATTATCGCCTTGAGAACCAATGTAATACGGGTTGTCGTTGAAGCGCGCTTGATACATCTGAGTGCTAAACAATACGTTCTCAGACAAGGCATAGTTAAAAGCCGATAGAAAACCGACGTAACTGTCTTTGTCTGAATAGAGTGCCATACCAAACAGAGCGGCTTGAGGTTGCCAAACACCCTTTGCGACACCCGCAACCCCAAAGGTGTTACCCATGGTTTCGGTGCTGAAGTAGAAAGGGACAAAAGCTGAATCTTTTTCTTCACTCGCAGCGGAAGAAGAAAAGCTGACACCGAGTAATGTCATTGCAGACATTAGCCAGTTTCGAGTCGTTCGCTTGAACATAATTTACTTATCAAGATCCATGATTACTTCACATATTCCATCGCAACACGCGAAGTCAGCTTAGTGACTAACTCGTAAGCGATAGTGCCGATATGTTCAGCCACTTCTTCTGAAGGTAAATCTTTACCCCACAGAGTCGCTTCATCACCCACTTTATCTGCCGCATCAGGGCCTAGATCAACCGTTAGCATGTCCATTGACACACGTCCTGCGATCGGTACTTTTCGACCGTTAACGAACACTGGAGTACCGTTAGGTGCAGTACGAGGATAACCATCACCGTAACCAATCGCGATAACACCAACCTTGGTATCACGTTCACTGGTCCAGTTTCCGCCATAACCCACACTTTCACCGGCTTTCACATCGCGAACGGCAATTAGGTGTGAGGTCAGGGTCATCACAGGCAAAAATCCAAGCTCTTGCGCTGATTTATCAACAAACGGAGAGACACCGTAAGATATGATTCCCGGACGAACCCAATCAAGGTGGCTGTCTGGCCAAGCGAGTAAACCCGCAGAGGCAGCAAGTGAACGCTCCCCTTCACAACCTTCAGTAAGCGACAAGAAAAGCTCTGTCTGTTCAACGGTGGTTGCTCTATCCAGTTCATCAGCACAACCGAAGTGGCTCATGTAACGTAGAGGTTTGGCAACATTCGCACATTGATGCAAACGCTCAACAAAGTTTTGGTATTGCTCAGGGCGAACACCTAATCGGTGCATACCACTGTCGACTTTTAGCCATACCACAACGGGTGTTTCCAAATCCGTATTCTCTAGCGCGCTTAATTGCTCTTCACAATGCACCACCGTTTGAATGTTATTGGTCACCAAGATTGGCAAATCGCACGAAGAGTAAAATCCTTCCAGCAACAAAATAGGTTTAACAATGCCACCAGCACGAAGTTGTAACGCTTCTTCAATACGCGCCACACCAAAAGCATCAGAGCTTTTTGAATGCTTGGCTATATGCAGTAAGCCGTGTCCGTAGCCATTGGCTTTCACAACAGACATGACCTTGCACTGAGGAGCCTTCGACTTTATCTGGTTCAGGTTATGTTCGAGCGCGTTTAAGTCAATGCTCGCCGTCGCCGCTTTCATGTAAGTCATTAGCGATTACTCATCATCAAATGCAGGGCCTGCATAGTTATCAAATCGGGAGTGTTGGCCTTGGAACGTAAGACGAACAGAACCGATCGGACCGTTACGTTGCTTACCAAGGATGATCTCAGCAATGCCTTTCAAGGAACTATCTGGGTTATAAACCTCATCACGATAGATGAACATGATCAAATCGGCATCTTGCTCAATCGAACCTGATTCACGCAAATCCGAGTTTACTGGGCGCTTATCAGCACGTTGCTCTAGGGAACGGTTAAGCTGAGAAAGTGCCACAACCGGAACGTTGAGCTCTTTTGCTAACGCTTTCAATGAGCGAGAAATCTCGGCGATTTCAAGAGTACGGTTATCAGATAACGAAGGTACACGCATTAATTGAAGGTAATCTATCATGATCATAGAGATACCATCGTGTTCACGAGCGATACGTCGAGCACGAGAACGCACTTCTGTTGGCGTTAGACCCGAGCTGTCATCGATATACATATTCTTCTTATCCATCAGAATACCCATACTCGACGAGATACGAGCCCAATCTTCATCATCTAGCTGACCAGTACGAATCTTGGTTTGGTCTACGCGAGAAAGTGACGCAAGCATACGCATCATCAGCTGTTCGGCTGGCATCTCTAGCGAGAAGATTAAAACCGGTTTGTCTTGCTTCATCGCCGCGTTTTCACACAAGTTCATCGCAAATGTGGTTTTACCCATCGATGGACGAGCAGCAACAATAATTAAGTCAGAGCCTTGTAGACCTGCTGTTTTCTTGTTGAGGTCGTTGAAGCCAGTATCGACACCTGTCACACCATCTTGCGGCGTTTTGTATAGGATCTCGATACGTTCTAGCGTCTTCTCTAGAATGCTATCAACGTTTTGTGGACCTTCGTTTTCACTTGCACGGCCTTCGGCAATCGCGAAGACTTTACTTTCAGCAAGATCAACCAGCTCTTCCGATGTACGACCTTGAGGGTCATAACCAGAATCAGCAATCTCATTCGCGACACCAATCAGGCTACGAACAAGTGCACGTTGCGCTACGATATCCGCATACGCATTGATGTTTGCGGCACTTGGTGTGTTTTTCGCTAAGTCAGCAAGGTAAGCAAAGCCACCCACTTCTTCAAGTTGCTCACGCAGCTCTAAATGTTCAGAGAGTGTAATAAGATCCAGAGGAGAACTTTCTTCAAGGATATCCTTTACCGCTTCAAAGATCAGACGGTGAGGACGGCTATAAAAGTCTTTGGCCACAACCTTTTCGGCAACTGTATCCCAGCGTTCGTTATCTAATAACAAACCGCCAATAACAGATTGCTCAGCTTCTAATGAATGTGGCGGGACCTTGATGGCGTCCACCTGATCGTTGGCTGATTTCTGACTTTTGGTATCCACTATGACTACACTCAATAACTAATAATGATCGTTCATTATACCCAAGAACATCCGTTTGTAATCCGATCCTATGAGTTTGTTTTATTCTTCAGGAAGAATTTACCTATTGCTGACGGAATTAACCAAGGGTAGCATTACGATCCTGCCATTCACTCACTGTATAACTAGAGGTATGCGTGTCCAAATTATTGGCTCTGAGCACTGGTCTTCTAAGCACTGGTCTCCTGAGCGCTCCGATGGCCTTAGCTGATGATGCTAAAGACTCTGTTGATGCAATCCTCGACTCTATAGTAGTTTCAGAACCTACTGCTGAGCCGATCGTCGTTGCACCGACACCTGAAGAAAAAGATATGGATATCGCACCGAGTGATACAAGTGATACAGAACTGCCGAGCCCGCTAAAAACGGAAGTCGAATTTGGATATCAGTCGCATACTGGTAACTCTGATTCACGAGCGCTTAACGCACGCCTTAACGGTGAGTACACGGCTGGCCGTCATAGAACCAGTGGTGAATGGAAATACTACAACCTCTACAAAGATGGCGAAGAAGATAAAAGGCAATCGACTTACTCAGCTCAGAGTGACTACAAGTTAAGCCCTAAAACCTACCTTTACGGCAGTTTCAAAGGAGTCGACTCGAGATACAGTGCTTACTTTAAGGACTACACAATTTCGAGTGGTCTGGGTTACCAGTTTTCGAATACCGAAGAGTTTGTGTTGGAAGTCGAAGTGGGACCAGGTTTTCGTTACCAAGAACCGAACCTTGATGAGATTGATGATGATGACATCATCTTCCCAGAGATTGTTGAAGAGGCAATTTTCCGTGGCAACGTGAATACGTCATGGCAGGTGTTGAAGAATTTGCAGCTCAAGGCAGACGTGACGCTTGTCTCTGGTCACAGTAACCTAAAGTTTGATACTGAGTTAGAAGCCATCAACGATATTACTGACAATATCGCGCTGAAGATCGCTCACTCTCGCCAGTACCACGATAAAGTGCCTGAAGGCTTAAGCAAACAAGACTCTGTTCTATCGATCAACTTGCTCTTCCAGTTCTAATCTTAGGCCACCTCTAACCTTGAGAACAACTTGTTCAGCAATAACAGCTTATGGATCACCGTAAGCTTTTTACCTACTGTAGCCCTTCCTTGTACTTTCCTATATTCCAGACATAAAAAAACACCAGCCGAAGCTGGTGTTTAAAACTTTCAAAAGAAAGAATTCGTCTTGGTACTGAAATTACTCAGCTGCAACGATAGCGATTTTCGCAGTAGCAAAAACTTCAGAGTGAAGTTGGATGCTTACTTCGAATTCGCCGATGTTACGTAGAGCGCCTTCAGGTAGGCGTACTTCGCTCTTAGCTACTGCAACACCTGCCGCTGTAATAGCGTCAGCGATGTCACGAGTACCGATAGAACCGAATAGTTTACCTTCGTCACCAGCTTTAGAAGCGATTGTAACGCCTTCTAGAGTGTTAACGCTCTCTGCACGAGCTTCAGCAGCAGCTAGTTGCTCAGCAACTTTAGCTTCTAGTTCAGCACGACGAGTTTCGAACATAGCAACGTTGTCTTTAGTTGCCATAACTGCTTTACCCTGTGGGATAAGGAAGTTACGAGCGTAACCAGATTTAACGTTTACTTGGTCGCCAAGGCCACCTAGGTTACCGATCTTATCAAGTAGAATAACTTGCATTATCTTAGTCCTCTTAAACTATTATTAACTATTACCGATTACTGATGCTTGTCAGTGTACGGTAGTAGAGCTAGGTAACGAGAACGCTTGATAGCGCGAGCTAGTTGACGCTGGTACTTAGCGCTTGTACCAGTGATACGGCTAGGTACGATTTTACCAGCTTCAGTGATGTAGTTTTTAAGAGTTGCTACGTCTTTGTAGTCAATCTCTTGTACGCCTTCTGCAGTGAAACGGCAGAATTTACGACGACGGAAGAAACGAGCCATGGGCTATCTCCTGATCTTAAATTTAGTAAAGCGGTCTTTCACAATTATCGAAATAACTATCAATGACCTAAAACAAGTTGAGAATTTTTTAAGGCGTTAAGCCAAAAAAGAATTACTCAGCAGCTGCTTCTGGTTTAGCTTCTGTACGCTCTTCGCGACGAGGAGCACGCTCTGCACGCTCTTCTTTTTGCTTAAGCATAATAGATTGCTCAGTCACAGCGCCTTTAGTGCGCATGATCATGTTACGTAGAACTGCATCGTTGAAACGGAAAGCAGTTTCTAGCTCGTCAATCACTTCTTGACCAGCTTCAACGTTCATAAGAACGTAGTGAGCTTTGTGAAGCTTGTTGATTGGGTAAGCCATTTGACGACGACCCCAGTCTTCTAGACGGTGGATAGTACCGCCAGCTTCAGTGATAGAACCAGTGTAACGCTCGATCATGCCAGCAACTTGCTCGCTTTGATCAGGGTGAACCATGAATACGATTTCGTAATGACGCATTTGGTTGCTCCTTACGGATTATTAGCTTCCACGAGTGGCCCGGTCGTCCAGAGGAAGCAAGGAACTAAAGATAAATGACCGAGTTTTAAGGACGGCAAATGTTATAGAAAGAACCCGGTATTGGCAAGCGCTATTTGGTGAATAATGAAACAGTTTTTCTGTCGCCATCTAGCCATCCGACAAACCGATGGATTTTGCTATAACAGCCTAAAAAGAAACGCCCACCAGCAAGTGGTGAGCGCTAATAAATTCATAGACTTAAAGCAGCGTTAACGCATTACTGAGCTAAACGCTGTCTTACCGCTTCGAACAGGCAAATACCCGACGCCACAGAAACATTTAAGCTCGATACGCTACCTGCCATTGGAATCTTAATCAGATCATCGCAAGTTTCACGAGTTAAACGACGCATACCGTCACCTTCTGCACCCATAACTACCGCAAGAGGACCCGTTAGCTTCGCTTGATAGATATCATGCGTTGCTTCACCTGCCGTACCCACAAACCATACGCCCTGCTCTTGCAGTGCACGCATTGTGCGAGCTAGGTTGGTTACGCGCACGAGAGGAACCGTTTCAGCTGCGCCACATGCAACCTTGCTTACCGTTGCTGTTAACGGCGAAGAGCGATCTTTAGGTACGATAACAGCAGCGACACCTGCGGCATCCGCGTTACGTAGACAAGCGCCTAGGTTATGAGGGTCTGTTACGCCGTCTAGAACTAACAGCAAAGGCTGTTCGTGCTGCGCTAGGATATCGTCTAGGTGAGTTTCATTAAGCTGCTTAGCAGGCTTCACCTTAGCAATAAGACCTTGGTGATTCGCACCTTGTGCTTTTTCATCCAACGGCTTACGACCCATCTGTTGAATCGACACACCAAACTGTTGCAGTTGGTTCAGTAATGGAAGAAGACGCTCGTCTTGGCGACCTTTCAATACATACGCTTCGATAAAACGTGCAGGATCTTTTTCTAGTACGGCTTTCACCGCGTGAATACCGTAAATAAATTCGTTACTCATTGTCTCAACTTACTCTTATTGCTCAGAGATGAATGACATCAATGCCGATGCATCCCTCTCTGTGTTGTTCATTTCGAGAGTATGCGTCTTGTGCCTGATACTCTCGCATTAAAGTCATTTCACACTAAATCAGTAGGCGCTAAACCTGATTAGCAGAGCGCCTTATTAGCCTTAAGATTTATCAGTCTTAAGAGTTATCAGCCTTTGGCTTACGGCTTGCTGCACGCTTTTTCTTAGCGCGAGCTTTAGCAGCACCGGTTTTATTCGCTGGCTTTTTCTTCTTAGCAGGGCCTTCGCTGCTTCCGTCAGGTCGCTTAGTTGGCTCAACCATAGGCTTCGCTGATACACCTGGCTTATTACTCTTCACTGCTGAGCGCTTCTTGCTTTTCGCCTTTTTTATCGCTTCTGCTGCACGCTTCTTGGCTGTTTTGCCTTTGCCACGCGGCTGACGATCAGTGTCTTCTAAGTCAAAGTCGATTTGGCGAGTTTCTAAATTAACCGCAGAAACCTTCACTTTAACCGAATCACCCAAGCGGTAGATATTACCTGAGCTTTCACCCACTAGACGCTGACCAACAGCATCAAATTGGTAGTAATCATTCGCTAGCGCTGAGATGTGTACCAAGCCATCAATGTGCAGTTCAGTTAGACGAACAAAGAAGCCAAAACCAGTCACGTTGGCAATCACACCATCCATCACCTCACCGACATGGTCTTGCATGTATTCACACTTCAACCAGTCGTTTACTTCACGCGTTGCGTCATCAGCACGACGTTCAGTCATTGAACACTGCTCGCCGTAGAAGTCCATATCATCGAAAGTGTAGTGGTAACCACCAGTTGGCGTCCAACGTTCGCTGTTACGACCTTCTTCTTTCGCAATAAGGTACTTAATCGCACGGTGCAATAGCAAATCTGGGTAACGACGAATTGGCGAGGTAAAGTGAGCATAGCGTTTAAGAGCTAAACCAAAGTGACCCGCGTTATCCGCGTTGTATACCGCTTGCTTCATTGAGCGTAGCAGCATAGTTTGGATTAATTCACGATCTTCACGTTCATTAATCTGTTGCATCAGTTGTGCATAGTCTACTGGTGATGGCGACAGACCACCTTCCAGTGTTAAACCTAATTCACTTAAAAAGCTCTTGAAGCCCATTAAGCGCTCTTCGCCCGGAGTTTCGTGAACACGGTACAGCGCAGGCTCTTTCGCTTTTTCTACGTAAGATGCCGATGCGATATTCGCAAGAATCATACATTCTTCGATGATCTTGTGTGCATCGTTACGAATTACTGGCTCAATACGGTCAATCTTACGATCCGCATTGAAGATAAACTTAGTTTCTACCGTTTCAAATTCAATCGCACCACGTTCGTCACGCGTTTTCTTAAGCACCTTATACATCTTATGAAGCTCTTCAAGATGTGGTACTTCAGGTTCGTAACGCTCACGTAATTCTTCATTGCCATCTAAGATCGCGCCTACTTTGTTATAAGTAAGACGAGCATGAGAATTCATTACCGCTTCGTAGTGCTTGTAGCCTGACAGTTTACCTTTGTCTGAGATAGTCATC
Organism: Vibrio sp. 10N.261.55.F4; assembly: GCF_041470465.1. Lineage (NCBI taxonomy): Bacteria > Pseudomonadati > Pseudomonadota > Gammaproteobacteria > Vibrionales > Vibrionaceae > Vibrio > Vibrio sp. 10N.261.55.F4. The sequence continues at coordinate 18,498 of NZ_JBFRMM010000017.1, read as the reverse complement.
TCACACACCATACATAAACGGTCTACCTGAGGGTTCAATGAACACAAACCATTTGAAAGCACTTCTGGCAGCATTGGCACGACTTGTGACGGGAAGTATACCGAGTTACCACGGTTAATCGCTTCTTTGTCTAGCGCTGTATCTGGGCGAACGTAGTAACTTACGTCAGCAATCGCTACCCATAGACGCCAGCCGCCGCCTTTCTTCGCTTCACAGTAAACCGCATCATCGAAGTCACGCGCATCTTCACCATCAATGGTAACCAATGGCAGTTTACGCAGGTCTACACGTCCTTCTTTTGCTTCTTCAGGAACATGTTCACCTAGGTTTTCGATTTGCTTATCTACCGCTTCAGGCCACTCTTGTGGGATCTGGTGAGTACGGATCGCAATCTGCGTTTCCATACCCGGCGCCATGTTTTCACCAAGAACTTCGGTTACTTTCCCCATCATGTTACGAGAACGACCACCGCGATCCGTAATTTCAATCACAACCACATTACCCATTCGAGCACCGCCTTTATGCTCAGTAGGGATCTGGATGTCGTGACTAATACGCGAATCATCAGCAACAACGTAAGAATGGCCGTACTCTAGGAAGAAGCGACCAACAAGTGGCGTTTTACGCTCTTCAAGCACACGAACCAAGCGACCTTCACGACGGCCACGCTTACTGTTGTCAGTAGGCTGAACCAATACGTAATCACCGTGCATGATGGTTTTCATCTGATGATGCGGCAGCACGATATCATTGTCTTTACCCACACTGCCGTCTGGGCGAACCCAACCATGACCGTCTTTATGACCAATCACATAGCCTTTGATCAGTTCCATCTTCTCAGGCAATGCGTAGCACTGACGACGAGTAAAGATAAGCTGTCCATCACGCTCCATTGCACGTAAACGACGACGCAGCCCTTCATATTGTTCCTCTCCAGCAAGACCCAAAGCTTCGAATAGATCGTTGCGGTTCATCGGAATATTCGCGTCTGTTAAAAACGAAATAATGAACTCTCGGCTTGGTACTGGGTTATCGTAATTTTTCGACTCTCGGTCGGCAAAAGGATCAACAGTGGTTGTCGCTGTCGTGTTTTCTGACGTTGGTGTGTTTTTTGACATAGGCGGGCCTGCTTAAGCAAGGAAGGTATATACCCCTAGTATATCTGATGCTAGGGGTAAGCTACAGATATGCTTTAGAAAACACTCAAATAACCTCAGATTGATACATATCTTCACTTTGTGAAACATCGCTTCATAGACGTGGATTATCATCAAAATTTCAAGCAAACGATAAAACAAACGTTTGCGCCATGAATGAAATACACTATTATCCACGCACTTTACCAACTCCTGTTCTGGGTATGATATGAAACTAAAACGCACTTTATTGGCTTCAGCTATGGCGAGCCTAGCGCTGTTCCCATTCGCAAGTTCGGCAATGGAAAAGGCTGACCTGATGATTACCGATGCGATGGTTCTAACCATGAACCAAGACAAAACGGTTTATGAAAGCGGTACTGTTGTCGTCAAAGACAACAAAATCATTGCGGTTGGTGATGCTTCACTAGAGAAGCAGTACCAAGCTAAGCAAGTGTTAGACGTTGATGGCGATATCGTTATGCCAGGTCTCATCAATACCCATACTCATGTATCAATGACAGTTTTTCGTTCGTTGGCCGATGATGTGCCAGATCGCCTACACCGCTACATCTTCCCGCTAGAGAAGAAGCTAGTATCGCGAGACATGGTACGCATTGGTGCCAACCTAGGTAACGTTGAAATGGTGAAAGGCGGTGTGACCACTTACGCCGACATGTACTACTTCGAAGATGAAGTCGCAAAAACCGTCGATAAGATCGGTATGCGTGCCATCCTAGGTGAAACGGTGATTAAGTTCCCAGTCGCCGATGCGGCCAACGCCGAAGAAGGCATTAAGTACGCGTTGAACTTCATTGAAGAATACAAAGATCACCCACGCATCACACCAGCGTTTGCCCCGCATGCGCCTTACACCAACACCACAGAGATCCTTCAGAAAATATCTAAACTCTCCCTAGAGTTAGATGTTCCAGTAATGATTCACCTTGCAGAATCACACCGTGAAGAAGAGAAAATCGCAGAGCGTTCTGATGGATTGTCCCCGGTTCAATACATGGACAGCATTGGCGCACTCAACAAGAACTTGGTGGGTGCACACATGATCCTTGTTGACGATCATGATATCGAACTGGTGAAGAAATCGGATATGGGTGTAGCTCATAACATGAGTGCTAACATCAAGTCAGCAAAAGGTGTATCACCTGCCCTTAAGATGTATGACGAGAACGTGCGTATCGGTTTAGGTACTGACGGCCCAATGTCTGGTAACACACTGAGCACCATTGATGAGTTCAACCAAGTCGCTAAGGTTCACAAGTTAGTTAACAAAGATCGTGCTGCGATGCCGCCGATCAAAGTGATCGACATGGCGACCATGGGCGCAGCAAAAGCGCTGCACATGGAAGATAAGATCGGCTCTCTTGAAGCAGGTAAACTGGCTGACATCATAGTGATCGATACTAAGGCGCCAAATATGGTTCCGGTCTACAACCCATACTCAGCACTGGTGTACTCAGCTAACTCAGGCAATGTTCGTCATTCCATCGTTGATGGCAAGATCATCATGCAAGATCGCGACATGCTAACGGTAGACGAAGATAAGATTCGTCAAGAAGCACTCGATTTCACCAAGGTTGTTCGTGAAACGGTGATTGAGTCTGGTGAGGTGGTTCAATAACGCTACCGAATTAGATAAATGGTTTTCCGTTCAGATCAAAAAAGGCCTCGCTGATGAATCTCAGCGAGGCCTTTTTAATACGAGTTTTTTAGATGATTAACGAGTGCAGTCATTAATCATCATTGCTCATTCAATAATCTGTCTTACCAGAACACGTCTCGACGCTTTGCTCGAGCAATAATATTGTCTGGCATTCTCTGTTCCAGGCCGCTACGAAGCACAGTGATACGTCTGTGTTGTCTTTGGTCTGCGGTTACCGAATTATACAACCAACGGTAAGCATCTTCATAATCCAATGGGCTACCGTAGTCACGTAACAAGAGTTCCGCTAAGTGAATGCTCGCACTTAAGTTACCCATCGAGGCTGCTTCACGTAGATACGGAATCGCACGCTCTTGATCTTGTTGTACCAAAGTACCACGAGAGTAATAACGACCTAACTGCTCTAATGCAGCGGGTAAACCTTGATGTGCCGCGTTCTCCATATAGTAAAGGCCAAGCTCGACATCTTGTGGAACACACACACCCCAAGCCAACATATCACCGTATAAAAACTCATAAGAAGGCAAGCTAATACGCGTTGCACGAGCAACGATATCTTCAACTAACTGGCACTTATCAGCTTTCACTCGCTCTAGATGTTGATTATTTTCGATTAAATTAATCAGTTCAGCTTCTGTATATATTGGAACGGGCTCTCCCACATCAGCCAAATTAGCATGACTCAAGGGTGAGCTCAGCGCCATTATTAATGAAGCTGCCACAATTCGTAGCTTCATACCTGCACTCTATTATCTGTCGCTAAAGTTATCTATTGAGGAATGCAGAGGATTTCTACACGCACAAAACAGGGTGAACTTCACTTTCCATGATATCTGTATCGGCAATAACCCCGACGGCTTTAGACAAAACTTGCCGCTAATGGGCAATATTTTGCCTGATGACGCTTAAAAGATCACAATCAAAGAGTGAACGGCTAAATTGCAGGTATTAAAAAGCCGACTTAATAAAGTCGGCTTTTAGAAAACTATTTTATTATCAAAGCACTGTTCGTGCCTGGTAATCACTCAGCAGGCATTATGCGCCGTATGGGTGAACCTTGATGATAGTTTCGTTACGATCTGGGCCAGTTGATACGATATCAATTGGAACGCCAGTTAGGTCTTCGATACGCTTGATGTAATCTAGAGCAGCTTGTGGAAGCGCGTCGATAGATTTAGCGCCAAATGTGTTTTCAGACCAACCAGGCATTGTTTCGTAGATTGGCGTCGCTTCTTCGAATGACTCAGCAGCCATTGGAGAAACTTCTAGGATAGAACCATCTTTCATCTTGTAACCAGTACAGATTTTTAGTTCTTCTAGGCCATCTAGAACGTCTAGTTTAGTTAGACACATACCAGATAGAGAGTTGATTTGGATTGCACGACGCATAGCAACAGCATCGAACCAACCAGTACGACGTAGACGACCAGTTGTTGCGCCAAACTCGTGACCAACATCGCCGAGGTGTTTACCAACTGGGTCTTGCTTCTCAAGGCCATCGTATAGCTCAGTAGGGAATGGACCTGAACCAACACGAGTACAGTAAGCCTTAGTAATACCAAGGATGTAACCGATGTGACGAGGACCGAAACCAGAACCTGCAGCAACACCACCAGCAGTCGTGTTAGAAGACGTTACGTATGGGTAAGTACCGTGGTCGATATCTAGTAGCGTACCTTGAGCACCTTCGAACATGATCTTGTCGCCGCGCTTACGTGCTGCGTCTAGTTCGTCAGTTACGTCGATAACCATCGCAGTTAACATGTCTGCGTAGCTCATCGCTTGCTCAAGAACTTCTTCGTAGCTTACTGTTTCAGCTTTGTAGAAGTGCTCTAGTTGGAAGTTGTGGAATTCCATCACTTCTTTTAGCTTCTCAGCAAATGCTTCTTTATCGAAAAGGTCGCCAACGCGTAGACCGCGACGAGCAACTTTATCTTCGTAAGCAGGACCGATACCACGACCCGTTGTACCGATAGCTTTAGCGCCACGAGCGATTTCACGCGCGTTGTCGATTGCAATGTGGTACGGAAGAATTAGAGGACAAGCTTCAGAGATGAAAAGACGTTCACGTACTGGAATACCGCGATCTTCAAGAGGCTTCATTTCTTTTAGAAGTGCGTCAGGCGATAATACTACACCGTTACCAATAACACATTTAACGTTATTACGTAGGATGCCTGATGGAATTAAGTGAAGAACGGTTTTTTCACCGTCAATTACAAGTGTGTGACCTGCATTGTGACCGCCTTGGTAGCGAACCACGTATTTTGCATCTTCAGTTAAAAGGTCAACGATTTTACCTTTACCTTCATCACCCCATTGGGTGCCTAGAACGACTACGTTATTTCCCATCTTTCCAATTTCTGTTGCTAATTAAAAATGGATTCTAGCACTGAATCACACTTCTTGCAGTCACTTTTTGTTCATAAACGTTAACGCTGTACAAAAATAAACCAGCCATAACTGGGGGCAGATGTGTAAAGATACTGATATCATTGCTTTTTTACAGACAAAAGGCAGAACCATGTCTCAATCAATTTGGCTCGCTATTGGGCTCGTACTTATTGTGGAAGGGCTCGGCCCCTTGATTGCACCCAATGGCTGGAGAAACATGGTCGCGCAACTGAGCGAGCAACCAGACACGCAACTGCGCCGCATTGGAGGCTGTCTTGTGGTGGCTGGAGCGGTTATCGCTTTCATGACCTACCGCTAGGTTTCTATAAGTACTAATCTGTTTATAAGTACCACTCTGTTAAGCGCCTTCCCTCGCGCCCCAATAGTGAATCCACAAGCATGTCTCCTCCTGAAAGAAGTCATAGAAAACAAAAAGGCTCCCACAATGGGAGCCTTTTAAGTTTTAACGTATTTTGCTTATTAAGCTAAGCATTCGCTAACGCATCAGCTTATTTTGCTGGAGCGCCGCTTGCTTGATTCATGTATTGGAAGAAGTCAGTCTTCGGATCCAGTACTAGAATGTCGCTCTTATCGCTAAATGATGTCTCATAAGCTTGCAATGAACGCATGAAGCCGTAGAACTCAGGATCTTTGCTGAACGCATCAGAGTAGATCTTCGCTGCTTCTGCATCCGCATCACCACGAGTGATTCGAGCTGTACGGTCAGCTTCAGCAAGAACTGTTGCCACTTCTAGCTCAGCTTGAGCACGGATAACTTCCGCTTTCTCACGACCTTGAGAACGGTGTCTACGAGCAACCGATTCACGTTCTGCACGCATACGGCGGTAGATAGATTCACTGATTTCGTCAGGAAGGTTAATCTTCTTCATACGAAAATCAACAACTTCAACACCTAAATCAGCCATCGCACTTTCTGCCGTTCCAGACAAAACGTTTTCCATGATCTTATCGCGTTCGCCATCAACTTCTAGTGCTTCTGCAGCCGCTACCGTTGTGACGACTTCGCTATCAGCAGAGTCTGGCAGGATGTCCTTGTTGCGAGGGCCTGACACGATCTGCTTAATTTCACGAGAACCAATTTCAGAACGAAGAACATCTGTCACTTTACGCTCAAGAAGTGCTTCTGCCGTCATGATATTACCGCCACCGGTACTCAGATAGAAACGTCCAAAATCAGCAATACGCCATTTTGCGTAAGTATCAATTAGAACGTCTTTTTTCTCTGATGTTACGAAACGGTCAGAACGGCCATCCATCGTTTGAATACGAGCATCAAGTACTTTTACGCGATCAAACATCGGTAGTTTAAAGTGCAGACCTGGTTCATAGATTCGTGATACGCCGTTGTCATCGAGAACTCGACCAAAACGAATTACCATGCCACGCTCACCTTCTTGAATCACAAACACTGACATCAATAGAAGGGCAATCGTCACAACTAATACAGGGATCATTAATTTACGCATTATTAGTATCTCCCTTGGCGTGAACTGTCTGAACGAGTTTGAGTGCTAGGCTTTGGATCCGCTTGAGTTTCTAACTCAATTTGATCGTAAGTTGATGATGCTTTTGCAGGGCGAGAGCCCGACTGAGAACCACCTTGTGCGCCTAGCTTATCAATTGGTAGGTATAGCAAGTTACCGCTTGATTCAGAATCAATCAGGACTTTCGATGTGCTTGAGTACACTTTTTCCATTGTATCTAGGTACATACGGTTACGTGTTACTTCAGGAGCAGCTTGGTATTCAGGTAGCAGTTTCTCGAATTGAGCAACTTGACCTAGAGCACCATTAACTGTGCGCTCTGAGTAACCCACCGCTTCTTTCTTCAAACGCTCAGCACGACCTGTTGCTTTTGGAAGAATGTCATTTCGGTAAGCTTCAGCTTCACGTTCAAAACGCTCTTCATCCTCACGAGCCGCGATAGCATCATCAAATGCATCTTTCACTTGCTCAGGTGGACGTGCTGACTGGAAGTTCACGTCAACAATCAGAATACCCATGTCGTAGCTATCAATAATACGGTTCAACGTTTCTTGAGTGCTTTGACGAATCTGCTGACGACCACTTGTCAGGATACTATCCATTAGTGAGTCACCAATTACCGCACGAAGCGCAGAATCGGTTGCTTGGCGTAAACTGTCGTCTGCATTCGTTACACGATACAAGTACTTGTATGGGTCAGAAACACGGTATTGAACACCCATTTCAACGGTCACAACGTTTTCATCTTTCGTTAGCATCGTGCCAGCAGCACGTAGAGAACGAATCGCTTGAACGTTTACTAGTTGCTCATCACTGATTTCATCGATGAAGCGTGGGTGCCAGTTAAGACCAGGTTCTTCGATACGGTCGAACTGACCCAGTCGAAGTACTACTGCTCTTTCTGCTTCGCCAACAGTGTAGAAACCAGCGAAGAACCAGATAGCAATAGCAATAACGGCAATGACACCAAAGCCAATTGCACCGCCACCACCAATAGATGGTCCGTTGCCGTTGCCACCTTTTTTACCAAACTTGCCACCTAACTTTTGACTTAGTTTACTAAACACTTCGTCTAGATCTGGCGGTCCTTGATCTCGGCCGCCGCGATTATTTTTATTACCCCAAGGGTCATTATCGCGGCCGTTATTATCGCCGTTGTTGTTATTTCCAGGCTCATTCCACGCCATTAGAAAGCTCCATCATTTGATATGACGTTATACTGTAGCAGTCTCTTTGGTAACGATAAAGTCACCTAAGAGCGCCCCTTCTCTTTTTTCAAGTTTAGACCAATCTATTTGTTGCATTCGGATATCTATCAACAAGTTACCATTTTCATCATACTCTTCCTGTTGAATACATTTCATCTCGAAGAATAAGCTGCGAATGCGACCCTGATGTTGATGTGGAATACACAACCGGAATTGAACCATCTGGCTAGCTAAACGCTCAGTTAAAGCTTCAAACAGTAGCTCAATACCTTCTCCTTCCATTGCAGAAACCCAAACAGCGCGAGGTGCGCCCTCTTCATCTCTTTCAATTCGAGGTTTTTGGTCTTCCATGCAGTCAATTTTGTTCATGACTACAAGGGTTGGCACTTCATGAGCATCGATTTCTTCTAATACTTCATGAACAGCCTGAATGTTCTCACGAAAACGGTCATCACTGGCATCAACAACATGTAACAAAATGTCAGCTTCCTGCGTCTCTTGTAATGTTGCCTTGAACGCAGCGACCAAGTCGTGTGGTAGATGACGGATAAAACCTACGGTATCTGCGAGAATTGCAGGCCCGACATCTGCCAAATCAATCTTACGTAGTGTTGGGTCTAGGGTTGCAAACAGTTGGTCTGCCGCATAAACACCAGCACTTGTGATGCGATTGAAAAGTGTTGATTTCCCTGCGTTGGTATAACCAACCAAAGAAATTGTTGGGATTTCAGCTCGATTACGAGCACGTCGTCCTTGTTCACGCTGTTTAGCAACTTTCGCTAAACGACGTAGTATTGCCTTTATACGGTCACGCAACAAACGTCGATCGGTTTCCAGTTGAGTTTCACCTGGACCACGAAGACCAATACCACCTTTCTGCCTTTCAAGGTGAGTCCAACCACGAATCAATCGGGTAGAGATATGACGAAGCTGAGCGAGCTCAACTTGTAGCTTACCTTCATGAGTTCGCGCACGTTGTGCAAAAATATCTAAGATCAAACCCGTGCGATCAATCACACGACATTTACACAATTGCTCGAGGTTGCGCTCTTGGGCAGGAGAGAGGGAGTGGTTAAAAATCACAATTTCAGCACCGGTCAGCTGAACAGCTTGTGCGATTTCTAGGGCTTTACCTTCTCCAACGTAGTATTTAGGGAGTGGGGATTGTCGGCTACCAGTAATCACTTGTAGCGTTTCTACCCCCGCTGAGGAGACCAGCATTTCACATTCGCTTAGATCTTCCCATTCTCCCTCTTGCGTGAAGTTGATATGAACAAGTACGGCTCGCTCGCCGGATTCATAACGGTCAAACAAGCAACCAACTCCTTATTACAGCGCAAGCTGTACAAATTGAACGATTAATCTTCAGTCTTCTCTGGACGATCAGATGGCGTGCGTTGCTCGCCGCTGTGGTGACTAACTGCGCGAGCAGGTACCACAGTAGAAATCGCATGCTTGTAAACCATTTGGTTTACTGTGTTCTTCAATAAGATCACGAATTGATCGAAAGACTCGATCTGACCTTGCAGCTTAATGCCGTTAACAAGATAGATAGAGACTGGAATGCGCTCACGACGGAGTGCATTTAGGAATGGGTCTTGTAGCGATTGCCCCTTAGCCATTTTATTTTCCTTATTTGTATTTTGTTGTAATTATTTAGCTAGTGGTGCACAAAAAGGTGCGGCCTTTGCATCTGAGCTAAATGAATAAAAAAACTCCGTTGTTATTGAAAGACTGTGATTTTTAAAAGCCTCAATAACGGATCCTTTCCAGAGTATATTCACGCAAAAGCGATCACATTATACACAGCAATACTAATCAGATGCTATTGCATCTGAAAGAGTTTCTAACGCTTGATCAATGTTTTCGCTATCTAACCAAGTTAAATCATCCCAACTGCGCAACCAGGTGATTTGTCGCTTGGCCAACTGACGGGTTGCACAGACACCACGGAAAACCGCTTCGTCTAAATCACAATTACCGTCTAAATAATCCCACATCTGCCTATAACCAACGCATCGGATCGATGGCAGTTCAGGGTGAAGATCTTCTCTGGCGTACAACGCCTTCATTTCATCTTCAAACCCAGCTTCTATCATCTTCTCGAAACGCAGCTCAATGCGGCGATGGAGTTCAGTCCTTTCCTTGGGAGCTATTGCAAATTGTTTTACACGAAATGGCAGGCTATCGCCTTTCGTTTGAGTTAGCTCTGTTAATGTTTTACCCGAAATTCGGTAAACTTCCAATGCCCTTGAAAGCCTTTGTGGATCATTTGGGTGTATTCTTTCAGCGGATACGGGATCTATCTCTCTTAATTGATCGTGCAATGCCTGCCAACCTTGTTCGATAGATTCCGCTTCAATCTGCTTACGAATCTCTTGATCCGCGGCTGGTAATGGCGATAAACCTTCCAACAATGCTTTGTAGTACAGCATTGTGCCACCAACAAGTAACGGGATTTTGCCTTCCGCTACAATCTTATTCATTTCATTGATCGCATCACGACGAAAATCTGCCGCAGAATACGCTTCGCTTGGATCCAAAATATCAATCAAGCGATGAGGCGCGAGCTCAAGCTCTTCCGCATCCGGTTTAGCGGTACCAATATCCATGTCTTTGTAGATCAATGCCGAATCGACGCTGATGATCTCTACAGGGTATTTCTGACGTAAGCGGATAGCTAAATCTGTTTTTCCTGACGCCGTTGGGCCCATTAAAAACAACGCTAAAGGTAATTTTTCAGTCATGATATTTTGTATTTGCTTCTCTGTTTTAGCGCTTTTTAGCAAAGGGCTTTGTGTCGCGACGTATTCAGCTAAAAAGACAAAGGTCGTCGCGAAAAAATTAAACCGTAAACGCGGCTATAGTCGCTGAAAAGTCGATAGGATTAACAAACTCTGGATCATCTAATGGAAGTAGACCATGCCAAAGTTGTTCTAGTTCCCCAACTAGTTGAACCGCTTCAGATAAAGTGTAGTCGCTTTTTACTTGTGCGGTTTGAATCCCGATCCAGTTAACCAAAGCTGACAACATGTCATTAGGTTGCTTCACTGCACCCTGGGCATTTATTGAAGCCGCGTAAGATAACAGATCTGGGATCAAAATTTGTAAGTTTTGCTGCCTTAAAGGAGAAGGCACGCCCATCACCATTACCGCCTCGCTGTTTCGCGCCTTAAGCTCAATCCCCAGTAATGCCAATGTTGGACTCAGCGCCTTAGCAACTTCGACAAGTTCACTACCCAGCTTAATCGATAAAGGCACCAATAGTGGTTGGCTTTTTAACGCACCACCTCGAGTATCAAGCTGACCAACAACACGCAATAACTCAGCCTTAGCTAAGGAAACCAAAACACAGCCATTCTTGTTGCCCATCACGAGATATTGACGTTCAACAACCGAGACCGCTTTGCCTAAGTCCGTCACAGGTACTCTTGGCTTTGAATGAACAGGATTCTGTTGAGCAGGCTTAGCTTCTTTATTTTCTTTATTTTCTTTATTTTCTAAGTTGTCTCTGGTTTCTACTGGTGCCACATGCTCTTGAGAAAGTGAAGGCTGTACAACTTGCTCATCAAAATCTGGCGTTTTCAGAAGCTCTTTATAGGCTTTCACTTCTCGCTTAGATGGCGCGGGTTCACCATGATGTTGGTGTGGCTCTTTCTCTTTTCTCGGAACAGGTCGAGACTCTATCCACTCTTGGCGAGAGGAACCGGTAAAACTGCTGTCACTAGTAGCCGAGCTTCGGCCAGCTAATGAACTTGGACTGGTTGATGAGCTTGGGCTAATTGATGAAACATAATGTCGCCCACCATCATTAACGCTGTGTTGAGGCTTATCAAAAGCGTGCTCTGATTCTGCTTTTCTCGGGTAGGCAGGCGTTTGCTCAATAGCGTGTCGCACCCTATCCGAAACTTGGGTTTGATCCGAACTGCTAGGCATTACGCTTTCTGGCTCAGCGAAACTTGCAACACCATCAACTGCAGAGCTCGTACTATCTTGCTGATGATGAATCACTTCTGACTGATGAAAAGCCGACTGATTGATTGGTGCAGCATCGATCTGCTTGCTCTGTGCTAAACCATCACTCAATGCTTGGTAAATAAAGTCATGCACAAGGCGCGCTTGATGAAAACGCACTTCATGTTTTGCAGGGTGGACATTCACGTCCACCTGATGTGGGTCGAGTTCAATGAACAACACATACGTCGCGAATTGGTCTGGACGCAGGCTGGTTTCGTAGCTTTGACGAATCGCATGGTTGATCAGCTTGTCACGCATCATACGACCATTCACATAGCAGTATTGCAGGTCGCTTTGCTGTCTGGCCCCTTCAGGTGTGGTGATCCAGCCATGAAGTTTTAAGCCTTGGTGCTCAAGTTCGATCTTAAGCATATGGCGAACAAAAGGATTGCCACATACCGCAGCGATGCGCTTTTCTGCTTGAACTTCTGTCTTGGCAGCGCGGTACTGACGAATCATCTTGCCGTTATGACGAAGGTTGATCGTCACATCAAAGCGACTTAATGCAATACGCTTGAGCAACTCATCAATATGGGTGAATTCAGTCTTCTCGGTGCGTAAGAATTTGCGGCGCGCTGGTGTATTGAAGAACAGATCCAACACCTCAACCGAAGTACCAATTGGGTGTGCTGCTGGCTGCAGTTTTACCTGCATATCACGACCTTCACTGTGTGCTGCCCAAGCTTGATCTTGAGTGGCAGGGCGTGAAGTCATGGTCAAGCGCGCAACCGAGCTAATACTCGCCAGCGCTTCACCACGGAAACCGAGGCTGACGATCGCCTCTAGGTCATCAAGAGTGTGGATTTTGGAGGTAGCATGACGACTCAGTGCCAAGGCAAGCTCATCTTTTACGATGCCTTTACCATTGTCACGAACGCGGATCATCTTGGCGCCACCTTTCTCGATATCAATATCGATACGTGTCGCACCAGAATCCAAACTGTTCTCAACCAACTCTTTTACAACAGAAGCGGGTCTTTCTACCACCTCACCCGCTGCTATTTGGTTAGCTAACCGAGCTGGCAGTATTTTGATCGTCATATTTATAGCTACCTTACTGCCATTGATGGAAACGCTGCTACGTTTGCACTAGTTCTTATTTTTTATCATTGATATACCTGAAGCTGTTTAGCATTCCCAAGACTACTTGTGAGGAATAATCAACACTTGGCCGATAGCTAGACTGTCAGATCTTAGCTTATTCGCTTGGCGAATGCTGTTGACGCTCACGCCGTATTTCGAAGCTATCTTGCCAAGGTAATCACCTCTTGCAACTTTGTGTTTGCGCAGAGGAACATCTTTAACTTCAACCGTAATACGTAACTTTTGGCCTACTCTCACCGTCTCTGATTTCAAACGGTTCTCACGTTTAATATCAGCCACCGACACTTTATAGCGGCTGGCGATCTTACCTAGGTACTCTCCAGACTTAACCGTGTGAGTGATGGTCTTAGTTTGAACCGCACTGCTTGATGATGAAGTTGAAGCACTGCCTGGAATCTTAAGTACTTGACCAATTGCTAGGCTGCTCGATTTCAGATTGTTGAACTTCATCAACGTCTGTGTCGACGTACCATACTTGCTCGCAATCACAGACAAAGACTCACCACGAGAGACTTTATGTTGGCTCACGCTGCCCGTTGATGACGTTGCGTTAGACAAGATAATCCCTTCAGGCGGGTTAGCCTTCAAATACTTAACCACCGCTTTAGTCACTGCTCGTGCCAATTTATCTTGGTGCGAACGTTGGAAAAGAAGCTTCTCTTCCGTCGGATTCGAAATAAAACCTGTCTCTACCAGTACTGATGGGATCTGTGGTGAACGTAATACTGCTAAGCTGGTGTTAATCGGCTTGCTATTGTGCAGTTTCGCAACCTTACCCATTTCAGACAGAATTGCCGTTGCCAGTTTGTAGCCCTCTTTTTGAGAGTGGCTAAACTGCAAATCAAGCAGGGTTTGGTTTACGTTCTTATCATCAATATTGCTTGTGAACGCTGCACCGCTACCACCAAGCAATTCAGACTGTTTCTCTTTATTCTCAATCCAACGAGAGATCTCTGTATTTGCACGTCGAGTGTTCAATACAAACACTGAACCACCTCTTGGTTGAGGCGTCGTAAAGGCGTCGGCGTGAATAGAGATCAACAGGTGAGCTTCATTCTCTCGAGCAATCGCAACACGTCGATTCAGGTTCACAAAGTAATCAGCATTACGAGTCATACGAGTTTTGATCCCCGGGACCGCATTCAGTTGAGCTGCTAACTTCTTAGAAATACTCAGAGTCGCGTTTTTTTCGTATTTACGCGTAGGACCAATCGAACCTGGGTCTTCACCACCGTGGCCAGGATCAATCACAATTAGAATATCTTTCTGGCGCTTAACCTGATTAATGTTCTTACTTACCGTTGGCTTACTCGGTGTCGATGTCGCTTTACTTGCCGCACCATGAGGTAAGTCGATCACCAAACGGTGTCCATACTGACCACCTGGGGTCGGGCTCAGTTTGAATAATTCTGCTTTAGACGACTTCTTTAACTCAAAAACCAAGCGATAGGTGTTTTTGTCTGGCGGTGAGCTCTTACGAATCTTAGATAGAACAGGGCTGTCTTTCACCTCGACCGGTAACTTAGTCGCAAGACTGGTATTTTTTAAATCAACCACTAAGCGACTCGGGCTACTCAGGGTGAAATAGCTAAAGTCCGCTTCTGATTTTAAGTCGATAACCACACGAGTTTCTTCTGGAGAAGGCCAAACCCTTAAACTTTTCAGTGAGTTTGCAGAAACAAGTGAAGAAAACAGTATAGAAAAAACAGCAGCCATCATGGCCACTGTTGAAATAAGGCGTTTAGAAATCAACATAACTCCAACTGACTAAGTAAGCGCTGTCCGTATTCACTATTAGCGGTTAAAGAAACAACACGGTGATCGTCTTGGTAACGAATATCAATATCCAAATCGGCTTCTGGTAGCATCCCATAACCTTTCTCAGGCCACTCAACCAAACAGATAGCATCCGGCGTAAAATAGTCACGAATTCCCATAAACTCTAACTCTTCAGGATCTGCTAGGCGATAAAGGTCAAAGTGGTACACCTGCCAATCTGCAAGTTGATAAGGTTCAACTAGAGTATACGTTGGGCTTTTTACATTTCCTTGATGGCCAAGTGCTTTTACAAAGCCACGACTGAAAGTCGTTTTACCTGCGCCAAGATCACCATGCAGATAAATAGTCGTCTGCTGTGAGCAAAGATTAGAAAGCTCCGTTCCTAATTGAATCGTTGCTTGTTCATCTTTCAAAGTAAATTGTTTCGTGCTCATGAATACGTTCTCTAAAAATCGATCGTTGACTATATAAAAATCAAAAGAACAAGAATAGTAAACCGTGATGCTTTTGGGAGACAAGCACTCAAGTGTAAGTTCTATGAAAAATACTGATCAAAACGCGTCTGTTCTGGTCAACACCACTAAGATCCGTTAAGATCCGCCCCCATTTTTGCCGAACCTAATTTTAATTAGCCTTATCTCTAATTGTAAAACAGAGAAAATAAGAAATAAGCCATGAATCTAGACCATCTTGCTGAAAAAATTAAAATCTGGGGAAAAGAGCTGGGCTTTCAAAAAGTTGGCATCTGCGATGTTGATTTAAGTGAACACGAAGCCCCTCTTCAAGCATGGCTAGATGCTGGCAACCACGGCGAAATGGATTGGATGGCTCGACATGGGATGATGCGTGCACGTCCTGATGAACTTCACCCAGGCACAATTCGAGTGATCAGCGCTCGAATGAACTACCTACCACCAGAAGCTCAGTTCGCCTCTAACCTAAGCGATACCACTCAAGGCTACATCAGCCGCTATTCTTTAGGCCGCGACTATCACAAATTGTTCCGTAACCAGTTGAAAAAGCTAGGACAAAGAATTGAAAAAGAGGTCGAGGGTTTAGACTCACGCCCTTTCGTCGATTCAGCGCCCATTTTGGAAAGACCACTCGCTCAAAAAGCAGGGTTGGGCTGGACAGGTAAACACTCATTAATTCTTGATAAAGACGCTGGCTCTTGGTTCTTTCTAGGGGAGCTGTTAGTTAACATCCCTCTTCCCACGGATGAACCCAGTGTTGATGAGTGCGGCAAATGCACCGCATGTATCACTTCTTGCCCAACGGGTGCCATTATTGCTGATGGCGTGGTTGATGCGCGCAAATGTATTTCGTACTTAACCATTGAATATGATGGTGTGATCCCTGAAGAGTATAGAGATGCCATTGGTAACCGTATCTACGGTTGCGATGATTGTCAGTTAGTTTGCCCGTGGAATCGTCATGCCGAACTCACAGAGCAAACAGACTTTCACCGCAGAGAAGATTTCCAAGAAGCCGATCTGGTTTCACTTTCAAGTTGGGAAGAAGCAACCTTCCTAAAGAAAATGGAAGGCTCAGCAATCAGACGTATCGGCCACACCCAGTGGTTACGCAATATCTTTGTTGCGATGGGCAATGCACCATTTCAACAACGCATTATTGAAACCCTGGAGTCTCATCAAGGCAAAAACGAAATGCTTGATGTGCATATTGAGTGGGCTTTGAATAAACAACTACAGCAGTTACCCAACGCTAGCAGTGTGCAAGAAGATAGCTCTACGCAGAAAAATAGCTGTGTGCAAAAAAGTAACAGCAAAATCTCCACCAAAAAGCACAGACTGATACGTATAGTAGAGAAAGGACTACCAAGAGACGCCTAGCCCTTTTGGTATCAACGATTGACAGCGACACCCACATCGATAGTCCAATATTTAAGACAACTCGTTGCACATAATTTTAGAACAATGTTTGACCTTGTTCTCAATTCTAACAATGTGGAAAAAATTCAGAACTCTCGTAAACTTCCGACACCCGAGCAAAGTTAAACACAGTACCGATAAATGATTAAGATCAAAAAACAACAAGTTAACGATCTTTTATTAAATCCAAGATAGGCATCCAACTTGATAAAAAACAACAAGTTACGATCGCTGCAATTCATCTAATATATTGAAAACAAGAAAGATCTTTTAGGGATAGGTAAAGAATTAAGCCTGAAACAACTTTATCAACCAAGTTATCCACACCTAACATTTTGTGGATAAGTCTGTTTATAGATGTGAAAAACCTCAAGTGTCTGCTTCAGAGACCTGATATTTACTAGCATTTCAGTTGCTAAGAAAAATTTAAGACAAAAAAATATCCACCATGATGGAGGATTATTTGCTTTTTTGGGGGATTATGCTTCGCAGCATTAAAGAAAGAGCGTGACCTTTGTGGTCGCCTTTAAACTCTGTGATCTAAAGAAAAACACGGTGGTTTAAAGAGTCTTAATAGCTTTTTTAGAAGAAAGCTGGAGCGATACATCGGGTTCGAACCGATGACCTCAACCTTGGCAAGGTTGCGCTCTACCAACTGAGCTAGTATCGCATTAGTTAACCGCTATCGCGTTTAACTGTAATGTGGTTGCGGGAGCCGGATTTGAACCGACGACCTTCGGGTTATGAGCCCGACGAGCTACCAAACTGCTCCATCCCGCGTCCGAATGCATTGTTTAAGACAATGAGACTAAACCATTTTCATCTTCAGCATAAAGCGTGAGAGAGAATTTGGAGCGATACATCGGGTTCGAACCGATGACCTCAACCTTGGCAAGGTTGCGCTCTACCAACTGAGCTAGTATCGCATTAGTTAATCGCTGCTCTTACTGCCTTGGGCAACAGATAGCGCCTAACTGTAATGTGGTTGCGGGAGCCGGATTTGAACCGACGACCTTCGGGTTATGAGCCCGACGAGCTACCAAACTGCTCCATCCCGCGTCCGGATGCATTGTTTAAGACAATGAGACTAAACCATTTTCATCTTCAGCATAAAGCGTGAGAGAGAATTTGGAGCGATACATCGGGTTCGAACCGATGACCTCAACCTTGGCAAGGTTGCGCTCTACCAACTGAGCTAGTATCGCATTAGTTAGTCGCTGCTCTTACTGCCTTGGGCAATAGATAGCGCTTAACTGTAATGTGGTTGCGGGAGCCGGATTTGAACCGACGACCTTCGGGTTATGAGCCCGACGAGCTACCAAACTGCTCCATCCCGCGTCCGGATGCATCAATTAAGTTGATGATTCTTCCCTCTCTCTTCGAAAAGAAAGTGGAGCGATACATCGGGTTCGAACCGATGACCTCAACCTTGGCAAGGTTGCGCTCTACCAACTGAGCTAGTATCGCATTAGTTATTCGCTGCTCATACTGCCTTGGGCAACAGATAGCGCTTAACTGTAATGTGGTTGCGGGAGCCGGATTTGAACCGACGACCTTCGGGTTATGAGCCCGACGAGCTACCAAACTGCTCCATCCCGCGTCCGAATGCATTATTTAAGTTAATGACTCTGTTCTCTAAAAAGAGAGAATTTGGAGCGATACATCGGGTTCGAACCGATGACCTCAACCTTGGCAAGGTTGCGCTCTACCAACTGAGCTAGTATCGCATTAGTTATTCGCTGCTCTTACTGCCTTGGGCAACAGATAGCGCTTAACTGTAAT